>JAJZXK010000186.1 GCA_021806565.1 Bacillota bacterium | reverse complement strand
GGTTCTGGGAGTGGGAACCAACGGCGGGGCCTGGGGACGTTCGTCGCCCCCAGGCCCCTCTCATGCCGAGGCACATTGCCTCGCGTCAACTCAGCCCGGAACCGGACCTAGAATCCCGTCACCCACAACGGTGGCGGTTCCTTTGCCGTGGCCACCCGTCGGCGGGTTGGGGTCTACGGGTTGACTGCGGGCGGGGGACTGCATCCGGTGGTGCGCGTCGCCGGGGCGCATGTCCGCGGCGTGCGGGGGTTGGCCGCAGGCCCCGTCTCAGCCGGTTCTACGATATTGGCGGCTACGGCCCAAACCGTGAAGATCCTGGCACCCCTTGGATCGGCGTTGCGCGAGGTGCCCGGCGGGGTGGGCGGGCTGACGAACAACCTGGGTGTGGCATCCGATGCTGATGGAAAGGTGATGGCCACGTGGAGCGGGCGGTCCGTGCGACTGTGGGCCTGGGACGGCGCCCGCTACGTTGCGGCACCTTCATGGGACCCGACTACGGCGGCGAGTGGCCGTGTCGTCGGAGTGGCCATGGCCCCTCGGACTCGGATGTACTGGGTGCTTACGACGCGGCGTGCTTTGAACGCGTACGCGTACGGGTCGAGCGGAGTTGTGGCCCTGTCCGGACTGTCCGGCACCGTTCCGCCCGGGCGCTTCGCACCGCGGGCGATCGACATTGGCTGGAACGGGACCGGAGTGGTGATCGCGGGCCCAGACGGGTGGAGGTACGCCGAGGCAAAGGCCGGCGGCATGCAGTGGGAGCGACTACTGGGATGGACGGGTGCGAAGTGGTCCGCGTACCGCGCACGCTCTGTCGTGGAGAGCAGGTCGTTGGTTGTGGGGCACCACGTCACTCAACTGCGAGTGGAGGACGCCACCTGCATAACGCCCGGGGTGTGTCAGGACGGGGTCCGGCTTCCTTTGGGTACGGCCGTGGCGTATCAGTTCGCGACCGGCGACTGCACAACGTGGAAAGCCGCACCGATTGCTGTCAACTTCACGCTGTCGGCGGTGGCCAGTGCCGTGTGCTACCGGCTCGTCTTGAGCACGGCCGATCCACGTCGCACCCCCTTGGTGCGCGTTACGAATATCTACGAAATCGCCTCGCAATCAAGCCAGTCCCGCGTTGCGGCCCTCTTGTGCGTCCTGGGAGCGTGTGGGGGATAGCGCCTGCAATACGCGCCCGACCGGCATTCCAGGCGTTTCCCAATCGGGCAGGGAAATGACCGGTGCGGGGGAAATACACATATGCTCGGGAAGGGGCGCCTCCTCCTGGGTCCCGCGACACGCGCGATCTGCGCCGTGCCTGCATGCGTTGGCGCGAAGGAGGTGAATAGGGATGCTTCCAGTGGATCGGCACACCGAAATCCTGCGCATGCTCGACAGCAGTAATGTGGTGAAGGTGTCGGACCTCAGTGGCCGCTTCAAGGTGAGTGAGGAGACGGTACGTCGGGACCTCGAACATCTGGAGCAAGATGGTGTGGTGCGCCGCATTTACGGTGGCGCCGTGCGTGTGAGCGGGCGAGCCATGGAACTCTCTTTCCAGAAGCGTCAGACGCGCAATCTGGAACAGAAGCGCCGGATCGCCAATCTGGCCAAGGAACTCATTGCGGAAGGAGAGTCCATACTCATGGACTCTTCCACGAGTTGCTTGGAACTCGCACGGTCCTTGCCACACATGCAGGTGAAGGTCCTGACGAACTCCGTTACCACGGTTATGGAACTTGCAGAAAAGGGCGTCCAGGTCATGAGTACCGGGGGGACGCTGCGCCAGAACAACCTGTCCTTTGTCGGCCCGATCGCAGAGCGTTCGCTTGAGGGATATTACGTTGACAAGGTGTTCCTCTCGTGCCGCGGCATCACTGTGCGTGAGGGACCCACGGATGCTTCAGACCTGGAGGTCGAACTGAAGCGTAAGATGCTTCGTGCGGCACGCCGGGTGATCTTCCTCATCGACAGCAGTAAGTTCGGCCAGGTCGGCTTCTGCTCGATCGCCGGTCTCCGCGAAGTGCATACCATTGTCACAGACGCGAAGGTTCCACCTCCGGCGGTGGCCGAGCTAGAGGATGCCGGGGTCGAAGTTCTAATTGCTTAGCTATCGTGCATACTGGCTTTGCGGAGAATCATTGCATTGTACACCGAACGGGTGAGAGGGTAATACTCCTCTTCACCCGTTCGGTTCTTTCTGATTAGCGCTAGAGTTGCAAATCCAGCCATTTTTGACTGCGCCGATCCAGGAGGCGCACGTCGTCGATGCGGTAGCGATTGCCGTCTACGTCCTTGATGACCAAGCGGTAGGGTTCGAATACGCGCAGGTTGCTGCGATCGGTCAGTTCGAACTTGCGCGGACCGCGATCGGTGATGACGTCCCAGGATTGGATGCCGAATGCCTCGTCGATAGTGAGAATGCGCGAAATGCGAGGCACGAAGTAGACGCGGGCCACCTCGCTGGCCAACAGATCCTGTGCGTGTTCTGGCAGTTCGTGGATGCTGCGTAGGATGCCGATTTCCTCTTCTGGAGGCGGGGTCAATCCGGTATCGCTGGCGGGGCGGTGGTAAAAGGCGAGGAACTCAGGTCCGGTCGACAGTGGAAAGGATGGCCGCACGGAGCTGATGCGCCGTGGCGCCGTATCGGCCGGGAGGCGCAACCACAGGCCCGCCTCGTCGCGCCCGATTTCGATCTGCGCCGGGTCAAGGAACAGGTCGGTCTGCGTTCGCTCCGTGTCGGGCACGGTTCAGACCCTCCCTAGGTGGGGGTTCGGGTAGGGACGCGAAATCACCGTTTGGCGGTCTGCACAGTCAAGCTCGGCAAGACGTCCTTCGCGCGCTCATTCATTTCGGTCTGCATCCGCCACAACTTCGCGAACGTTCCGTCTCTTGCGAGTAGTTCGGCATGAGGGCCGACCTCGGAGATCCGTCCGTCCTCGATAACCACGATAACATCGGCCTCGCGGAGGGTGGACAACCGATGCGCGATGGCGATCGTTGTGCGATTGGCTATCAGTCTGCTGGTGGCCTCCTGGATGAGTGCCTCCGTCTCGGTGTCGACTGCGGATGTCGCCTCATCCAGGATTAGGATGCGCGGATCCTTGAGGACGGCCCGCGCGATGGAGATACGCTGCCGCTGTCCACCGGAGAGGCCCACGCCGCGTTCCCCCAAGAGCGTGTCGTATGCATCCGGCAGGTCCATGATGAACCCGTGAGCATTGGCGATCTTGGCCGCCTGGATGATATCTGCCTGGGTGGCATCCGGCTTGCCGTACGCGACATTGGCGGCGATCGTGCCATGAAAGAGGAAGGGCTCCTGCAGCACGATGCCAATGTTGCGTCGCAACCACGCAAGGTCGTATTCGCGGATGTCCCGCCCGTCGAGCAGTAGCCGGCCTTCAGACACGTCGTAAAACCGCAGGATCAGTTGCGCGAGCGTCGACTTCCCTGACCCGGAAGGGCCGACCAGACCAATCGTCTGGCCTGGTCGGATGTCGAGTTGAATGTCGCGTAGCGCTTCTTCCTCCGGGCCATAGCGGAAAAAGACATGGTCAAACGTGAGACCGCCGATGAGACGTGGAGGTATATGCTGGCCGGACTGGCCGGCTTCGCCCTGGGTGTCCATGATCTCGAAGACGCGTTCCGCGGCGGTCGCCGCTTGCATCACCTGACCCGTGACCTGGGACATCGCCTGCACGGGGCCGTATACCGCCCCGATCAGGCCGATGAATTTGACGAGGCTTGGGAGAGACAGGGCGCCGCCGGTCAGAACGATATATCCCCCGTAGGCCCAGATGCCAGCGCCCCCCATAGCAACCATCCAACCCAGAAAGGGATAGAAGGTCACTTCACGCATGGCCGCCGCCATCATGGCAGTGAAGACTCGGCGGTTTCCGACGCGGAACTTGCCGGCTTCCTCGCCCTCGCGGGTGAACGCTTTGACGACAACGATTCCGGGAATCGTGTCCCCGATGATGGCATTTACGCTGGCCAACCTCGTCCAGATACGCCGGTAGACCGGACGGATGCCGCGATTGAAGGCCCGGGTTGCCAGAAAGAGTATGGGAGTGGGAATGAGCCCGATCAGGGCGAGGCGCCAGTCGATCCCGACTAGTGCCACGATGACGCCGACGATGGTGGCCACCTGTACAAGCGTTTGGGGCACGCCCTGAGTTAGGAACGTCTGAAGCTGAGATGTGTCCCCGGTAACGCGCGTGATCAGGGTTCCGGTGCGCTTCTTATTGTAGAAATCCAAGGCGAGCCCCTGCAGGTGCGTATACACTTCGGTGCGCATGTCCTCGATGATTTTTTGCCCTAGCCAGCGGTTTTGGTACCCGAGTACCATATTATTCACCGCAGTGAATGTGCCGGCACTTACGAGGATGGCCACGATTTGCAGCAGCGATACCTCGCCCGCGTGTACGGCGGCTGGCGTTCCCGCTGCTTGGCTGCGCTGAATGACGCCGACGAGATCGCCTCCGAGGATAGGCCCAAGGAGTCCGGCGGCGACATTGGCCAGGGTTAGGGTCAGTACGAGCACGGTTCGCCAGCCATAGGGCTTCAGATAGCGCAGCAGCCGGGCGAGAACCGCCTGGCGGTCGACGCAGAACGGACAGGAATCGGATCCGGGCGGAAATGCCCTGCCGCACGTTGGGCAGCGAAGGTTGCGGTGTTCCCGTGGAGCACCCCGGTCTGGTTGCTGGTTGCGAGCAGCGGCGGCCGCCCGGGCGATCTGAGCGCAGGCGGACTCAAACGTGTCCAGCAGGGTTTGCGAGAAGCGGCACAGTTCTACCTGTAGGCCATCCTGTTCCGCCACCAGGAAACTGTTGCCGTATAGGCGCCGAACGTGCCACTGCGAGTCGCTTGCCAAATCTGCTCCACGGGGGGTGGCCCCTGCGGGGGACGGCCCATCCCACGCAAGCACGCGCAAGGATGTCAAGATGCACCAGGCTTCTCCGTAGGTGCCGTCAAGGTGCAGGTCAGATTTCCATGACTGCACGACGAGCTCCTGGGGTGCCAACATCGCCTGCAGGGCGGGCTCCCATGCGGCCTCCTGCAGCGGTGTGCGGTCAGACGTCTTGATCCCTCCCCCGGAATGCTGCCTCCTTGCGCATCCGCGGCATGTGCACGCGCGGTTCGCCGCCCATAGTGGGGGCCTCGGGTCACCCTTTCCGCATGTGACGGGACCCCTTGTCGATAATTTCGAGGGCGAAAAAGTGGAGCATCCGGAGGCTATGCGGACGAGCGGCGGGGCGGGTCGGTGTAGGCG
>JAJZXK010000051.1 GCA_021806565.1 Bacillota bacterium | reverse complement strand
GCCTGAAGGCGCCGCTTCTCTATGGGCGGGTCATCGGGTCCATCCTACCGTCCGTCCCAGCACCCCAGCCCCAGATGGACCTACCCCCACCGGCTCGCGATGGCCTTCGGCGAACCCGCCACCTTGGCGCAGTTTCCAGGTACTGCCTCGCGTCGAAAAAATGTGGGGAACGATGAGGGGTATAGGGGTAGGAAGATGCGATGCCGCCGAGGGGGCGCTGAGGTTCGACGGCCCGACAGGAAAACCGCAAAGGGACGGGCCCCCACGTGTATCATCTATGTCGGTCATGCTGCGGGAGCGTCGGCCCGCCTCCGTTGAAGGGTAATCGTCTCCCGTGTGGTGGGTGGTACGTGACCCGCCTCCGCGCCATACAAGGCGCGGCTCCATTGAGAGCATCCGCCGCCTGGGGCGGTGGATGCTCCAAAAGCTGTTCGTAATCGTATTCCCTAAGTAGTGGGAGTTTAAGAGGGGGTTGACGGCGTTGCCCGTGAGGGACATACTGACCGCGTGCCTGGGAAGGAGAGCCTGCGATGGATGCACCCGACCCGCGCCACGACGCATGGTTCATGGGACTGACCGACACTCCTGCCTATCCTTACCAGACGTCGCTCGCTCTGGCCGACGAGTTGCCGGAACTCCTTGCCGTGCCCACGGGATGCGGCAAGACGGCCGCGGTCGTCCTGGCGTGGCTGTGGCGTTTGCGCCACGCACCCGAACCCGTCGGCGGCGCTACGCCGCGACGGCTGGTGTACTGCCTGCCGCGGCGCACCCTCGTCACCCAGGTCGCGGCGCAGGTGAAGAAGTGGCTGGAGCGGGACGGCTGCGGCGACGCCATCGGCGTGCACGTGGTCATGGGTGGCGAACATCCGAATCGCTGGTGGCTCGCCCCCGAAGCCCCGGCCGTTCTGGTCGGCACGGCCGACATGCTGTTGAGCCGGACGCTCAACCGCGGCTACGCCAGCCCCCGCAACCGCTGGCCCCAGGAGTTCGGCCTACTTAACAACGACTGCCTGTGGATCATCGACGAAGTACAGCTCTTTGAGGACGGCCTTTCCACCACCGCGCAACTGGCCGGGCTGCGTAGGGCACTCGGGTACTATGGACGGACTCAGACTCTGTGGATGAGCGCGACGCTCCACCGCGAATCGCTGGACACCGTCGACCACCCCGCCGAGGGGCTGCGGCTGGTGGCGTTGGGAGAGGACGACCGCCGGCAGCCCGCCCTCCGACGACGCTTGCAGGCACCCAAACGACTGCACGCCTTTCGGGACGACCCGTCGCCGGCGTCCGTGGCAAAGGCCGTGACGGCGTCACACCATTCCGGGACCCTGACGCTGGTCATCTGCAACACACCCGAACGCGCCGCCGCCGTCTACCGGGCCCTGCCCGGCGGCGCGTTCGAGCGTTTGCTCGTCCACGGGCGGTTTCGGACCTCGGAGCGACAGGCTCTCAGCGACCGCCTCACCGAGCCCCTCACGGCCGGCGGCCGCATCGCCGTCTGCACGCAGGTCGTCGAGGCCGGCGTCGACATCGACGCACGAACCCTGTGGACCGACCTGGCGCCCTGGTCCTCGTTGGTGCAGCGCTTCGGGCGCTGCAACCGGGCCGGCGCCGCGCCCAACGGCGCGGATGTCCACTGGATGGATGTCCTGGCCCTGAAAGAAGGCGAGCGCGGTCCGTACACGGACGCCGCGTTGCACGAGGCCAGGGACCGCCTGTCGGGGCTCGAAGGTCAGACCGTCGCCCCGGAGGCGCTCACCCCGGATGCCCCACGGATGGCGGGCGGCCACGTGCTGCGCCGAGCGGATCTGATGGGTCTGTTTGACACCGCCCCGGATCTCAGCGGCAACGATCTCGACGTCTCCCGCTTCATTCAGGCGGAGGGGGCACGGGATGTCTTCGTCTTTTGGCGCGCGTTGGCCGGCCCGCCGCCGGACATCCCCCCGCCCCACGCACTCGAACTGTGCCCCGTACCCATCGGACAGGCACAGGCCTTCGTGAAACGGCTGCGGGGTGAAGTGTCGGCTCGCAGATACGACCACCTCGAGGATGCATGGGTCGCGGTCGGCCCCAACGACCTGCGGCCCGGACACATCCTGCTGTATTCGACTGAAGCGGGCGGCTACGATGTCGATCTCGGTTGGACGGGTGATCCGCGCACCGCGCCGGTCCCGGTCGTGCACCCGCCCGCTACGGCGGGACGGGGAACCAGCGCTTCGGACGGCACGGCCACCGACCTGGAGTCTCAGGCCCCTCCGCAGACGATCGCCGAACACACCGACAGAGTATGCCATCGCCTAGACCTCATCCTTTCAGAGCTCGAGCGGGCGTTCCCGTCGCCGCAAGCTGTACAGGCCCTGCGCCTCGCCGCCCGTTACCACGACGCCGGCAAGGCACACCCGGCGTTCCAGGAAACCATGCGGCGCTGTGGTGCCGCCGACCGGCCGGAAACGCTGTGGGCCAAGGCGCCCAATAGCGGAGTTCGCCACCGCCGCAAGCACCTGCGCCATGAGTGGGCCAGCCTGCTGCTATTCGCGGCGGCCCACGGATGGCGCCACGATGCGGCCACCGACCTGGCCGCCTACCTGGTGCTCTCGCACCACGGCAAAGTCCGCCTCGCGGTGCGGAGTTTCCCGGACGAGATCCAGGGCGGCCGCCGCCGGGTGCTCGGCATCCAGGAGGTCGCGGCGACGGACCGTGCCGACGACGTCACCGAAGCGTTGCCACCCGTCATCGACCTGGGTTCCGGCGTCACGGTGCCCGGAGGCCGCTTACAGATGGGCCTCGTCGAGATGGGTTGTGACGCTGCCGGACGGCCGTCCTGGCTCGAACGCTCCCTTGGACTACGAGACTCGCTCGATTGGGGACCCTTCCGCCTCGCGTATCTGGAGGCGTTGCTGCGGGCGGCCGACGCGCGCGCCGATGGCCCTCCCCCCGCCGTGGGGACTCGAGGCGACCAGACGCAGCGGGACGACGCCGGCAAAGAGGGTGCAGCGCGTGGAGCCTGACGGCGGGCAGTTAGTGCTGGTCGGGTGCAGCCCCGCCCCCCTGGCGAGTTACCTCAAGGCGTTGGCCGTGCTGCGCCTTGTCGGCACGGCGATGCCCGGCGTGCGGGGGGCTTGGCGTGGTGATCACCTGGTACTCGAGGGAGGCGGACTGGACGCTGCGCGGTTGATCGACTACTTCCTGGATGCCTATGTACCGACCCCGGCCGTCTCGCCGTGGAACGGCGGATCGGGATTCCATCCGAAAGACCAGCAGCAATACCTGAACACGATCGAAGCCTCGGCTCTGCCCCGGTTCGAACCGTATCGGCGGGCCATCCGCACGGCACGGTGCGTCCTGGAGGAACTGGATCAAGGCGGTAAGCCCGACAAGGAGATCAAACCGATCTTGCTGCGGCGGCTGCGCGCCACGCTACCCGACGAAGCCCTGCCCTGGCTCGACGCCTGCATGGTGCTGACCAGCGACGCCCCGAATTACATGCCGCTACTGGGTTCGGGCGGCAACGACGGTCGTTTGGACTTCAGCAACAACTTCATGCAACAGTTGCAGGCGCTCGATCCGTCGCGCCGGCGCCAAAGTGCCGCCAATCTGAATCAGGCGCTGTTCGCGCACGCCTCCGACCCCCTGGCCTACAGCGACGCCTCGCTCGGCCAGTTCTTCCCGGGGGCGGTCGGCGGCCCCGGCAACTCGTCCGCCGGCTACGACGGCGCGGCCACGGTCAACCCCTGGGACTACATCCTCACCATGGAGGGGACCATCGCCTTCGCGGGATCGGTAGCACGGCGACTGCGCAGCCAGGCCGGCGGCCGCCTGGCCGCATTCCCGTTCACCGTCGACGTCAGTCCCGTCGGCTCCCTGGCCGATGCGGACGCGGCCCAGGCGCGCGCCGAGGTCTGGCTGCCCCTCTGGGACCGCCCGGCCAGTTGGCGCGAGATGCAGTTTCTGCTGGCCGAAGGCCGCGCGCAGTGGGGGCGACGCCAGGCCAGAAGCGGCATGGAGTTCGCCGAGGCCGTCGTCAATCTCGGCGTCGATCGCGGTATCCAAGCCTTCGCGCGAACCGGCCTGCTGAAGAGAAACGGCCGCTCGTTCCTGGCCGTCAACCTCGCCCGCGTACCGGTACGCTCCTTTCCAGGGGCGGACGTCCTGCAGGACCCGGAGTATGGCGGATGGGTCGAGCGCTTCCAGGACGCGGCCACCCGCAAAGAGGCTCCGGCGACCTGGCGTTCGGCGTGGCGGACGTTGGAATCGGCCATCTACCAGGCGTGCGCCATTCCCGCCGAAGACTCCGACCGCACGCGGCGGCTGCAGCGGGTTCTCGCGGCGCTCGGCGCGGCGGAGCACGTCGTTGCGGCCGCGCGCGAACGACGCGGCTTGCGGCCGCTCCGCCTTCGGGCGGACTGGCTCACCGCCTGTGCCGTCTCCGGGGCGGGCGGCGCCGAATGGCGGCTGGCGGTGGCGATCGCGGGCATCCAGGCGGCCCGTGGAGTGTCCGGCCTGCGTGCGCACCTTGAGCCGGTCCGGCCCGCTTCCCGTGGCGGCTGGGAGTGGGATGACCGCTCCAAGTCGGTCGCCTGGGAAACGGACCTACCGCTCTTTCGCAACCTGGAGGCGGTCCTATCCCGGCGCCTGCGCGTGACCCGGGAGGCGGGCCTCGCACGGATGCCACTCCTCTCGCAGTACCCCGCGAAGGTGGTTGACGTCCATGCACTGCTCAACGGGCGCTTGGACGAGGCACTGCTCGCCGAACTCCTGGTCGCGGTGGCACTGATCCGACACGAGGACGCGCCGTTCCGGCGGGAGCCGGGCGAAGAACCGCCCTCGGACCTGTGCCGGGCGTATGTGCTCATGAAGCAGGCATTCTGGCCCTGGCCGGTCGACCGGAACGTCTCCGTCCTCCCCCCCGCCGACCTTCTCCCGCGCCTGCGGGCGCGGGACGCGGCCGGTGCGGCGCGATCCGCCGCCCGCCATTTGCGGGCACATCGGTTGCGCTTGCGTTTGCCCGGCCCGGATCCGGGCTGGGTCGTGCCGCCGGACGTGGTCGCGCGCATCCCGGCGGCCCTGCTGGTACCGCTGGCGCCGTCCCGCCGGCTGCAGAGCCTCGTCCTGTATCTGTCCGACCCGCCCGGACCCGGCCGCGACGAGGCCCAGCCCGGCCCAATGAGATAAAGGAGGCAGAGACCATGTCCGCCACCGACTGGCTGACCCGCGTCCTGGAATCCGACCGCCTGCGCTTGGAGGTCGAACTCCATCCGGCCCAGGGGCAGCGCTTCCAACCGACCGGTTACCCGGACCTCGGCCCGGCCACCTACCGTGTTCCCGGTGGCGCAGACGGCGGCGACACGCAGATGCTGCTGGTCGAGTCCCCCCAGTCCGTCGCCAACCGCCTGGAATCCGTCTGTTGGGATACCGCCGCGCAGGACGTGGTCGCACCGCTCCAGGGGCTGCCGTACGTGCGCGTCGAACTCGAGGGGGACGGCGAGGGCCCCGGGGTCACGGCGAGCCTGCTGGAAGCCCACCGCCTCAACTCCCCGTATGTTATGCACGGGCAGATCGGCGGCCGGGCGTTCGAGGAGATCCTGCGCGCGGAAAGCTCCATCCCCCAACGCAGCAAGCCCAAGAAGGGAGCGCCGGCCCAAGGCGAGTCCTCAGATGGAGAGGAGGCCGAGGATGGAGCGGGCGTCGGGATCGTGGATGCGCGTAAGATCGCCAAGGCCGCGTTCCACTATGACCCCAACGCCGTCCTGCACGGGGTCTTTCTCACGCAACTCGACGGCCGTGCGCGCCTGACGCGCATCCTCTCGGGGTTCATAGAAGCCGTCAACGTCCGGGAAGCCCTCAGCGGCGGCGTCAAACTGGACCGGGTCCACGCCGGTGGCGACACGTCTCAGGGTTATGGCAACGTGCCCTATGCGCGGATCGAGTACGTGGCGCAGACCATCCGCGCCTACTTCACCCTCGATGTGGCGATGTTGCGTTCGTATAGCCTGCCACAGGAGGCCGAGGTCCTGCTGGCGGTCCTCGCGCTATGGAAGATCCGCCGCTTCCTGCGCACGGGGCTGCGCCTGCGCACCGCCTGCGACCTGGAGATCGGCCCGGACGGACTGCGGGTCACCGCGCCGGCCGGGCTGGATGTCCCCGGTGAGGACGACCTGGAGCATCGACTGCGCATCGCCATCGCCAACTGCGCTCCGCACTGGGCATCTCCACCGGTAACGGTCCTGCAACGGTCCATCGCGGACGGCGCCACCGCCAAGGCCAAGAAACCCAAGCGCTGACGTGGGGAGGAGAAGCCGCGATGGTCGCCGTGCGCTGCACGTTCACCGCTGGTCGCTACCACGCCACTCCGTGGGGTGCCCACGTCAACGAGGGCCAACCGGAATGGCCGCCCGCTCCCTGGCGACTGCTGCGCGCCCTGTCCGCCGTCTGGCGGCTTACCTGTCCGCAGGTTCCGGCGGCGGATGTAATCGCCCTGCTACGCTCCCTCACGGTGCCGCCCCATTTCCGGCTGCCACCGGCCCGGATCGGCCACACCCGGCACTACATGCCTCTGGCGAAGAAGCCGACGCTCGCGTTTGACACCTTCGTGGCCCTGGGTCGCGCCGAAGGACAGGACGGTGTGGACATCGTCTGGCCGGACGTCCACCTGAACGCTCCGACGCAGGCCCTGCTGCAGCGCCTGGTCGCCCCGCTACCCTACCTCGGCCGGGCGGAATCGTGGTGCCAGGCGAGCGTCTTGCCTTCCGGACCTGAATCAGAATCGCCCGGTCCGTGCAATTGCCTCCCGGGCGACCGGGTTGACGTAGAATTCGAGCGGGTAAACGTGCTCTGCGCCAAGGACACCATCACCCTCGCCCAACTCATGGTCGACACGGACGAGTTGCGCTCGGGCCGGCGGGCCGATGTCCACACTCCGCCCGGAAGTCACTGGGTCGCGTATATGCGGCCCACCCTCGTCGGCAGCGGCGTCACAATCCCGGCGGTGCAACCGAGCCCAGCGGCCAAGGTGATCCGCTTCGCCCTCTGCCCCGCGCCGACGCCCGGCAGCCCACTGCCCGCGATCACAGAAACCCTGGACGTCGGGGATCTGGCGCGCGCGGCGACGATGGCAAAGTTCGGCCGGCGGGAAGGGTACCAGACGCTCAGCGAAGGCCTTTCGGGACGTACCGCCGCCGGCCCCGCGACCAGCCAGCACACCCACAGCCACTATCTGCCCACGGATGAAGACGGCGATGGACGATTGGACCACCTCACCATCTGGACGCCGGGCGGTCTCACCCCGTCCGAGGTGGCGGCGGCGTGCAGCCTTGAGGTCCTGCACCGTCCGGAAGACAGAGGCCGCCCCATCCACGTCGGCTTGGCACTGCTCGGCACCGGAGGCGAGCAGGTGCTACCCCCCCCGTTGCGCGGCCCATCGACCATCTGGCGCTCCGAGACACCCTTTGTCTTATCGCGTCATCCGAAGGGACGGCGAGGTGGAAGGCCGGATCCAGAGTCACCCGAAGCCCAGTTGCGACGGGAGCTTGGCTTTCGCGGCCGGCTGAAGGGCCTTACCGAACTATTACCCCTTGAGCGGCATGAGGGCCCTGGCCGCAGCCACCCGTGGATCGCCTTCGAGCGTCGACGCTACCGCCAACCGCAACCGATCGCGGGGGCCTTCGGTTTCGAGTTGCGGTTCGACCACCCGGTCCATGGGCCCATCGTGGCCGGAACGGGGTCGCACTTCGGTCTGGGTCTATTCCGGCCGGTCGGGGGATGAGCACGTGGAGGAAGACGACGTGCCGTTGCCCGTGCGCATGCTCAACGAGTTCACCTATTGCCCACGCCTCTTCTATCTGGAGTTCGTCGACGGACTCTTCCGGGAGTCCGCCGACACTCTGGAAGGCAGCGCGGAACACCAGGCCCAGGATCGTCCGATACGGAGGCGCGAGGCCCCGGACGATCGGCCTCCACCGCGCACGGTCGCGGTGAGCCTCGCGGATCCGGGAACTGGCATCACCGGTAGGTTGGATGTGCTGGAGCACGCCGACGGAGTGTGGTATCCGGTGGAGTTCAAGCATGGATCCCCCCCACCCCCCGGATATCCCCGCACAGACCGGCTCGGCCCCTCCGGGACTTGGATGACCGACGAGGTGCAGGTATGCGCGCAGGGGCTGTTGCTCGAGGCAAGCGGCATGGCATCCCCCCGCGGAGCCCTCTGGTATCGGGGCACCCGTGAACAGATCGTCGTCGACTTCACCGTGGGGTTGCGTGCCCGCACGCTCGAGGTGGTCGCGGCAGCCAGGGCGCTCACCCGTCCAGGCTCCACCATCCCGCCCCCACTGGAGGACGACGCCCGCTGTGTCCGTTGCTCCCTGGCCCCCATCTGCCTTCCGGAAGAAACGGCTGCCCTCGCCGCTGGTCATCCGCCGAACACCCCTCTGCGGCGGCTCGTGCCGGCAGACGATCGGCTGGGGGTTCTGTATGTACAGACCCAGGGGGCGACGGTCGGCAAGTCCGGCGACGTGCTGACCGTCCGCAACCGGGATGAGAGACTCGGCGAAATGCCCATGGGCCAACTGCGTCAGGTCTGCCTGTTCGGATCCGTGCAGGTGACCACCCAGGCGATGCATGCTCTGCTGCGGGAAGACATCCCCGTTGTCTACTTCTCTGGAGGCGGCTATTTCTACGGTATCGCCCATGGGCTGCCATCCAAGAACATCGAATGGCGCCGTCAGCAGTTCCTGCGCTTTCAAAACCCCGAGACCGTCCTCGATCTGGCACGCAGCATCATGGTCGGCAAGATTCGCAACCAGCGCACCCTGCTGCGGCGCAACCACCGCAACCTGCCGGACGAAGTGGCCGACCGCCTGACCGAACTTGGCGACGCCGCCGGCCGCGCCAACGCACTCCAAGAGATGCTCGGTATCGAGGGCGCGGCGGCGCGACTGTATTACGAACACTTCTCCGGCATGTTGAAAGGCGACATCACCATCACAGACTTTCAACACCGCAACCGCCGTCCCCCGCGCGATCCGGTCAACGCGCTACTGTCCTTGGCGTATGCGGTGCTCGCCAAGGATTTGACCGTGGCCATCTATGCAACCGGACTGGACCCGATGTTCGGTTTCTATCATCAGCCACGCCATGGAAAGCCGGCCCTGGCCCTCGATCTGATGGAAGAATTCCGCCCCCTGATCGCGGATTCCGTCGTCCTCAGCCTGATCAACAACCGCAGCGTGGGCCCAAGCGACTTCATATCGGCGGGGAGTATCGGCGCCTGCAACTTGAGTCCCTCGGGCAGAGCAACCTTCTTCGAAGCCTACGAACGCCGCAAGCACCAAGAGGTGACACATCCACTGTTCGGCTATCGGCTCTCTTACGGCCGCATGCTTGAGTTGCAAGCCAGGCTGATGGCCCGCTATCTCACCGGAGAAATCCCGCGCTACCATCCCGTGGTGACGCGGTGAGATGACCAATACTTCGACCCGCTACATCGTGACCTACGACATAAGCGACCCAAAGCGGTTGCAACGCGTCTTCAAGACCATGCGTGGGTATGGCTGCGTTGGCGCGCCAGTGAAGATGGCGACCCCGAGTTGCAACGCGTCTTCAAGACCATGCGTGGGTATGGGGTGCACCTTCAATTGTCCGTCTTCGAGTGCAATATCGACGACCAGCAAGAGGTTCGCTTGCGCACGACGCTCAAACGCATCCTCCACCCGACGGACGATCAGGTGCTCTTCATCCGCATCGGTCAATCCGCCACTGCCATCACAGCGCTCGGACGGCCCTATGGACGTACCCGACACGAGGTGACGATCCTATGACGGCCACCACGCGGGCGAGCGGCCCATCAGATGATTGCGGCGTGGTGGTGCTCGCATGCGTTGGCCCCCAAGCCCTCCCGGGCTTCATGTCAGGTCAAGACGCGTGTCCAAGAAGGTCAACGGACACCACCTCTCGAATTCGTACCCGGCATCGATTCTGTCCGTTGGCCTGCGAGGGGGCGGCCCATCCGCGGCGGAGACGCCGCGGCTCCGTTGAAGGTTGACGTCAAAGACCCTGCTCACGCCGAGCAACACCCATCCGCGGCGGAGACGCCGCGGCTCCGTTGAAGGGCGCCACCGGGGAAGGCTACGCCCCCCGGGGGGTGACCATCCGCGGCGGAGACGCCGCGGCTCCGTTGAAGGCCCATGAGACGGCCGACCCCCTACTGCATCCTCCGCCATCCGCGGCGGAGACGCCGCGGCTCCGTTGAAGGGCGCCTGGACCCCCCTGGCATCCGCAGGGCCTCCTGCCATCCGCGGCGGAGACGCCGCGGCTCCGTTGAAGGCTCCGTTGAAGGTTCGACGCTACCTACGGCTCCAACATGACCCCGCCCCCCATCCGCGGCGGAGACGCCGCGGCTCCGTTGAAGGAGGGGGTGTCCCTGATACTCAGATACTTCCCCTCGCCCCCATCCGCGGCGGAGACGCCGCGGCTCCGTTGAAGGATGAGCGCGATGGGCACGGCCGCACCCGTCCCCGGACCATCCGCGGCGGAGACGCCGCGGCTCCGTTGAAGGCATATCGGCGCCGATCCTGCGGAGCCACTCGGGCGCCATCCGCGGCGGAGACGCCGCGGCTCCGTTGAAGGAGGAGTGTTCCCAGGGTCTGCGAGCGGCGATGCGTCCCCATCCGCGGCGGAGACGCCGCGGCTCCGTTGAAGGGAGGTCTGCCGACCGCTCAAGCGCCTGGCGATAGTACCCATCCGCGGCGGAGACGCCGCGGCTCCGTTGAAGGTACTTCTTCCTGGAGCCGCGCAACAGCGACACCGACCATCCGCGGCGGAGACGCCGCGGCTCCGTTGAAGGTTTTGACTGGCCAGCGCCGACGCGCCGTAGCCAGCCATCCGCGGCGGAGACGCTGCGGCTCCGTTGAAGGATCCACTAGGCGGATCGGGGCAGACAATCGGCCTTTCCATCCGCGGCGGAGACGCCGCGGCTCCGTTGAAGGCTGCCAACCGGAAAGGGGGCTCTTCGCCCCCCTCTGCCCATCCGCGGCGGAGACGCCGCGGCTCCGTTGAAGGCAAAGTGATGCGGCCTTTGGTGAACGACATCACTTCCATCCGCGGCGGAGACGCCGCGGCTCCGTTGAAGGAACGCGCAATCGCCGTTGCCGGCGTTCGGCGCGGCCACCATCCGCGGCGGAGACGCCGCGGCTCCGTTGAAGGTGTCTCACGCGAAAGGAAGCCACAGACTTCCGCCGCCATCCGCGGCGGAGACGCCGCGGCTCCGTTGAAGGTATATAGGCCGAACCGAGGGCGGCGTCGACCGCCCTCCCATCCGCGGCGGAGACGCCGCGGCTCCGTTGAAGGTCGTACGCCTCCCACCGGGCGTCCGGAGCATCGGCTGGGCCATCCGCGGCGGAGACGCCGCGGCTCCGTTGAAGGACCAGCCCACGGGATGGAACATGTACCAGTACCTGCCCATCCGCGGCGGAGACGCCGCGGCTCCGTTGAAGGAGGTACACGGACCCCGCCCAGGCCCCTCCGGCCGCCCATCCGCGGCGGAGACGCCGCGGCTCCGTTGAAGGCCGATGAGCCCCCGGTCGGGGGCGGGGTCGTGTTGGTCGCCATCCGCGGCGGAGACGCCGCGGCTCCGTTGAAGGGTCAGAAGCTCCCAAATGACGACCGTGGCGATGATCCATCCGCGGCGGAGACGCCGCGGCTCCGTTGAAGGAAGCACCTTGGGGTCCACCTGCCCGGAGGACATCAGCCATCCGCGGCGGAGACGCCGCAGCTCCGTTGAAGGTGCCGGCGATGTCGAGCACGACCAGGCCGCCCATGACCGCCATCCGCGGCGGAGACGCCGCGGCTCCGTTGAAGGGGTGCCGACCTACGCCCAAATGCGCGCCCTCCGGCCCATCCGCGGCGGAGACGCCGCGGCTCCGTTGAAGGCCGGCGACTACTCGCGGGAGCCCGCTCGTGCTCATGGCCATCCGCGGCGGAGACGCCGCGGCTCCGTTGAAGGCTTACGTACAGCCCCCACACCCCCTGGCAATGCACGGCCATCCGCGGCGGAGACGCCGCGGCTCCGTTGAAGGCTGAACGGCGCGACCCGGCCGCTGTTCCACCCTGGCCATCCGCGGCGGAGACGCCGCGGCTCCGTTGAAGGGTACACCTCAGCGGTCGCCATCCTCCGCGCCTCCCCCGGCCATCCGCGGCGGAGACGCCGCGGCTCCGTTGAAGGTCGCCGCGGTATGCCACCAGGCGCTCGTCGGTCCCGCCATCCGCGGCGGAGACGCCGCGGCTCCGTTGAAGGGTACTGCCAAGCGGCAAGACCGCGATGCAGGCGGTTCCATCCGCGGCGGAGACGCCGCGGCTCCGTTGAAGGCGGATGAGGACGACGGCGCATGAGCACTGGTCTTGGGCCATCCGCGGCGGAGACGCCGCGGCTCCGTTGAAGGGTTGTGACCTGCGTGGTCCCGGCCGCCGGCGGCAGCCATCCGCGGCGGAGACGCCGCGGCTCCGTTGAAGGGCGCTTGGGAAGGCTTCGTTGCGTAAGGGCCGTGGCCATCCGCGGCGGAGACGCCGCGGCTCCGTTGAAGGAGGCCATAGATGGCGTTTGCCAGAGACGCTGCGCTGGGCCATCCGCGGCGGAGACGCCGCGGCTCGTGCCGCACCGGCGCCGGGCTTCCGCGGCGGTGGTGTGCATCCAGTCGCGTTTACATCATCACCCCGGGCGTCCATATGTGGACATCCGGATCGGCCATCCGCGGGCCGCCACGACGGGCGACCTTGGATGGATGGCCACCCACCGCAACGCAAGCTGTGTACTCGGCCCGAGAGGAGACCCAGCTTGGCCTACGCTGGAGGACCCGGAACCACGATAGGATGGATGTGGACCGCCGCTGGGTGGTCGGCCTGATAAGCCAAGGAGGGGGATGTCGGCGGTGTCCGGCCGACAAAAAGATCGCCATCTGCCGCCGCAGGTGACCAACTGGGAGTGGCGGCGCGGCAGGCGGCGTCTGTTCCTACGGGTGTGCGGCATCCTCCTCGCTTATATCGCGCTCTCACTGGTCAGCACACTGCCGGATCAGTACATCCCCTCGCACACCGCGGCGAAACACCTATACTTCCTCAGTATCATCGCCTTCGAGTCGCTGTTGACGGCGGGGCTGGCCCTCACCCTATACCGTGCGATCGACGCACACCTGTCCGCTCCGGCGCGGCAAACCCAGGGATTGTTGCAACTGCTGGCCGACCTGACCGACGCGCGCGAGCATGCGGTATTCGGGCATTCGCACCGGGTGAGCGACCGCAGCCGCCAACTGGCGCATGCCATGGGGCTTCCAGCAGAGGCGGCCGAGCAGATCGCCTGCGCCGCCCTGCTCCATGACATCGGCAAGATCGGCATCCCCGACCGGGTCCTGCACAAGCCGTCCGGCCTCGACGCGGAGGAACGGACCACCATGATGGAACATGCCGCGGTGGGAGGTGGGATCCTGATGCGGGCCGGCGCGCTGGCATCCCTGGCGCCGATCGTCCGCCACCACCACGAGTGGTATGACGGCCACGGATACCCCGACGAATTGCACGGGCGGCACATACCGGTCGGCGCACGCATCGTCGCCGTGGCGGACGCCCTGGACACGATCATCGGCGGCCGCTCATACCGGCCGGCGTGTTCAATGGCCAAGGCATTGACCGAACTTCGCCGGGGGTCCGGCGGGCAGTTCGACCCCGCGGTGGTCGGCGCGGCGATCGAACTCTGGGACGCACCCACCGCGGTGGCCGCTGAGGCTGAGGCTGTGGCTGAGGAACCGCCGGCGTCTCGCACGTTGGCCGAGCAGGCACGCCAGGATGCCCTGACAAAACTCCAACACCGGCATGCCTGATCCTTGGTCGGTGGGGCGGGTCGCAGGCTGCGCTACGGGGGCCGGGTGACCGGCCCCCGCGGGCCCACCGCAACGCCTCCTCAGGCCTGGGCGACCCGATCGCGCAGGTCCTGGGCGGGCCGGAACTTGACGACGCGTTGGGCCGGCACCGTGACCGACTCGCCCGTGGCGGGGTTGCGCCCCACCTTGGCCGCACGCATGCGCGTCTCGAACACGCCCAAACCGTGGATCTGCACGCGCTCCTCCCTGACCAGGGCGGCACCCACGGTGTCGATGGCCGCCGCGATCACCTCGGCGACGCGCGCCTTCGGTTGCTCGGTCTTACGGGACACGTCCTCGATGAGCTCCTTGCGGGTCAAGCCGCATCTCCCTTTCGCCGCAGGCTCGGGCCCACGGCACTTCCGGTCGCACCCGGAGGCACAAGATCTTTTTTGCTTCCACCGGCTTTTTCCTCTCGCAATGACGACAAAATCCGCCCCATAGCGCGCTCAACCGTCCCTACCGAGTGGATGGGACCGTATGGACAATCGGCGCGGGGAGATCAGCCGGTATGCAGTTCAGCCTGATCCGGCCGCAAAACGCGCAGGATCTGGCGCTTGTGCAGCGTGAAGGCGTCCGTCAGCACCATCGCGTACTCCCGCGGCCGGTCCAACGTGACGACGACCTCCTCGGCCAGGCGACCCGGGCGCGGCGTCATCACCAGCACCCGATCCCCCAGGAGGATGGCCTCCTCGACGTCGTGGGTGATGAACAGCACCGTGGGGCGCAGCCGCCGCCACAGTTGCAGCAGAAAGGACTGCATGTCGCCGCGCGTCTGTGCGTCCAGGGCGCCGAACGGCTCGTCCATCAGCAGGATCTTCGGCTGCACCACCAGGGCGCGCGCGATGGCGACGCGCTGCTGCATACCGCCGGACAGTTCGTAGGGCGCGTGGCGCGAGAACTGCGCCAGACCCATGATCTCCAGCATCTCGTCCACGCGCCCTTGGTCGACACTCCGCCTGCCGTGCTTGAGGGTGAGCCCGAAGGCGACGTTGTCGCGCACGTTCAGCCACGGATACAGCGACGCCTGTTGGAAGACCACCGCCCGGTCGGCGCCCGCGCCGGTGACGGGCTGGCCGTCGACCAGCACGGTACCGACGGTGGGCGCTTCAAAGCCCGCGATGATGTTGAGCAGGGTCGTCTTACCGCAGCCGCTCGGGCCGACGACCGTGATGAACTGACCGTCCTCGATCTGGGTGTGCATTTCCTCCAGAGCCACGGTCGGCGGGTTGCCGGCACGGCCGGGGAACACCTTGCGGACCCCCTCGATCTGGATCATGCCGTCCCCCCCTTTTCGAATGCGATCACCCGGCCGGGGGCGGCGCGACCCGCCCCAGCCGGAGACCGGCGACTCAGCCCTTGAACCCGGACTTGGCGACCTTCTCGGCGAAGCTCGGGTTGACGTAGGAAGAGAGGTTGGAAGGCACCTTGCGGATGGCGCCGGACGCCTTGAGCCAGGCGGCGGCGGAGGTCAGAGACTTGGTCACCAGCGAAGAGCCCACCGTGGACGAGGTGCCCATGCCGGAAGAACGAAGCTGGCCCTTGAGGCTGATGAAGCGCAGACCGGACGCCTGGGACTTGGCCTCACTGGCACTGATCTGGTTGAGCTTACCCATCGCGCTGTAGGCGGCGTTCGCGTTCGCCTTGTAGCTCGCGTAGCCGGCGGCCTCGGCCTTGATGAAGCCCTCGGTGATGTGCGGGTGCTTGCTCACGAAGCTGCGGTTGGCCACCGCCAGGTTGAAGATCGGCGCCGAGGTGGCCTCGTTCTTGTCATACATCAGCGCCTTACCGCCCGAGTTGACCATGGTGCTGAAAAACGGCACCCAGACATAGGCGGCGTTGATGCTCTTGCGCTTCCAGGCCGCGACCATCTCGGGCGGCGTCATGTTCGTGAACGTCACCTTGTTCGCGGGCACGCCGGCCGCCTTGAGCGCGGCCGACAGCACGAACGGCGAGGTCGAGCCCTGGACCAGCGCGACGTGGTGGCCCTCGAGGCTCTTGAGGCTGCTGAAGTGGTGGCCTTTGCGGACCACGAGGCCCTCGGCCGTCGTATACTGCTCCATCGCCCACACGACCTGGAGCGGTACGCCGTGGGCGATGGCGGTGACCACCGGCGGGTTGCCCAGTACCGTCATGAACTGGAGCGAGCCCGATGCGAGCGAGGCAAGCGCCGCGGGCCCGCTGGAGTAGTACTTCATCGTGACGTGCGCGTGCATGTATTTCGCGAAGTCATGCTGCGCGATCGCAACCATCTCGGGGTCGGGCGCGTTCTCGTAGCCGATGACGACGTTGGGCTCGGCGCCGGACGCCGACTTGGTCTTGCCGGTCGCGTGGGACGAGGCCGAAGTTCCCGGGGATGTGGACGAAGTGCTGGACTTGGACGCCCCGCAACCGGCCAGAGCCACCGCCGCCGCCAGACCCAGACCCAGCACTCCGGACAGACGCCGCGCGCGTCCGTTTCCGGCACTACCACCCTGCACGAGAAACCACCTCCGGAGACGTTCTGCGCCGGGCCGGGCCCCGACGCCGCTTCCCATCCAGCCCGTCGGGTTCAGGCCTTGCCCTTCCAGGGCACGACCCGCTGCTCGATCAGTCGCAGTGCGAGATCCATCAGGAAGCCGACCACACCGATGCTGATGATCGCCACAAAGATCATGCCCGACTGCAGATAGTGTCCTGCCTGCAGCACCATCCATCCCAAGCCGCGGGATGCGGCCACCATCTCGGCCGCCACCAGACAGGTCCAGGACACGCCCAGACCGACGCGCATCCCGGTGAAAACCTCCGGCAGGGCGGAGGGCAGGATGACGTGGCGCAGGATCTGCGACCGCGTGGCGCCCAGGCACTGGGCAACCCGCAGCCGGCTCTCCTGGACACCGCGCACACCGGAAAGGGTGTTGAGGATCACGATCGGCAAGGTGCAAAAGAAGATCAGCAGCACCTTCGGCAACTCGCCGATACCAAACCAGGTCACCAGGAGCGGGATGAAGGCCAGGGGCGGAATCGGGCGGAGAAACTGCAGGATCGGGTCGATGCCGTCGTGGACGACCGGAATGATCGCCATGAGCATGCCGACCACCACGCCCAGGAGCACGGCGGCGACGAAGCCGACCACGACCCGTTCGATACTGATCTCGGCTTGGGCCAGGAGGGAGTGTCCACCGTATCCCCGCACCACGGCGTGCACGAAGTCGTGCACCACGCGCATCGGTGTGGGGAGCGACGCCCGGCTGAAGACGTGCATCGCCGCCACCAGCGCCCAGACGGCCACCAGGCAGGCCGCCACGACCAAAGACACCAGACGCCGGTGCCAGCGACCGTCGCCGCTGATCCCGCTGCCGACCGTATCCGTCGATTGCGCCTCCGCCTGCAGCGTGGCGGCGTCGGCTTGCGCCTTGGCCATTTGGGTCTGGGTCGACATGGACGCCCCGCCTTTCGCCGCGGGACCACCCGGCGCACGCCGTGGTGGCGCCGCCCCTCTCGGCCGAGCGCCGGGGGCGGCTTTCCCGCAGGTTCCTATGCGCGCCCTGCGTAAGGCGCGACTCTGGAGGGCAGGTTGGGATGGACGACTGGTGCGCCGGCCGGACACCGGACGCATGAAGGTACACGAGCACCCATCGCCTGCGACCTCCTTCCAACGTCCGCGCCAAAGGGCGCGGCACGGGTGGAAAGGGCGCGGCACCCATCGGCCGGGCCGACCGGGGCACACGACACCCCTCAATGCCGGCGGGGTGAGCTGACGGGCTAGGGCGAGGGTGCCCCTGTCGCTGCGCACCGGCCGCATGGCCGGCGTCCGGCGACATTCGCCCCGGAAAACGGTTCCCCCGCTCGCTCCGGCCCTGGGGCCGGCGCGATTTGGCACGATCCGCGTGCCTCGCCGCCACGTCTTCCCGGGACGCGGCGGCGGGGCCCGCAACCGCGCCCAGTATACCAGGAGGGGGTAGCAAAGACAAACCGCACCCGGCCTAGACCGACATGGGATTGCCGACAGCGCCGCGCGGGGGGTATGGTTAAGATATCTTCCCTGTCGGCCCGCCGGGCCGAGCGGGCGGTGGGAGACTGCATGGGTGGAGGAGGGAAAAAGCCTCCTGGAAACGGTCGGCGCGCCGGCTAGGCGCGTCCCATCCGGAAACCAGTAGGGAGGACGACCCGGTGACGATCCGCATGTGCACCGCGAAGATCCATCGTGCCACGGTCACGGAGGCCAACCTCAACTACATCGGCTCGGTCACGATCGACGAGGACCTGCTCAAGATCACCCACATGCTGCCGTTTCAGATGGTCCAGATCACGAACTGCTCCAACGGTTCGCTGTGGCGCACCTATGTGATCCCCGGACCGGCGGGTCGCGGGGATATCTGCCTGAACGGCCCACCGGCGCGGTTGTTCGCGCCCGGTGACAAGGTCATCATCCTGGCCGAGGCCGACCTCACTTCGGACGAACTCAGTGACTTCAAACCGGTCGTCGTGTTCGTCGACGACGCCAACCACCCGACGCAGGTGGAACGCCACGAGGAGGCTTTCAGCTTCGCGCCATAGCGGACCGGCCGGCGGGCGGGGGCGACCGCCCCCGCCCCGCGGGTCCGCCCAGGACCTAGGACTCGCGGGCCGCCTCCCACTGCGTGTGGAAACTCCCCGGCCGGTCGATGCGCTCATAGGTGTGCGCCCCGAAGAAATCACGCAGGCCCTGCAGCAGGTTCGCCGGCAGGCGGGCGCTGCGGTAGGCGTCGACGTACGCCAGCGAGGCGGCCGTCGCCGGCACCGGCACGCCGTGCTGGATCGCGGTGGCCACGACGTGGCGCCAGTCCTGCTCGTGGCTGGAGATGACCTCGCTGAAGTAGGGGTCCAGGAGCAGATTGGCCAGGGCCGGGTCGCGGCGGTAGGCGTCCTGGATGCGGCTGAGCAACTGCGCCCGGATGATGCAGCCGCCCTTCCAGATGCGCGCGATCTCGATCAGGTCCAGGTGGTAGCCGTGCTCCTTGGACGCGGCGGCCAGCATCGCGAGCCCCTGGGCGTACGACGCCACCTTGGACGCGTACAGGGCCCGCGCCACCGCGGCGATCAACCGCTTGCGCTCCGCCGGGTCCACCGGTTTGGCCGTCGGGCCGGCGATGCGTCCGGAGGCGGCGACCCGCTCGTCCTTGCGCGCCGAGATGTTGCGCGACCAGAGAGAGGCGTCGATGGTCGGGATCGGCACGCCGAGGTCCAGGGCCTCCTGGGACGTCCACTTGCCGGTGCCCTTCTGGCCGGCCCGGTCCAGGATCAGATCCACGAGCGGCCGCTCCGTCTCGGGGTCGACATAGGCCAGCACCTTGTGCGCGATCTCGATGAGGTAGGAGTCGAGTTCGCCGCGGTTCCACTCCGCGAACAGTTCGGCCATCTCCCCGGCCGTCAGGCCGGCAAGCTGGCTGAGCACGGCGTACGCCTCGCAGATCAACTGGATGTCCCCGTACTCGATGCCGTTGTGCACCATCTTCACGTAGTGGCCCGCGCCGCCCGGCCCCATGTAGGCGCAGCAGGGCCCGTCGCTCACCTGGGCCGCGATGCGCGTCAGCACCGGTTCCAACGAGGCGTAAGCGTCCCGCGGTCCCCCGGGCATGATCGACGGCCCCCAGAGGGCGCCCTCTTCACCGCCGGAAATACCGGTGCCCAGGAAGTGGATGCCCCTGGCCGCCAATTCCTTTTCGCGGCGCTCCGTGTCCGGGAAGTAGGAGTTGCCGCCGTCCATGATGGTGTCACCCGGTTCCAGGTGCTCCAGCAGCTGCTGGATCATATCGTCGACCGGTGCGCCGGCCTGGACCATGACGATAACGCGGCGCGGGCGCTGCAGGGCGGCGCAGAACTCGCCCATCTCGCGGTAGCCCGAAAGCCCGTGCGCCCCGGCCGCCGGCCCCTGCAAGAAGGCCTCGGTCCGGGACCAAGTGCGGTTGAAGACCGCGATGGAAAAGCCGTTGCGTTCGATGTTGCGCGCGAGATTGGCCCCCATGACCGCGAGCCCGACGAGTCCGACCTGATGCTTGGACACTCCGTTCACTCCCGCCATGCGGCCGGACGGGCCGGCCGCGGACTGCAGCGCGGCCAGCCCCGCCGATGCGGGGGGTCGTGGCTGCGGCCGCCGGCCCGGCCGGGCACGCGACCGCCCACCATCATAGCCCCCACTGCCGCGGAATACCAACGGTCGGACGGCCCCACTGGGTCCCACCCGCTCCGCGGCGCGGCACGCCCCCGCACCGCCAGGCGGCAGGCGGCGGGGGGTGCCCCGCGCAACTGGTCGTGGCGGGGCCGGACGCACCCGGCCTGGCAACGACAGCGGCGGCCTGATACGCTGCCTACGGAAGCAGGCGGCGGCCCCCCATTCCGCCCGGACGGGAGACGAGCAACGTTGCGCATCGCACTGATCGCCCACGACAAATTCAAACCGCAGATGCTCGCCTTCGCCCAGGAACACCGCGCCGTGCTGGCCGGCCACCAACTGGTCGCCACCGGCACCACCGGACGGCTGGTCGCCGAACAGACGGGCTTGGACGTTCACTGCTACCTCTCCGGACCGCTGGGCGGCGACCAGCAGATCGGTAGCGAGATTGCCTCAGGCCGCATCGGCATGGTGCTGTTCCTCCGCGATCCGCTGACCGCCCACCCGCACGAACCGGATGTCTCAGCCCTCCTGCGGCTGTGCGATGTCCGCGCCATCCCCGCCGCGACGAACCTCGCCACGGCACGTGGACTGATCGCAGCCCTGAGCATGGGGGCCTTCGCCTCCACGGGCTAGCTGGGTCGCCGGCCCCGGCGGGGCGCAGGAACGGGCCGCGTTGGCGCGGAATGGATGCGCCATCCCGCCGCGTTGCTGCGGGCAGCCCTCGTGGATTCGAGTGCGCGCGCGCGCACACCCTAACGTCGCGCCCGGTCGGTGCCGCGATCGCGGCACCACGCCGGGCGCCGGTGTCCTTATGGAGGTGTCCCCGATGGCCGACATCGTAGTCTACGGAGGCGAACTCGCCGGGGTGGCGGCCGCCCTGAGTGCCGCCCGCCGCTGCGGCGACGACTCCGAGGTGGTGCTCATCTTTCCCGAGGGCGCGCCCGGCGGCATCGCCACCGTCGGCGGCCTGTGCGGTTGGGAGCACCGCTACTGGTCCCACGGCGGCCGGCGTGACCTGCCGCAGGCCGGCAGCTTCGCCACCTGGTTTTCCGAAACCGGCCCGATCTACAGCCCGGGGGCCTTCGCCGCCGCGCTGAGCGATGAATTGGCCGATGCCGGGGTCCGCGTGCTCGCCGCACACGAGATCGAAGCCGTGCTGCCCGCGGGTGCCACGGGCGGGCGGGGTGGACGCACCCGCAAGCCCCGGCCGGGCCCGTTCGCCGGCATCGCGGCCGTGCGCGTCCGACCCCTGGCCCAGGAGGATCAGGGGCCGGTGTTGGCGGGTGAACCGGAGGAGATCCCAGGCCGCATCTTCATCGACGGTTCGGCGACCGGCCGCCTGACGCGGTTGGCCCAGGTGCCCCTCAGCCTCGGCCGCTCCGACTGGGACCCCGATGCGCGCCAGATGGTCGCCTCGCTGCTGTTCGCGGTTGAAAACGTCGACATGGCCGCACTCGCGGCGGCCCACGACGCGGGAGGCAAACCGCTGTGGGGCACCGCCGCCCTGGACACACCCAGCGGGACGCGGCGCACCTTCTGGGGCGGCGGGCCGATCGCGACCGGCGACAGCGCCCTGGCCGCCTTCGCCGCCGCCCACCCGGGCTTCCGCATCGGCGCGCCGCGCGCATGGGAGGAATCCCCGGGGGTGTTCTGGGTCTCCGCGCTCCACGTCTACAACGTGGACGGCCGGCGGCGCTCCTACGACACCGGCGCCGAACCCGAGGCGCTGCCAAGCACGCGTGACATCGACAGCGCCTATGCGGAGGCGCGGGTCCTGGCCGGATCCTCGGACCTGCTGGGGGCCCTGCGGCGCTTCCCGGGCCTGGAGGAGGTGCGCCTCGTCGAGAACGCCGGGGCGGTCCGTTGCGGCGAGGTGCTCTGCCTGCGCGAGACGGTCCACGCCATCGGTCCGGCGGCCCAGGGCTTTTCCGTCCGCGTCGAGGATGTGACCGGCGCGGGCGCCAACCCCCACGAGGGGATCGACGCCCGCCACCACCCGCGGCGCGTCGGCCTGGGCTTCCACTGGCTTGAGAACGCCGGCTATACGCACGGCGAGGTGCTGCGCACCACGGCGGCCGCGGCCAACCCGACCTACCTGCCCCTGGACTGCGTGCTGGTGCCTCCGGTGACCAACCTGCTTGTGCCGGGTTACGCGGCGCGCATCGAGTCCCGCGCCTGGTGGGCCCTGCGGGCCGCGCCCAACCTCTGCGTCCTTGGCGATGCCGCCGGCACGGCCGCCGCCTTCGCCCTCCACGAGGGGGTGGACGTGCTGCACTTCGGTACTCCGGAGATCGCCGCGGTGCAGAGCTGGCTGGCGACCGACGGCGCGCGCCTGGACAAATGGTGAGCGGCGGCGGTCAGCCGCGCACCACCGGAGCAGGCGCCGCCGAGGCCGCCGGCGCGGGCCAGAAACGGGCCAGGAGCATCCCCTGGGCGGCCGCCCAGACCAGGTCGTAGAGCAGCCCGATCCAGATCAGGCCCCAGACGGTGAACAGCAGCAGCAGGCCGAGGCCGTCCTCCATCACGTAGATGATCAGCATGAGGTCGATGACGGCCATCCCGAGCCAGGTGTCCGCCCCGGCCCGCACCCCGGCCATGGGAACCATGCGGAAGCGGTGCCCCAGGCAGCTGCGCCGACGCAGCCAGCCCATCGGCAAGCCGGCCGCAACGGCCAGCACCGAGTAGATGAACAGGTTATGCACCCAGTGGTCGACGTGCCAGCCGCCGCCCATGGCGGCGCGCACCACCAGCACGATGGCGGTCGGCAGCGGCCCCAGGACCACGCCGGCCAGCCCCCCGCTGAGCGTGGCCGCGCCGGCGCCGGACCGGATCAGCCGCCGGTCGCGTTCACGCAGGCGAAACTCCGGCTCGACCCGTTCGTCCTCCTGCTCCCACTCCGGACGTGGATCCGGTGCCGTCCGCGATCCCATGCCCTCGCCACCCTTCCCACGCACCACACCGCAGCGCCGACGTCGACGCGCCCGGGCCCCCCGGAGTCCCGATCCCGCTTGACACCCCCACCTACGCCGCCACCCCGCCCGAAGCCTCCCGGCTCAATCCGCCCCGGGCGCCAAAAGCGTTTGCAACTGCTCCTCCACCGCCGGGGGCGCCAGAAGCAGCAGCCGGTCGCCGGCCCGCACCGTCAGGGCGCCCTCGGGCACCAGCACCTCTTCACCGCGCAGGACCGACACCAAGAGCGTGCCGCGCGGCCACGGAACGTCGCGCACCCGCGCCCCGGCCACCGACGACTTGCTCGACAGGTCCACCTGCACAATCGCGACACCGCCGCTCGGAAACGACAGCAGCGTACGAACCCGCTGGGCGGCCACCTCGCGTTCGATCAGTTCGGCGAGGATCGCGCTGGATGACACCGTGCCGCCCACGCCGGAGAGCCGGAAGAGCCGTTCGTTGCGCGGGTCGTTCAGGCGGACGATGCTACGCACGGCCTTGAAGTGGCGGTTGGCGAGCACGGCCACCAGCAGGTTGACCGCGTCGTCGCCGGTGACCGCCGCCACCACGTCCGCCCGCCCGCAGCCGGCGGACTCGAGCACCGACGGCAGCGTACCGTTACCGAGGACGACGACGTCCCCCAAGGCCTCGCGCAGCACCTCGGCCCGCGCCAGTCGCTGCTCGATCACCGTCGCCTCGTGTCCCTGTTCCAGCACCGTCCGGCCGACGTGCATGCCCACCTTGCCGCCGCCGACGATCAGCACATACAAAGCACCCGCGCCCCCTCCGACCCGGTGTCAACCGTCGCTTGCCAGGAGCTCGTCCACACGCTGCAGGATCAGGTCGGGCAGGTCGACGGTCTTGAGCCCGAGTTCCGCAAAGACCGCGCTGAACTCCGGGTCGTTCACCCGAACCGTCACGCGCCGGACACCGAACAACTCGACGACGGCCCGAGCCACCATGAAGTTCGTCGCATCGACGTTGGTCAACACCACGACCGCCTCGGCGTCGGCCACCCCGGCCTTCTGCAGCACCGCCTCGTCAAAGCCGGTCCCGACCATCGTGCAGCCCGGGAAGTCGTCGCCCAGCCGCCGCAGGCTGACGGCGTCCTGGTCCACCACGCTGACGGTGTGGCCCGCCGCCGCCAACTGCCGCGCCACATGGGCCCCGA
Organism: Bacillota bacterium; assembly: GCA_021806565.1. GTDB lineage: Bacteria > Bacillota > Sulfobacillia > RBS10-35 > JAJYVN01 > JAJZXK01. The sequence continues at coordinate 2,064 of JAJZXK010000051.1, read as the reverse complement.
TGCGGCCACAGCCGATGATCACAATGCGCATCCCCATCCCCCACTCCGGTACCGGCATCGCCATCCGCCGCCCGCCGGTCAGGGTCGTTCCGGCACCAGAAGCGGCTGCGCGCCGCCCACCTCGGGCACCAACTCCGCCAGCCGCGCCATGGATCCCTGCAGCACCACGACGTCGGCCCCGATTTCCTCCACCTTTTGTCGCAGGACCGCCCGCACGGTGCGCCCGCGGCACAGGTGGCCGCGCACCACCACCCCGCGGTCCCCTGCCGCCCGCTCGACCCGGGAGAGCAACCCCGCCACCCGTTCCGTTTCCTCCCCAGGTGGGGCGTCCAACGGCACAGACAGCGGCAGGCGCACGGGGGCCAGGACCGGCAGCGGCTGGCCCGGGGGCAGCAGGCGGCAGGCGACCGCCAGCGCCGCCAGCGGCGGATGCGCGGCGTCACCGTCGACCAGCAGTAGCGGTCGGCGCCAGGGGCACGCGCCCCGCGGCGCCGGCGCCCTCCACCGGCCGAATACGTAGCCGGCGACACCGGCCAGCGCCGCCAGAACGAACACCCAAGCCCACACCACCGTCAGTTCTCCCTCCGGTTGGCCAGCACCCGGCGCGACGGATCGCCCACGACGATAAAGTCCACCCATGGCAGACGGTCCATGATCTCTTGCAGGGTCGAGCCGCGCCAGGGCAGGCGCCGGTCGCGCGCGGCCCCGGCCAGGACGTGCGTCACCTGATGGATGCGCACATACCCCGCCACCGCCTCCCCCACACCGTGGCGGCCCCCCGCCGCCTGCTCGATGTGCAGAGGCAGCACCAGGTTGGCGCAGATCTGCCGCAATTCGGCAAGCCACGCCCCGTCGGTGGGGGCCCCCTCGGCCACGATGTGCAGCACAGCCGTCTCGCACTGCAGGCTGCGGCCCACGCGCCACCCCTGGCGGACGATGCGCTCGTCCCCGGACCTGCCCGCCGCGAGCACCACCAGCCGTTCGGCCACCCGGGTCGAAATCGCCGGCGAGGTGACCGTCCCGCCGTCGCCGCGGCGTTCCTCGATGGTGCGGGCCAACTCGCGCAGGGCCAACTCGCGCAGCGCGGTGAGGTGCTCGATGCGGAAAAACCCGTCAAGCGCGGCCGCCACCCGGTGGCGCGGATAGACGCGGCCCTCGCGGATACGGGCGCGCAGTTCCTCGGGCGGCAGATCGACGACGACGACCTCGTCGGCCTCTTCCCGCAAGAAGGCGTCGGGCAGGGTCTCCCGCTGGCGGGCGCCGGTGATCGCCGACACCTGGTCGTTGAGGGACTCCAGGTGCTGGATGTTCATCGTCGTCCAGACATCGCAGCCGGAGGCCACGATGGCGCGGACATCCTCATACCGCTTGGCGTGCGGCGACCCCGGCGGGTTGGTGTGTGCCAACTCGTCGACCAGCACCACGGCGGCGCGCCGGCGGCAGACCGCCTCCACATCGAGTTCCATGAAGGTGGTGCCGCCGCGGGCCACCTGGCGGGGCGGAACCTCTTCCAGGCCCTGCAGCAACGCGCGCGTCTCCGGCCGGTCATGGGGTTCGATATAACCGACGACAACATCCACGCCCGCGGCGCGGGCGCGTTGTGCCTCCTCCAGCATGGTGTAGGTCTTGCCGACCCCGGCGGCGAAGCCCAAAAAGACCTTCAGCCGCCCGCGCTTCGGCCTGCCGTCGCCCGAGGCGATCAGGCCTCCCCCCCGCCGTCGCCACCAGTGTCGAAAGGAGACCGCGGTCCCGGCACCCTCATCGGCTCCGGACGGCCGGGCGCCGCTCCGGGCGCCGTGGACCGGCCTGGACCGGCGGGCCCGGGCGAACCGGGACCCTCCGCCGGGGCGAACCCCCTTGCGACGAACCACCTGCGGCAGAGCCGCCGCCGCAGGTCAGTCCGGCCAGGCGCCGCCACGGGTCCCCTGCTCCGAGCCTTGATCCGGGCCCGCCGCGCCCAGCGTCGCATGGGGTAACAGCAGACGCAAGCCCGGCCAGGCCAGAGCCAGGGCCGCGGCCGCCCTGGCCGCGTCGGCCGCGCCGGCGAGCATCGCCACCGCGCGC
>JAJZXK010000050.1 GCA_021806565.1 Bacillota bacterium | reverse complement strand
CGTTGGGTCGCCGTCGTCCGGCAGAACCGGGGCGGACTCCGACGCCGGGCCGGCCGCGGCCGGCCCAGGGCTGGCGGGGACCGCCCAGAGGTGGCCGGCGCTGGCCGATCCCGCCGGCCTGCCGCCCATCGCGCCCCGCAGCGTCGCGAGCTTCCTGCCCGACCTGCCCCCGGCGGAGTGGTGGACGCCCTCCCGTTCCGCCGACGGCGCTGGGCGCGGCGGCGGTGCCGGCTGAACCCGTCGGTGTCCGGTACCTTTCCCGCCGAGCGACTCGGTGCGCTGCGCGAGTCCGCCGAGCGGATGGGCGATGCCCTGGCGCGCGGTGTGCGAGTCGGCGAGTCGGCGGTCGCCAGCCTGAGGGTGCACCTGCTCTCGGCGGCCGACCCCGACGCGGTCACCGTGCTCTTGGACCGGGACGCCGGTCAGGTCTTCTATCGCCGCCGCCAGCCTGGGCAGATTCTGCACCTGGACGTCTTCCACGCCCCGGGGTCCGTGCCGACCGCGCTGGTCGCCCGGGGCTTTTTGTCCGCCCTCGGCTGGTACCAGGCCGACTTTCCGGGGTGCGGTGCGTCCATCTCGCCAGACAACTTCGACGCGCAGACCGCCTTGGGGGGCGGCCGCATCGGTGGCAGCCTGCGGGGCGGACGGCGCGCCGGGGTGCTGGCCGCGCACCGGGGCCATGTGCATTTGGCCGGCCGGCTGGAACGGGCGGACCTCGCCTTCTGCTTCTATCTGGTGGCCGCAGTTGAGCGGGTCGCCGCCGGTGTGGGGCTGCAGCCGCGCAAACCGCGGCGCGTGTTGTGCCTGCGGGCCGGTGCGCGCGGCCCGGCCGACGAAGGACTGGATGCGTACGCGGCACTGACCGACAGTTGGCTGTCCGAGCCGGAGCCGCCGGGGGGCGCGGCCGGGGGGGAGCCCCAACCGGGCCGCGCATACGGAGACGCCCTGTTGGCGGTGGCGGCCCGGCTCGCCGACGACCTGGGTGGTGTGGAGTCGGCGCGGGCCCTGCTGGAGGGCTTGGGGCGTCCGGCGCACCTGAGCGCCCTGCGGCTTCCGGGATGGGGCGGGCCCCGGGTGCGCGACGCCGTGGCATACCTCTGCCGCGAAGGTCTGGCCGTCCCGCAGGGCAGCCTCTGGGCCCTGACCGGCCGCGGCGAGGCGCTACGCGGCACCTTCGGCGGCAGGCTGCGCGAGGTAGAACTGGCCATGCGGTCGGCGGCCCGCCACATCGCCGGACCTCCCGGGCACGTCGCGGTCGGCCGCGGCCCCCTGCAGGCCGGCGGACGCAAGCGGCCGGGGCGGACCATGCGCCTGCCCAGGGGGGAGCGGCTTGGCGAGGTCGCCGTCACGGAGACGGTGCTGGCGGCGGCCGCGCGCGTCGGCGGCGGGATCGGCCGCGGGCGTGCGGTCCGCGCCGAAGACGTCCACGTGCGCCGCCGCCACCGTCCGCGCCGCGTCGACCTCTGCTTGCTCTTGGACGCCTCGGCCAGCATGGAGGGCGGGCGGATGCGCGCCGCCAAGATGCTGGCCCGCCACTTGCTTTTGACCAGCCGCGACCGGGTGGCGGTGATGGCCTTCCAGGAGCGCGGCGCGGTGCTGGCCGTCGGGCTGACGCGCAACTACGCCGCGGCAGAGCGCGGCCTGGGGGGTGTGGTCGCGGCCGGTTTGACCCCGCTCGCGGCCGGATTGGCCGCGGCGCGGCAGTATCTGTGCCAGGCGCATGCGCGCCGCGCTCTGCTTCTCTTGGTGACCGACGGCATTCCCACGGTCAGCGCCGCCGGCGGCAGTCCGCTGGAGGAGGCTCTGGCCGAGGCGGCCGGTTTGCGCGGCTCCGGTATCGCCCTTTCGTGCATCGGCCTGGAGCCCAACGAGCACTACCTTCGGGAACTGGCCCGCCGCGCCGGCGGCCGCCTGCACATCGTCGCCGAACTCCGGCCGGATGTCCTGGCGGCGGTGGCGCGGATCGAGCGCCTGCGTCGGTTGGAGGGACCCGGCGCCCGCCGCGGCGCGACACGGTCCGGAGGGGTGGGCCCGTTATAATCCGCGCGCCACGAGCATACGGGAGCACAGCGAGTCCCCGACCATCCCCGGGGGGGAGGGCCGGGAGGCGGCGGGAGGGTTGCGCGTGCGCGTCTACGCCGACCTCTTTTTCGCAATGAACGCCGGGGGGGATCTGGCACTCCTGGTGGTGGCCGGACGACTCGCCGGACTGGAGGCTCGGGGGTGGCGCCTGCTGGCCGCGGCAGCCCTCGGCGGGGTGTATGCGCTGGGGGCGCTCCTGTGGCCGGTGCCGCTGCTGTTTTCACCGCCCGGGGCCGTTTGCGCCGCCGCTGGCATGGCTTGGTGCGCCTACGGTCCCCTGCCGCCGCGGGCCCTGCTGCGGCTGCTCGGCTGCCTCTACGGGGCGGGCGCGCTCGCGGCGGGCCTGGCGCAGGCGCTGGCGGCGATGGGGGCATCCGGTTGGGGGGGGGTGCCGTGGTGGGCGCCGGTCCTGGCACTCGGGGGGGCGCTGGCCGTCGGCGGCTCCTTGCGGGACCGCTTTCGCCCCGGCCTGCTGCGGCCGCCCACCTGCGTGCTCGAGATCGCCGTCGGTGACCGCACGGCCGTCTGCCGCGGCCTGGTCGATACGGGCAACGCCCTGACGGATCCCTGCGGCGGAGACCCGGCCGTGGTGGTCGACGCGGCGGCGCTGCGGCCGGTCGTACCAACGGCGCTGCTCGCCGCCATGGCGGCCGGGCCCTGCGCCCTGCCGTCGGCTCTGGCGGAGATTGCCGCCAGCACCGGCGACGGGCGCAGCCATCGCCGGGTGGTCCGCTTGCGCCGCGGCGGGCGCGTGCGCGGCGCGGCGGGGGGGTGGATGGGCCGGTTGCGCCTGCTGCCCTTTCAGAGCGTCGGCGCACCCGCCGGGCTGCTTTGTGCCTTCCGGGCCGACGCGGTGTGGCTCGTCGCCGGCGGCCGGCGGCGACGCGTGCGGGCCGTGGTGGGGGTCAGCGGCCGGTCCCTGGATCCGCAGGCGCGATTCGCCGCGTTGGTCCCGGCTTCCATGCTGGCGGCCCCTGCCCCGGTGATGGTGGAGGCGGTTCGCGCACCGGTGTGACGGACGCGCACCCCGGTTGCGGGGTGTCCAGGGGGTGGATCGGGTGACGGGGCGCCGGGTGGGTCGAGGGCCTGGTCCGGGGCAATGGCGGCGGTGGGCGGCGTGGTGTCGCGCGGCTTGGTGGCGGGTGCGCGCCTGGGTGGCCGGGCCGGCTCCCTTCCACTACATAGGTGGTTCCGAGAGCCTGCCGCCTCCGCTGACCCCGGCCGAGGAACAGCGCCTGATCGAACGGCTCGCGGCCGGCGAGGCGGTGGTCAAGACGACCCTGATCGAACGCAATCTGCGCCTCGTCGTATATATCGCGCGGAAGTTCGACAACACGCGTCTGGCGATCGAGGATCTCATCTCCATCGGTGCCATCGGGTTGATCAAGGCGGTCAACTCCTTCGATCCATCCAAGCGCATCAAACTGGCCACCTATGCCAGCAAGTGCATCGAAAACGAGATCCTCATGTTCCTGCGCCGTTCCGCGCGCACGCGCAGCGAGGTGTCGTTCGATCAGCCGCTCAACGTGGATTGGGACGGCAATGAACTGCTCCTGCAGGACATCCACGGGACGGATCCGGACTTGGTCTACCGCGACGCCGAGGACGAGGTCGACCGCACCGTGCTGCGCAAGGCGCTGACGATGCTCAGCCGGCGTGAGCGCTCCATCGTCGAGTTGCGCTATGGCTTGCGGGACGGGGTCGAACGCACGCAGAAGCAGGTGGCTGACTGCCTGGGAATTTCCCAATCGTATATCTCGCGTCTCGAAAAGCGCATCATCCGTCGCCTGCGCCAGGAGATGCAGCGTACGGGTTGAACTGGCAACGGTGGCCCGGAACCATTCCCCGTCAGGACACGTCGAATCCGGCATCGCCGGCTGGCGTCGCCATCGACAACGACATCGGTTGTCGGTATGCTCGCCAGCGGGGAATCCGCTGTGGTCGGCGCGACCCCGCGAGGGAGTGAGCCTGTGCAGGCACCGTCACTGCCCCCCAGGGCTGCTCAACGCCGTCGCCGGCCGAAGCGACGGTTGGCGCGACGCGGCTGGGCGATGCTCGCCGGCCTGATGCTGGTGTTGGCCGGCGCGGCCACGATGGCCGTCCACGCCGCCGGTGGGCCACGCAACCTGCTCTTGGACGTGGCTGGCCGCGTGACCTCGCTGGCGCAGCCGAAGAACATGGGTCCGACCGTCCCGCTGCGTCGCAACGAGCCGTTCAGTGTGCTGGTTCTGGGTACGGAACGCGCCCCGCACTACGCCGGGCCGAACCTGACCGATTCGATGATGGTGCTTTCGTACGACCCGCGGACCAAGACCGCTTCCATGCTTTCCATTCCGCGCGACCTGTGGGTGAATATCCCGCACTACGGTTGGCAACGGATCAACACCGCCTACGAGTTCGGCGGCATCAAGACGGTGCAGTTGACGGTCGAGCGCTATATCGGGGTGCCGATCGAGTATTACACCCTGGTAAGCTATCCAGCGTTCACCACGTTGGTCAACGATGTCGGCGGGATCCGGGTGAACGTGCCGACCAACATCTACGATCCCAACTTCCCGAACGCGGCCGAGAACAAGAACACCGTCTTCCAACTGTCCAAGGGCTGGCACGTGCTCAACGGCTCGACCGCGCTCAAGTTCATCCGCGAGCGGCACGCCTTTCCGGTGCTGGGCGACATTCAGCGCGAGGCGGACCAGCAGCAGGCGTTGCTCGCGCTCAAGACGGCGCTGCTCGAGCCGCGCAACCTTCTGCGCCTGCCAAAGATCATTTCCGATGTCCAGGGTCTCGTGAAGACGAACATCCCGTACCGCGACCTGCCCCTGCTGGCCGATCGCGTGCTGCATCTGCCCAAGACCGCGATCACGCACCACGTCCTGAACTACTCCTCCGGCGCGGTCAGCAACTGGGTCACTCCCGGCAAGGCGGATGTGCTCAAGCGCCATCCCACGGCGGTCGCCAAAGTGGTCGCCCAAACCTTCCCGGCGCTACTGGGGCACATGTCCGGCCACACGGTGCAGGTGGAAAACGGGGCGCCGACGACGCAGGACTACGCCACGTACTTCAGCACCGTCTTGAATAAGATGGGGACGCACACCCTGACGCCGCTGCAGGCCGCCCACACCGACCATGTGGCCAATCATGTCTACCTGAACACGGCGGTGCTGCACCTGAAGCCGGGTCAGCCGGTGCCGACCGAGGCATACATCATCGGGCAGATGCTGGGGACGACGGCGAAGACGCGCTCGATGCCCGCTTCGAAGGCCGAAATCGTCGTGGTGCTCGGCAAGGCTTTCCCCCAGGTTTCCTGAGCGGTCGGATACGGGAGAGGCGATCTGGACGGCCTGAGGCGGGGGCGGTTGCACCCCCGCCTCAGGCCCAGGCCGCGACCGCCCGCCGCCAGTGCGGCCACGAAAGGCCGCGCCAGAGTTGCCAGAGGGCGAAGCGGACCTGGACCCGTGTGCCCTGGATGCCGCCCGGTCCGAGCGGCCCGACCGACGGGTGGAGGCGGGCCGCCGTCTGGCCTGCCACCCAGCGCAGCAACTGACGGCGTTGGTGGCCGGTCAGGTCGCGTACCGGCACGGCGGCCCCCGCCGGCCCGACGACCGCCAGGCGGCCGTCGACCGTCACCATGGCCAGGTTCGGGAAGAGCACCGTCCACCAGTTGTGTCCCCTGCCGCTACCCAGCGTTACCACGAGGGCCTCGCCGCTGCCGGCCGGGAAGCGCACGAAGCCGATGTGGCGGGCCGGAAACGCCTCCGGGCCCAGGCGCACGGACACGGGCACCCCGGCGCGGCCCGCGACGGCGGCGGCGACGGCGCGGACCGCCGGCAGGCGGTCCCGGATGGCTGCGAGCGCCGCGGCCGCGTCGCGGGCGTGGTCTTCGGCCGGTGCCACCACGGCGAGCACCGCGTCCCGCACCTGCAGCTTGAGGGCCTGGGCCGGCGGATGGTTGGAGGCGCCGATCACCCGCAGTTGGACCGAGCGCGCCGGGGGAAGCCGTACGGCGATGCCGGCCGCCGCCGCCCACAGGGCGGCGGTGATGCAAAGGAGCCCGGCGCTGACCACCCAGGCTTGCGGACCGCGGCGCCCCATGCGTCCTTCCCCCCGTGCCGCGACCTGTGGGGCAGTATCCCGACCTGCGGCGCGAACATGCGTCACAGAAGGCGGCGCATCTGCGCCAGGGCCGCCTTTTCCAGTCTGGACACCTGCGCCTGACTGATACCGATCTCGTCGGCCACCTCCATCTGGGTCTTGCCGGCGAAAAAGCGCAGGTCCAGGATGCGCTGCTCGCGGCTCGCCAGGTGTCCCATGGCCTGGCGCAAGGCGATGCCCTGCAGCCATTGCCCATCCTCGGTGGCGTCGTCGCGGATCTGGTCCATCACGAAGATCGGGTCGCCGCCGTCTTCATAGATGGGCTCGAAGAGGGACACCGGTTCCTGAATGGCGTCGAGTGCCGAGAGGACCTCGTCCGGGGCCGCTCCGAGCTCGCGTGCGATCTCCTGGACGCGCGGCTCACGGCCGAGGCGGTGGGTGAGGATGTCCCGCATCTGCAGCGCCTTGTACGCGAGGTCGCGCAGCGAACGGCTGACGCGGATGGGGTTGTTGTCCCGCAGGTAGCGGCGGATCTCTCCGATGATCATCGGTACGGCGTAGGTCGAAAAGCGGACGTTCTGCCCGAGGTCGAAGTTGTCGATGGCCTTCATCAGACCGATGCAGCCGATCTGAAAGAGGTCGTCGACCGGCTCGCCACGGTTGTTGAAGCGCTGGATGACCGAGAGCACCAGGCGCAGATTGCCCTGCACCAGTTCCGTCCGCGCCCGCGCGCGTTCCACCGGACCTTCCTCCTGCATCCGCCGAAAGAGGCCGCGCATCTTCTCATTGGTGAGTACCGGCAGTTCCGAGGTGTTGACACCGCAAATCTCGACCTTCCCGGTCAAAGGACAGCACTCCCTCCGCGCAGGGAGTATCCCCGTCCACCGGGCAACCGAATGCGTCGCGGCGCGGCCTTGCCTTCGGACGTAGCAACGGCCAGACTGCGGGCATGGGTGCGCGGCGGCTCTGGTGGCTGCTTTCCCTGTTGCCCGCCTGGCCCGGGGGCATGCTGATCCTGAGGTTGGGCTCCTCCGGCCGCTTCGGGCAGGCACTGACGGCGGTCGCCCTGGCGGCGGTCATTGCCGCTGTGTTACTTGCCGGTCTTGGCTGGGGGTTGCGCGGTGCGGCCCCGGCGCCGCCCTGGCGGCCGCGTCCCTGGTTTGGCGCGGCCCTGGTGGTGGGGCTCTTGGTGCTCGTCGCCGCGGGTACGGCCGCGGTTCCGTTGGCCGCGGCGGGGTGCGGCGTCGGCGCGGCCGCGGTTGGATGGGGTCTTTGGCGCTGGTCCGCCCGCGGTCTGCCCCCCGGCTTCGCGCCGCGGCTGACGGGCTGGGCGCGCGTGCTAGCGTCGGCGGCCGCGCCGCTTTGGGTGCTGGCGCTCGCGCACCGCTCTGCGGCGCTGCTGGCCGCCGGACCCGCCACCATCGGCGCTTCGGCCTACCTGGGAATCCTCTCGCTGGCGGGCGGGGCGGGGCTCGGCGAGTGGCTGCGGCCGGCGCTTTTCGCCCGCCCGCATGGCCGGGACTCCAGGCGCATAGGCATCCGCGCATCCGGTTCTGGCGGGGGCACTCCGAGTCAACCACCGTCGGCTAAAGCCGATGGCTTGTCCACCCGAGTCGGCGGACGTTAGGCCGGTGGACGGCGGCTCGCAGGGGTCGGATGTACCCACCCCGGCAAGGAGAGGAGCGATCTGGAGCCATGTGCCCACAGCGGTTGTCCGGCAAGCCGGTGCCTTTGGGCGGCGTCTCCTGCCCGCTGTGCCGCGAGCGTTTTACCGGGTGGCAGACTGCCCACCCAAACCCGCTGCGCCCGGTTTTCAAGGTTCCGACCCAATTCTACCGCAAGGGGGGGAGCGGCGCTTCCGCTGTCGCCTGAAGGCGGCAGTCCCCGCGCCGCGTGATTTATGGTGCGGCTTTCGCAGCTGCGGGAGCGCGACATCGTCGAGGTCGTCGGCGGGCGGCGCATCGGTGCCGTCGGAGACCTCGAAATCGATGCCGCAAGTGGCCAGATCGCGGCGGTGATCGTACCCGGCGCGGCGCGGCTGTTCGGACTCCTGGGTAGCGAGGGTGATTACCGCATCGCATGGGCGGACATCGTCACCATCGGCGAGGACGTCATTTTGGTGCGGCCGCCGGCGGCGCTGCGCGAGACGCCGCCACGATGACGATGAACGAGCGCGGCTGGTGTTGGCAGGAGCTTGGCGGCGTCGGCTGGTGGCGGGCCGAGCCGTTGGAATTGTTCGGTGTGGGCGCCGTGTTTGCTTCACGCCGCGGCGGCGTCAGCCCGCCGCCCTATGACACGCTCAACCAGGGCGGCAGCGGCGGCGACGATCCGCGCCGCGTGGCCGAAAATCGCGCCCGCTTCGCCCGGGCTGCCGGGTTTGCGCTGGACGCGAGCGCCCGCGTGCGGCAGGTGCACGGCGCGGCCGTCTGCCTGGCTCGAGCCCCGGGCGACTACGGTGAGGCCGACGCGCTGATCGCCACGGGCTCCGATGCGGTGTTGACGGTCCTGGTGGCCGACTGCGCCGCGATCCAGTTGCTCGACCCCGGGCGGCGGGCCATCGGCTTGTGCCACGCCGGCTGGCGCGGCGTGGTGGCCGACGCGCCGGGTGCCGCGGTGCGGGCGCTGCGCGATACGTACGGCAGCGATCCGGGCGGGTTGTGGGCGGCCGTCGGTCCATGCATCGGCGCCTGCTGCTACGAGGTGGACCGCCCCGTCACCCAGGCCCTGCGCGCGGCGGTCCCCTGGGCGGACGCCGTGCTGTCGCCCGTCGACGCCATCCATGCGCGCTTCGATCTGGCCGAGGCCAACCGCCTGCGCCTGCTCGACGCCGGTCTGGAGCCTTCCCGCATCCATCTGGCCGGCATCTGTACGGCCTGCCACCCGGATCGGCTCTTTTCCTACCGCCGGGACGGCCGGCGCTCGGGCCGCATGCTGGCGGCGATCTGGACGCCCTAGTCTCCAGGCGCGAAGGGACGCGGAACTTGCGGGCGGTTCGGCGGGAGGGTGGTCGGCCGCCGCGCGGAAGCCCCGGCGCCGGAAGGCGGTGGGCGAGCCGTGCGGCGATGGGCGCGGCGCGTTTTGGCGCTGGCGGCCCTGGGTGGTGCGCTGGCGTTTTCCCTGCCGTGGGCGGTACGCTGGCTGGGACGGCCGGAGCGCGTGCGCCCGCGCACCGTGACCCCGGTGTGGCGGGTGGCGGCGGCGTTTGTGCGTCCGGGACGCGTCATCCGGGTTCCGGTGCCGGCGCGGCTTGGAGAACTGGCACCGGCCGGGCTGGTGCCGATGCACGGGGTGCTGGCGCGTTACCGGCCGCTTCCCGGACGCGCGACTCCGGATTGGGCCGTGGCGCCGTTGTGGCACCTGCGGACGGGCGTGGGCGCGGTGCCGGCGGCCGCCGTGGGATGGCGCCAGAGCCTGCGTTCCGGCTTCTGCCTGCGCCGGGGCTGCGCCGTCCACGCGCCGGTGGCACCGACGCTGGTGTCGCCGGTGCTGCGCGCCGGCCGTTCGGGATGGTTCACCCCGGGGTGGGATCCCCTGGCGGTGGTTCCGGCCGCCGCCTATTCCGATCTGCCGCCTCAGGCCCTGCGCGGAGCCGTGCGGGTGGCGTCGGCCCCGGGCCAGGTGGTGCAGGCGGGTGCTCCCGTCGGGGTGCTCGGTCGCTCCTGGTCCGGGGTGTGGCTGTGCGATCTGCCCGCCGCCGCCCGCGGCGCGGTGGCGGAGGCGGGGGGCGCCAGGATCACCTGGTCGAAGGGTGCGGCGCGGGTCCGCCTCCTCGCGGAGGGACCGACGATCGCGGGGCGCTTTCTGGCCAGCTTTGCTACCCGGTCGGGCGGTCCGGATCCGGGGCCCCCGCAGCGCACCCGCGTGTGGGTGCGGCTACCGGCGGTGCGGGGCCTGGCGGTGGATGCCGCGGCGATCCACCACGGCACGGTCGTCGCGCTTGGCCGGACCGGTTTGCTCCGCATGCCGGTGCGCGTGCGGCTGCAGGCGCGGGGGGTGGCTCTGGTGCGCGGCCTGCCGGCCGGCACGCGCGTGCTGCGCCGGCCCTGGGTGGCCGCGTGGCTGGCATGAAAAGGGATCGCGCCGGATCCGGCCTTTGTAGAGGGGTGGAGGACCGGGTGGCCGCTTGCGATGGCGTCGGACCGGAGGCGCCGGCGAGCGGCGAGCGCCGCGCGGCGCTCGCTGCGGCCCTGGTGGCGGTGCGGGCCCGCGTTGCCCGGGCCGCCCTGCGGGCCGGGCGCGACCCGGCATTGGTATGTCTGGTCGGCGTAAGCAAGGGGTTCGGGGTGTCGGATGCCGCCGCGGTGTTCGCCGCGGGGCTTGCGGACCTCGGGGAGAACCGGGTGCCGGAGGCGGAGCGAAAGATCGCGGCGCTGCCGGAGGCGCGATGGCATTGGATCGGGCAACTGCAGCGCAACAAGGCGTCCAGGGTCGTCGGGCGCTTCTGTCTCCTGCACAGCGTCGACCGGCCCGAACTCGCCGAACGGTTGGAGGCGGTGGCGGAGCGCTACGGCGCGCCGCAGGCCGTCTTGCTGCAGGTGGATCTGGCCGGCCGGCCGGGGCAGGGCGGGGTGGTGGCGGGCGGCGCCCAAACACTGCTGTCCCAGGTGCGCGGCTTGCCGCATCTGCGGGTCAGGGGATTGATGACGATCGCGCCCCCGGAGCCGGATCCCGAGGCGGTCCGCCCGCTGTTCGCCTCCCTGCGCGCCCTGCGCGATCGGCTGCAGCAATCTGGCGGCGCGGAGCTTCCCGAGCTATCGATGGGGATGAGTGGCGACTATGCCGTGGCGGTCGAGGAGGGCGCCACGCTGGTCCGCGTCGGGCGGGCGATCTTCGGCGCGGCGCGGCCGGTCTGAACCGGAAGTACAGGCAGGAAACACCGTCTGGACGCGGAATGAGGACGGGCGGTTATCGGTCCGTCCCGGCCGCCGGGACGGTGGTGCGGGTGTCGCGGCCCTCCATGGAGGGCCGGCGCGGTAAGGCGGGATGGTCCAAGCGCGGATCCAGCGCGGACCTAAGGAAGGGGCGCAGGGGTGGCAGCGGTGTGGGATCGGGTGCTGGCATTCCTGGGATACGAGGAGGAGCCGGAGGAAGAGGACGTCGCCGAGGAAGTGGCGCCTGCGGTTGCGGTGGCTGCGCGTTACGCCGCACCGGTTTCCCGTGCGGACTCGGTACGGCGCCGTCCGAGCGGGCGGCCGGCGTGGGGTGAGGATCGGCCGGAGCGCGGCGAGCGTCTGTCCGGCAGGCCGGCCACGGTGACGCGCCTGGTTCCCTCCGGATTTCCGGGGATGGTCGTCGCATCGCCGAAGCGCTTCGAGGAAGCCGAGGAGACGGTGGCGCACCTCAAGGCCGGAAAGCCGGTCCTCCTGCACACGGACGGGCTGGACCGGGAACTGGGGCAGCGGCTGGTCACCTTCCTCATGGGGGGTGTCTGCGCCCTGGGGGGCGAGATGCACCGGGTGGGTTCGGTGTTTCTGTTCGTTCCCGCCGGCGTGGAGGTGACCCTGCCCCTGGCGTTGCGAATCGGGGAGCGCGAAGGGCGTTGACCCCGGCGCGTCCGGGGGGGTGATACCGCCGTGTTCGTCGTGGCCGCGGCGCTGCAGACCGCGCTGTCTGTCCTGTTCTGGGTGGTCTTCATCCAGGCGCTTCTGAGTTGGATCCCGAATCTGGTGACGAACAGTGCCTGGCTGGCGTCCTTCGACCGGGCGGCTCGGCGCGTCACCGACCCGTTGCTGGATCCCATCCGCAACCGCATGCCCGGAGGGGCGGTCGTGGACTTTTCGCCTCTGATTCTCCTCCTGTTGATTCAGGTGGCCCATGCCGTGGTCGCCCGGTTGCTGCCGTGAGCATTGGCGCCGGTGTCAGCCTTTGGGTTTCGCCTGCCACGCCCCACGCCCCGCCGGGGCAATCCAGGGGCGGAAAGGAGACGAAGCCTGGCCAGGTCGGGCGCAGGGATGGCGGCGTGTACCGCCGGCCGGCGCGCGCGGACCAGGTGTACGGGGATGCTCAGCCCGCTGGACATCCATAACCAGGAATTCCGTCGCGTGATGCGTGGTTACAGCGAGGACGAGGTGGATAACTTCCTCGACCGGGTCGTGGCGGACTTCGAGACGCTGCAGAAGGAAAACGCCGAACTTCGCTCCGAGGTCGAAGAACTGCGCTCCCGGGTCGAGCAGTATAAGCAGTTGGAGAATACGTTGCACAACGCGCTCATCGTGGCGCAGGACGCCGCGGAGGAGGTCCGCCAGAACGCGCGCAAGGAGGCGCAGTTGATCGTCCGCGAGGCGGAGGAGGAAGGCGGCCGTACGATCAAGGCGGGCGAGTTGCGGGTGCGCGAGGCCGAGGAACAACTCGCGCGGCTGTTCCGGGAATCGCAGGCGTTCCGCGCCCGCTGGCGCAGCCAGTTGGAGGCCCAGATCGAGCTCATGCGCAGCGACCCGCTCCAGTCACCCGTGGTGCGCTCCGATCCCCCCACCGGTGCACCGGCTTCCGCCTCTCCTGGAGACACGACGCTCATCCCCAAGTCGGGCGCCTGACGCCCGCATCACTTTGCCGCCCGCATAACGCGCGCCGGAACTGGAGAGCCTGCCCCGGAAGGGGTGGCTCAGCCACGCTCCAGCGCAGTGCGGTCATCGGTTTGCCCGCCATGGGACAGGAAGACGGCCGGCCCGCCGGGCGGGTCGGGGACCTGCTGTTTTCCGGCCGCGGCGACCACGTGATCGGTTTGCTGCTGCAGGGTGGCGCCTGGTGGCGGCGGCGGCTGGTTCCTTATGAAGAGGTGGCGGTGATCGGTACGGCCGCCGTGTTGTTGCGCCGGCCGGTCGTGCTGAGCGCGGGTGAGGGAAAGCGGCTGCGCCGCCTCCGCCGCAGCCCCGTGGCCGTCATCGGGCGGCGGGTGCTGTCCGCTGAGGGCCACGACCTGGGGGTGGTGGACGACGTCTGCTTCGAGGTGGCGGACGGGGTCGTCACCGGCTACCTCATCTCGCGGGGCGTCATCGCGGATGTCGCGCGGGGCAAGGCCTTCCTGCCGCTCGACCGGCTGCGCCGCGCCAGGGGCGGTGGGGGCGTGCTCCTGCTGGGCTCGGGGGAAGAAGCGTCGGGGGGAGGAGCGACGTGAAGCAGGAAGTGCGGTGTCCGGTGTGCGGCCGGTCCGAGACCGGCCGGCTCGGGGGGGCGGAGTATTACTGTTGGAACTGCTGCTTGGAGTTCCACGCCAGTGGTGCCGGCTGGCGGTTGTTCCGGCCGGATGAGGAAGGTGCCCTGGTGGAACTGACCACCGCCGATCCGGATACCGCGGCGATTTCATCCTAAAGTGCCGCGGACGGACGGGTGGACGCGTGCCCCGTCCGCCGGTCGGGGCGGCAGGGGGCGGGCCGGTGGTGCCGGACAGGGCGGAACCTGACCCTTTGTCCCCGGGCACGTCCGCGTCCTGGCGCTGGCTCGTGGCGGCGGGGTTGATCGCGGTCGTGGGGATCGCGGTCGTCTGGTGGCTTGCCCCGGCGATCCTGACGCCGTTCGGTTTGGCCATCGTCTTGGCGTACCTGGTGGCGCCGTTGGTGGAGTTCCTGCAGCGCCGAGCCGGTTTGCCCCGACCGGCGGCCATCCTGGTTTCATATGCCTGCCTGGCCGTGGTCGCGGTCGCCTTTGCGGTGTTCGTCCTGCCGGACCTGGTCGCCGAGTTGCAGCGGTTGGTGCGGGACCTGCCGCGGACGCTGGCGGCCGTGCAGCGGGCCATCGGCCAGGTGCGCGCCGGATACGGACGCCTGCCGCTACCCCGGGATCTGCGCCGTGCCGTGGACGCCGGTGTGGGCGAGGTGCAGGGCACGCTGGTTGGGGCGGTGCATCAGGCTCTGGCGGGTCTGATCGGCGCCTTCGGGCTGCTGTTCGCCTTGGTGCTCGCCCCCGTGCTGGCCTACTACACACTGGTCGACCTGCAGCGGATCAAGGAAGGGTTCGGGCGACTCCTGCCTCCGGGGGCGCGCCAGGGCGTCTGGACCTGCCTTGCGGACCTGGACGCGGTGCTCTCCGGCTGGGTGCGCGGCCAACTCACCCTGGCGGCGGTGGTCGGCGGGTTGGCGACGATCGCGCTACTGCTGTTGGGGGTGCGCTTCGCCCTCACCCTCGGGCTCCTGGCCGCCATCGGCGAGTTGATCCCCTACTTCGGGCCGGTCTTCGGGGCGCTGCCGGCCCTCGGGGTGGCCGCCGCATCCGGCGGTTGGCGGCTGCTCCTGGAGACGGCCATGGCTTACGCCGTCATCCAGCAGTTGGAAGGCAGCCTGCTCGCGCCGCGCATCGTCGGGGGGGCGGTGCGCCTCCATCCGCTGGCCGTGATCACCGCCCTGATGCTCGGAGACTACCTTCACGGACTGGTGGGTGTGATCCTGTCGGTGCCGATCGCCGGCTGCCTGCGCGTCCTGGGCGCCCATGCCGTCGGCGCCTTGACGCGCCTGCGCCAGCCGCGTAGGCTATCGTGAACACCGGCGCCGCCCGCGGCCGCGGTCGCCGCCTGCCCTGGAGGAATCGCATTGGACAAGGGCTCCGCCGCCATTCGCGAGTCCTTTCTTCGTTACTTCCAAGAGCGAGGACATCTGCGGGTGCCGTCGTCCGGGTTGGTGCCCGCCGATGACCCGACGCTATTGTTCACCAACGCCGGGATGGTCCAATTCAAAGACGTGTTCACGGGGCGGATGCGCTTCCAGGCCGACCGCGCGACCAGCGCCCAAAAGTGCGTCCGCGCCGGCGGCAAGCACAACGATCTGGACAACGTCGGCCGTACGCCCCGCCACCACACCTTCTTCGAAATGCTCGGCAACTTCAGCTTCGGCGACTACTTCAAGCGCGAGGCCATCGGGTATGCCTGGGAGTTGCTCACCGAAGTCTTCGGGTTGCAGCCCGAGCGGCTGTGGGTGACCGTCTATCGCGACGACGACGAGGCCGCGAGGCTGTGGCGGGAGGTCAGCGGCCTGCCGCCGGAGCGGATCGTGCCGCTGGGCGAAAAGGACAACTTCTGGGCCATGGGCGATACGGGCCCCTGTGGACCCTGCAGTGAAGTGCTCTACGACCGCGGCGAGGCGCAGCGGTGCTCCGCCGGCGAATGCGGCATCGGCCGCTGCGACTGCGCGCGTTGGCTCGAGATCTGGAACCTGGTCTTCATGCAGTTCGACCGCGACGGCGACGGTAAGCTCTCGCCCCTACCGAGGCCATCGATCGACACCGGCATGGGCCTGGAACGCATCGCATCGGTGTTGCAGGGTGTGGACAGCAACTACGACACGGACCTGTTCGAACCGATCCTGCAAGCGGTCGGTGCGTTGTCCGGCCTGCCCTATGCCGGCGGCGACGCGGGCTTCCCCTTCCGGGTCATCGCCGACCACGCCCGGGCCTGCACCTTTCTGGTGGCGGACGGCGTGCGCCCGAGCAACGAGCATCGGGGTTACGTACTGCGGCGCATCCTGAGGCGCGCGGCGCGCTTCGGCCGCCGCGTCGGCCTGGATGGACCGTTCCTTTGGAAGTTGGTGCCGGCGGTCCAGCGGGCGATGGCCGGGGCTTATCCCGAGTTGGCGCAGGGCGTGGAAGCGATCGAGGCGACGATCCGCCAGGAGGAGCAGCGTTTCGGGGAGACGCTCGCCGACGGACTGGGGCTCTTGGAGCGCGCCATCGCCGAGGCGCGCGCCGACGGCGGCCGCCACCTGTCCGGGGAGACCGCCTTCCGTTTGTATGATACCTATGGCTTTCCGCTCGACCTGACCCTGGACGTCGCCGAAGAGCACGGTCTGGTGGTCGATGTGCCGCGCTTCGAGCAGGCGCTGGCTGAGCAGCGGCGCCGCGCGCGGGCCGATCGGCGGGCCCGCAGCGTGGCGGTGTCCGAGGGCGTCGATCTGGAGGACATACCGGAGACGACGTTCGTCGGCTACGACAACCTCACCGCGGAGGCCGAGGTGTTGGCCGTCCTGGCCGACGACGGCCACCGCCGGCCGCAGGCGGAGCCGGGGGACGAGGTCGTGGTGCTGCTGGACCGCAGCCCCTTCTATGCAGAGGGGGGCGGCCAGGTGGGCGACCGGGGCACGTTGCAGGCCTCCGCGGCCGACGGCGCCGCACGCCTTACGGTCACCACCACGCGCAGATTGAGCCCGACGGTGATCGCGCACGTCTGCCGGGTGGAAGAGGGAACGCTGTGCCCCGGCACCGTGGTGCGGGCGGCGGTCGACGGTGCCCACCGTCGCGACGTGGCGCGAAACCACAGCGCGACGCACCTGCTGCAGGGCGCACTGCGCGAGGTTCTCGGACATACGGTGCACCAGGCGGGCTCCCTGGTCGGTCCGGACCGGCTACGCTTCGACTTCACCTACGACCGGCCGGTCACCCCAAAGCAGCAGGAGCGCGTGGCCGAATGGGTCAACGCCAGGATCCTCGACCCCGTTGCGGTGGAGTGGTTTGTGAGTGGTCTGGAGGATGCGCGCCGCATGGGCGCCATGGCCCTGTTCGGAGAGAAGTATGGGCAGCGGGTGCGCGTGGTGCGCATGGGCGCCTGGTCGCTGGAACTGTGCGGCGGTACGCATGTGGACAACACGGCGGCGGTTGGGCTCTTTCATATCGTGGGGGAGACGGGGATCGGCTCCGGGGTGCGGCGTATGGAGGCCGTGACGGGCGCGGGCGTACTGCGGCTGTTGGCGCAGCGCGAGGGGCAGTTGGCGCACGCCGCGAGCATCCTGCGCGCCCTGCCCGATGAGGTACCGTCCAGGGTCGAGGAGTTGGCCGACCGCTTGGGCCAGCGTGAGCGCGAGTTGGCGGCCCAGCGCAAGGGCGACGCCCTGCGGCTGGGCGCGGAACTGGCGGCGCAGGCCGCGGAGTTGGAAGGGGCGCCCTCGGTCCGACTGGTGCGGGGGCGGGTCGCCGTGGGCGAGGTGGAGGCGTTGCGCGGTATGGCGGACGCGGTGCGTAGCCGTCTTGGCAGCGGCGCCGTGCTGCTGGCGGCGACGGCCGGCGCGCGCCCCGTCCTGCTGTGCGCCCTGACCCCTGATCTGGTTCAACGGGGCCTGCACGCCGGACGGGCCGTGGCGGCGGCCGCGCTCGCCGCCGGGGGCCGTGGCGGCGGCCGCCCCGATCTGGCCCACGCGGGGATTCCCGCGGACGATGGGATCGACGCGGCGCTTCAGGCGGGCGCGGACGCCCTGCGCAGCCAGGCGGCGCGTTCTCAGCTTGATTGACATGCCGGATCGGCGGGTGGTACCCTCGTGCGCGTGATGGGGCTGGACATCGGCGACCGGACCATCGGCGTCGCCATGAGCGACGAGGGGGGACGGGTGGCGCAGGGTGTGTGCGTCGTGCGGCGCACGGACCCGCAGCGGGATGTCGCCGCGATTCGCGATCTGGCGGCGCGGCACGGGGTCGGCTTGCTGGTGGCGGGCCTGCCGCGTGCGCTCCGGGGCCAGATCGGGCCCCAGGCCGAGAAGGTCCTTGGATTCGTCGCCGCTTTGCGTTCCGGATCGGGGCTCCCGGTCGAGTTGTGGGATGAGCGATTGTCCACTCGTGCCGCGCAGCAGACGCTTCGCGAGGCGGGGGTGCGCCGGCAACGCCGTCGATCCCTGGTCGATCAGGTCGCCGCAACGCTGATTCTCCAAGGGTTCCTCGACGCGCAACCTGTGCGGGCCGGTCCCGCGGCGCTGGCGGGGGATGATCGGGGTCGTCCGGCGCCTTCCGGCGGTCGGGCGGCACCGGGGCCCGAGGAATGATCCGGGGCCGGGGGCGGCCTCACGAGGGGTGACCGGACGGTGGAGCGCGAAGAAGGGGACCTGGTCGTCCTCACTGACGAGAACGGTGAGGAACACGAGTTCGAGTTGGTGGATATCTTCGAGGTCGACGGCAAGGAATATGCCGTGCTCGCTTCGACCGAAGAGGATGAAGCGGACGCCGACGAGGACGAGGCGATCGTGCTCCGCGTCGAAAAGGATGCCGACGGAAACGACCAACTCGTCGATATCGAGGACGACGACGAGTGGGAACGCGTCGCGGCCCGCTGGGACGAGATCCTCGAGGACGAGGCCGCCCTGGAGTGGGACGAGGACGAGGATGAAGACGAGGACGAAGAGGACGAAGACGACGACGAAGACGGGGACGAGGAGGCCGACGGCGAGGACGATCCGGAGGGGGACGCGACCCCTGGAACCGGACGCCGCGGCCGCTAGGTGTTCTCGTGGGCGGGCAGGTTGCAAGAGTGGAAGGCCGCGCGGGCGTGAGTACCCGGCGGCCTAGCCGCATTTCACCGGTGGCGCGGCGGGGTTGGTGAGGCGCGGGCGGCGGGCCCGTCGCCGCCGGTGGCCCGCGCTGGCGCTCGCCGTCGTGGCCGCCGGCGCGGCGGGATGGCTGGGTGTGGTGCGTCCCGCGCTTACCCTGCCCGTGCGGCTGGGCTCGACGGCGTCCTCGACGATCCACGTCGATCCCGGTCTGCGTCTGTGGCAGATCGCGAGCCTCTTGCGCCGGAGGGGCGTGGTGCGCCACGCCTGGGCAGTGGTCCTGCTGGCGGTGCTGCGCGGTGATGCGCGCCGCCTTGAGGCGGGCACGTACGTGCTCAGCCCGGGGATGACCCCGGGGCAGGTGCTGGCGGTATTGGCGCATGGCCAGGTGGCGACGGTCCAGGTCACCCTGCCGGAGGGACTGCTGACGTCCGAGGTCCTGGCCCGGCTGCGGCGCGCGGGCTTGGGGAGTGCGGGCCAACTTGTCCAGGCCGGCTACGACGCGAGCCTGCGCTCCGCCGCCGGGCTGCCGCCAGCGCTGGCGACCGTGCGCAGCCCACTGGAGGGCTACCTTTTCCCGTCCACCTACGTCTTCCCCCGCGGAACGGACGCCTCGACCGCCGTGACGAGGCTGCTCGCGCAATTCCGCCGTGAGTGGACACCGCAACTGGCCGCCGCCGCGCGCGCCAACACCGGGCTCGACACGGTCCAGGCGGTGACGCTGGCCAGCATCGTGCAGCGCGAAGTGTCCACGCCGGGCCAGATGGCCGAGGTGGCGGCGGTGTATGCGGCGCGCCTGCGGCGCGGTATGCGCCTGGACGCGGATCCGACGGTGCTGTACGCGCTGGGGATCCAGGGGCAGACCCGGGCCCTGACCAGCGCCCAACTCGCCGTACACTCCCCCTACAACACGTACCGCCACCACGGGCTGCCGCCGGGCCCGATCTGCAATCCGGGCTTGGCCGCCCTGCAGGCGGTGGCGCATCCGGCCCAGACCCACGCCCTCTATTTCCTGACCACGCCGGGTGGCCGCCTGGTGCTGGCCGACACCCTGGCCCAACAGATTGCCAACCGCCGCCGCTATCTGGGCAATTGACCGCTGCCGCCCACCAGCGCCCTCAGAGCGGCCCGACGCCGGCCGGCCAGGCGAGTTGCACACCGAGCCGCACCAGGACGCGCTGAAAGGCCGCCAATCGCCGCGGGTCGGCGCGGACGGCGGGCGGCGCCACACCTTCGCGGATGCAGAAGGCCGCCAGGGCCCCGGCGGCCTCCCCGATGTTCCACTCGACCGGGTGCAGGCGCAACGCACCGTTGGTGATATGGGTGGCGCCAAGGTTCTTGCAGGCCGGCAGCAGGTTTTCCACCCGCTGCGGCAGCAGGGCGCCAAGCGGCAGGCGGAACGGACAGCAGCCGATATCGATGTAGCCTCGGCCGGACGTGGATGGGTGCAGGTCGATCCGGTAGAGGCCGATGCCGACGCTGTCTGGGTAGGGTTCGGCCTCCGCGCGCAACTCGGCGGCGATGTCCTGCTCAAGCACCCGGCGCTGGGGAAGGATGCGCCGGGCTTCGCGCAGGTATGGGGCGCGGGCCAGGCCGTCCTCGGACCCGAGGGCGTCGCCGCGCAGGCGGAGCCCGGGCCAGCCGCAGCCGCCGTCCGGACGCGGGGCGTCCGTCTGCAGCCAGTGGATCAGGCTCAGGGTCAACTGCCGGCCGGCTTCCAGGTGCCTGGCCGCGACCGCCGGGGGCTGGTCGAGGACGCTGCCGCCGTCGTAGTCGTTCTGGGGCCAGTTCACCAGGGTCAGGTCGCCCCGCAGGGTGCCCGGCCGGAACCGCCCCGCGTCGAGCAGGCGGCGGTAGGTCCAAAGTGGATAGGCTCCGGAGCTGTCCGGAAAGAGCCCGTACGGGCGCGGCGCGCCGGTGCGCGGGTGGGGCTGCTCCCATCGGAGGTGGCCGCGGGCGGCGAAGTCTTGGTAGCCGGGCGGCCGGGGGATCACGTGCTGCTCGCCCGGGCGGTGGTCGAGCACGGCGCACCAGGTGAAGGCCTGCACGTCGCGCGGGTCGGCCTCGGCCGGGGCGTGTGGTTCTCCGGTCTCCGCCGCGGCTTCCGCACCCAGCCGGTACTCGACCCCGGCCAGCGGCAACAGGTCGCCCTGCTCCGTGGCGTCCAGAATGAGCGGCGCTTGGACCACCCGGCGCCGGCCCGCCGCGTCCTCGACGGCGACGGCCCGCACGCGGTCGCCCTGGACGTCCGCGCCGACCGGCCGCCAGGCATGCCATACCCGCAGGCGGCCGTCCGCCCGGTGCGGCGCGAGCGTCGCCTCCAGGGCCGCGAGCCCGACGCGGGGTTCGTGGCAGAGCCGGCTGACCGCGCCGTTGCCGGGGTTCAGCGGGCGCCCGCCCGGATCGGGCAGTAGCGGGTAGTGGCGGCGGTAGTAGGCGCGGATGGTGCGGCGCAGCCGCAGGTAGCTGGCGGTGGCCCCGAAGCGTTCGATCCAGGGGTGTTCGTCGGGTGCGGCCACGCCTTGCGTGGTCCACTGGCCGCCCACCCAGGTGTCTTCCGTGATCCACAGGACGTCGCGGCCGAGGCGGGCGGCGGCCAGCACCGCGGCGCAGCCGCCGAGGCTGCCGCCGACCACCAGGACTTCCGCGCGGTCTTCCGCCGGTCCGCCCGCGTCACCATGGTCCATCCCCTCACGCGGCGCTTCCGCTGTCGGCGGCAGGCGACAGCGGAAGCGCCGCTCCCTCCCCTGCTGTTGGATGTGTGTGGATGCGTGCAGCCGCAGGCGCGCCGCATCGGGTGGCACCGCGCGGAAGCACCGCCGTGTTCAAAGCGGGTTCACCCGCCAACCGTGCGGCTGCCGGCTCAAGGCCGGGACGGCGTCCACCGGTCTGTTGCAGGGCGATCTGTGGCCTGCAAGCCGTCGGCTCTGCCGGCGCTGGTCGGCCCGCCGCATGGGGCGGTGGGGACACAGGAACGGTATCGGTGGCGCGATCTGTTCCCACTTGACCTCCTGGTTGGAAGAATGTGTACAAACCGATTTCTCGGTCTTCCACACCGTCCGCCCGACCAAGCCTTCGCCCTTGGCTGAAGCCAGGGGCTTGCGCCGCACCTCCCTGGTCATCTTCGTCAGTCTCGCGCCTCATGATCGCACCGCCCCCCTATCGGCGCCGAGCACCGGCCGCGTGCCCGGCCGGATGGGCCGCTTCGGCCGGGTCGTGCACGTGCACTGGCAACATGGCCACGATGACGTTGCGCTGGGCCCGCAGGTGGGCGGCCAGCATCACGCCGATACGGTTGTGCAACAGCCGCTGCCAGGGCCGGCGCGGGATGACCTCGGGAATCAGGACCAGGACGCGGCCCTGAGCGCGCACCTCCAGTGAACGGATGAAGCGCAGCAAGGGCCGCACGATCGAGGTGTGCTGCGAGGTCAGCGTCACCAGGCGGACACCGGGGTCCCATGCCTCCCACTCGCGTTCGATCCGTTCGGCCGTTTCGGGGTCCTGGACCACCGTGACGGCCAGCACATCCGAGGCCAACGAGCGCGCGTCGGAAAGCGCCAGGGTCGCCAGGCGCGAGACGCCCGGCAGCGCGACCACCGCCAGCGTGGAACGCCGGATCGGCCGCGGCGGCGTCTGGCCAGTGCGCAGCACGCGCTCCAGGTTGCGGTAGTATGCGTGGATGCGGACGAACAGCACATACAGTAGCGGGATGGCGATGGTGACGATCCAGGCGCCCTCGGCGAACTTGGTCAGGATGAAGACCAGCGTGGCCCCGCCGCTGAGCACGGCGCCGAGGCCGTTTACACCCGCGCGCAACACGTAGCCGGGCGGCCGCCGCCGCAGCCAGTGACGCACCATACCCGTCTGCGACAGAGTGAAGCCGGTGAAGACGCCGATGGCGAACAGGGGGATCAGGGCGTTGGTGTTTCCATTGGCGACCACAAGCAGCACGGCCGCCAGAGCGGTCAGCACCAGAATGCCGCTGTTGTAAACGAGGCGGTCGCCGCGTAGCGCGAAGATATGCGGCAGGTAGTCGTCGCGCGCCAGGATGCTGGCCAGGATCGGCAGGCCGCCGTAGGACGTGTTCGCCGCCAGCGCCAGCACGGCGGTGGTCGAGAGCGTGACCACATAATACAGCCAGCCGCGCCCGACGACGGCCGCGGCGACCTGGCTCAATACGGTCTGCGCCAGGGCCGGATCGGCGTGGTAGTGCAGCGAGAGGTAGGAGACGCCCAGCAACTGCACTCCGAGGATGGCGCCCAACAAGAACTCGGTCGTCTTGGCCCGGCGCACCCGCGGTGGCGCGAACATCGGCACCCCGTTGGCGATGGCCTCCACGCCCGTCAGAGCGCTGCAGCCCGAGGCGAAGGCCCGCAGCAACAGCAGGATGCCGACGGTGCCGACCGCTCCGGCCGCCGGAGCGGCGGCGGCTGCCGCTGGATGGGCTGGATGGATCACGGCCGGCGCGCCGCTCAGGGCGTGGAGCAGTCCGAGCGCCAGGACGACGGTGACCGAGACGATGAAGACAAGCGTCGGCGGCAGGAAGGCGCGGCCGCTTTCAGCCGAGCCGCGCAGGTTGATGCCGGTCAGCAGCAGGAGCAGGGTCAGGTCGAGGGGGACGGTCCAGGGCAGCAGGGCCGGGAAGGCGGAGGTGAGCATCGCGACCCCCGCGGCGATGGAGACGGCGACCGTCAATGTGTAGTCGACGATCAGGGCGGCACCGGCCAGGCGGCCGGCCGCGGGACCGAGGTTGTCCTTGGAGACGGCATAGGCGCCGCCGCCTTCGGGATAGGCCTCGATCACCTGGGAATAGGAGAAGACGAGGATGGCCAGCAGCAGCACGATGGTCCAGGTCAGCGGCATGACCAGGCCGAGCGCCGCCACCCCGGCCGGGGCCAGCACCAGGAGCATCGCCTGAGGGCCATAGGCGATGCTGCTCAAAGCGTCCAGCGAGAGGGCCGCCAGACCTTCCGGTGCGCCGATCTCCTCTTCAGCGGCCTCGGTCACCTTGAGGGGCCGGCCGATGAGTAGGCGCCAGAGGGACACGCGGCCTCACCTTCCCGGCGGCCGCATGGCCGCGGCCCAGGGGTTGGCGTCTCGGGTCGCGATTCCCTGCCGTTCGCGCCCGCCGCCCCGTACCATGCCGCCGCGCGCCTCCGGGCATACGCCGTTGCCGCCGGCGGAGGCCTACCGCGGCGGCCGTCCGCTGGTCTGCTGCTTGGTCTGCTCGGCGAGTAGGTCTCGCCCGAGCTTGCACATTGCCTTCTTTTCAATGCGGCTGACATAGGAGCGCGAGATGTTCAGGCGCTTGGCGATGGCGCGCTGGGTCTCCGGTTCGACCCCGCCCACTCCGTAGCGCAGCGCCAGCACCTGCCGCTCCCGACGGCCCAGGCGCGACACGATCAATTGCGCCAGGCGCCGTGCCTGTTGGCTGCGGGAGACCTGATCCGGGATGCTCTCACCCGGATCCCGCAGGACGTCGCGCCAGGTGACCTCGTCGCCGTCGCGGTCGCTGATGGGCACATCGATGGAACTCACCCCGCGGTGCTTCCGCTGCGTGCGGAGGTGCATGAGAATTTCGTGCCTACTAACGACTCACTGCATGCTTATTTCGCCGTCTCTGCGCGGTGACACCATCGCCCGAGTGGCGGTTTCGGATGCCATGGTCCGGTCCGGGGAGGCTGTGGGGCTGCGCTGATTGGGCTTCCGCCCGGTTGCGTTGGGACAGGCCCGCAGTACACAGCATCAGACGCAGGTTCGTCTTCGGATGGACCTGCGTCTTCGTGTCGGCGGTAGTGGTCGGTTCCGGTTCTTCCCCCTGTAAGGAGGCGCTTCGCTTGTCTACGCCCACCACGTCCCTCCGCTATCGCCCGCTGCCGGTGGCTTTGCCGAGCTCCTCTGCCCGCACCGCTGACGCTTGGGCCGCGGCGACCTTCCGCGCCCTGTTCCCTGCCGGCGCCATCCCGACTCGTGAGGTCATCCACCGCGCCCTGGCCGCTACTGTTCCTTCGGTCGGTACTCAGGTCGAGCTTCACTGGGGCAGTGGCCGTGCCGGGGTCCGCTGGCACGGCGCTATCGCTGGCCGCTGCGGCGCCGGCTTCATAGTCCACAACGGCAAGTATGGTCGCTTCGTGAGCTACGTCGACCTCTGGTGTCGTGACGCCGTACTGATGGAACCACACAGGGCAGTTGCCCGGGTGGACGCCATGCTGCACGTCCTCCGCACCCGGATGCCCGGGGTGCTCTTTGGGTCCGTGGGCTCGCGCATCCGAGTCTGACGTCATCCCAGCCGACGAACGCAACCCAGCCGCCACCCGCTCACCGGCGGGCGGCCTTGCCATGCACTTCGGGAGGGTGAGCCATGAAGGTCTGCATTGCCCCTGACCCCCGTGTGCCGCGCTTTACGGACGACACCGCGATCCGGGTCGTGCCGTACGCCGGCGACCATCACGCGATCCAGGCGGCCGCCGCGATCCGTCCCTCTCTTGGGTTCCCCGCCCTGGGCATCCTGGCGTTCCTGCTCACCTGCGGCCCGTTTCCGCCTACGTTCCGCGTTCGCGACCTGGTGGCTGCCTCGCCGGACGGGCCGGCCGTGGTGCGGCCGGCGTTGCGCGAGCTGTACGCGGCCGGGTACCTCACCGTACCGACGACCGGGATCGGCGCCGGGTCCGCGGAGGTCTTGGTTCGCCGCTGGCCGATGGCAGCACTTACCGGCGGCACGAGAGGGGGGAACGCGCGATGAAGGGACGCTCCCACTCGCCGCGCTCGGCAGACCGGGACGAGCGCGCCATCATTCGCGTCGCTCGCGACAAGGCGCACCCATACACCATCATCAACAACACCCCCCTGCGGGATCCCCGCCTCTCCTGGAAGGCCAAGGGCATGATCGGCTACCTGCTTACCATGCCCGACGACTGGCAGGTGATGATGTGCCACCTCGTCCATCAGTCGCCCTGCGGAAAGTTCGCGACCTACAGCGGCCTGCGTGAACTGGAGGACGTCGGCTACATTCACCGCACCCGGGTGCGCGATGCACTCGGCCGGATCACGCGGGTCGAGTACGTCGTCTTCGAGGTGCCGCAGCCGGATGCGCAAGAGGCTGGCGCGGCGGAGACCGGTCCACATCGCGGTTTCCACGATGTGGACGAACACCTTGATATTCAGGCATCCTATCCACGTCGCGGTTTCCCAGACGTGGATAACCCAGACGTGGGAAACCCGCCGCTACTAATTACTGACCGGAACCAAGAAACCAAAAGCACCAACATACCTCCGGTACCTGGTTCCGGATCCGGTACCGTGCGCACGGGCGCGCGCGACCCCCGTGGGGCTGGCGCCGCCCTGCCGTCCGACGACCCGGAGCCCGCCGGCAGCCGTCCCGTGACGGCCGCACCCAAGCCTGCGCCGGCCGTGCCGGCGCGTGGTGTTGCCCCTTCGGCTTCGCCTTTCCCGGAGCAGGGCCCCGTTGCGCAACCCGAAGCGGTTCCGGCCGTGCCGGAACCCGCGGCCCCGCAGCAGGCCGACCACCCTGTGACGGCCTGCGAGCAGGCTCCGGCCGTGCCGGAGCCCGAGCAACCCGATGTCCCGATGGACGCCGGCGCCGTCTGCGCTGCGTACCGCGCGGTCACCGGACTGGACGACCTGCGGCCCGAGGCCCTCGATGCGCTCCTGCGGCAGCGGTCCCTGACCGCCGCCTATGTCGCCGCCAAGCTCGACCTGTTGCGCGAGGCTCTTGCGGCGGGCACGGTGCGCAACCCGCGCGGCTTCCTGATCGCGGCGATCCAACGGGACTGGACTCCCGAAACCGCGCCGCAGGCATCCGCCGCGGCCGAGGATGCCGCAACGGCGACGCCGCCGGAGATCCGCCGGCTTGTGGCGGGGTTGACCGCCGTCGGCGTGACCGGCACCGCTGCCGAACGCTGGGCGCGGGAGGAGCCGGAGGAGGCGGCGAGGCAACTGGCCTGGCTCTCGGACCGGGAGGCCAAGGATCCCGCCGCTGTCGTCG
>JAJZXK010000185.1 GCA_021806565.1 Bacillota bacterium | reverse complement strand
GGGCGGCGGCGGGGGCGCCGCCGGCCCGCGCTCCAGCACCAGGCCGGCGAGCGCCGTCCGCACCCGCGCCTGGCGGCCGGCGCGCACGACGACAAAGACCTCCTGCACGCTGGTGTTGGTCTTCGCCAGCAGCTTGTAGCCGGTCGGCGTCTCATGCTTCAGGACCAGGCCCGGGTGGCGGGTCGGGTTGTGGGCGATCCGCCCGGGGATGACCCCGGCGACCCCGTCCAGGCCCGCGAGTTGCTCATACAGGTCGGCGAACGTCTCCAAGACGCTGTGTTCGCGCTTGACGCCACGACGGCGAAACTTCATCGGCCAGCTGCCTGGCCGCCGCCGGGCGGTGCGGCTGGGCGGTCCGGCCGGCGCAGACCGGCCCGGGCCTCCGGACGCGGGTGTCCCATGTCGTCACGACTGGCCGCGAAGAGGTGGATGCCGAAGGCGATGCGCCAGGCGTCCATGCGGCACACCTGCGGGTGGAGCTGCCAATCCTCGTCGCGTGGTCCCAGCAGGAACGGGAAGTCGGTGGCCGGCTCGTGGTCGGGGTCGGCAAAGCAGGCGCGCAGCACCCAGGGGCGGACGCGGTGGGCGTAGCTGCCCGAGGCGCAGGCATCGATGATGGCCGCCAGCAACGGGTCCGCCGTGCGCAGGAAGATGGACGGCGTACGCAGGGTCAGCAGATCGCCGCCCTGCAGGCCGGGATCGGTGCGGCCAAGGGCCGGCGCGAGACGCGACACCTCGAGCGCGAGGGCCGTAAGGCCGCCGGTCGGCTCCGCGTCCGGGTGGTGGTCGAAAAAGCGCGCATGCACCGCGTCCGTCCACTCGCGGCCCCCGTAGATGAGATCCGGATGGGCGGCAAAGGCGCGCCGCAACTGCGCTCGGACATCTCCCTCGTCCGGCGCGCCGCCGCCGGAGTCCGGCACGATGGCGCCCGGGACGGCGGCGTGTGGCGCGGTCGCCGACTCCTGCGGGTCCACCGGGGTCGAGCCCGTCTGCGTCTGCCGCACCCCCCGGTCCAGTATAGCTGGCCGGCGTGCGGGCGGCACGGCGGACTGCGGTCCGGCCGGCCGCCTATGGTAGAGTGTGGCTGCCGCCTGCGGGCGGACGGGGGAGGCGGGCCCGCTGGCGCGCCCGGATTGGGAAACCTACTTCCTGGCCATGGCCGACCTCGTCGCCACCCGCAGCACCTGTCTGCGGCGGCAGGTCGGCGCCGTGTTGGTGCGCGAGGAGCGGGTCATCGCCACCGGCTACAACGGCAGCCTGCGCGGTCGGCCGCATTGCGCCGATGTCGGCTGCCTGATGGTGGACGGCCATTGCAGGCGGACCGTGCACGCGGAACTCAACGCCCTGCTGCAGTGCGCCTTCTATGGCTCGGCCAGCCAAGGGTCCGTCCTGTTCTGTACGACGCTGCCGTGTCTGGATTGCGCCAAGGCCCTCGTGCAGGCCGGCGTGCGGCGGGTCGTCTACCGCGACCGCTACGACGATGCGCACAGCCGCGCCTTCCTGGAAGAGGCGGGCGTGCGCTGTGATGCGTTCGATCCTCCGGCCGCGCCGGCGGGCCGTGAGTGAGGGGGGGGCGGCACCGTGGCGCTTCGCAGTGTGGACGGGCACCGACCGTACCTGGCCCCGGATGCCTTCGTCGCCGCGTCGGCCGAACTCAGCGGCCGCGTCGAGGTCGGACCGCGCGCCAGTGTCTGGTACGGGGCGGTGCTGCGCGGCGACATCGAGCCGATCGTCATCGGTGCCATGGCCAACGTGCAGGACGGCTGCGTGCTCCATACGGACGCGGGGTCGCCCTGCCGCGTCGGCGAGCGGGTGACGGTGGGCCACGGAGCCATCCTCCACGGTTGCACGGTGGAGCCGGACGCCCTGATCGGTATGCGGGCGACCGTCCTCAGCGGCGCGGTCATCGGGGCAGGCGCCATCGTCGCGGCGGGGGCGCTGGTCACCGAGGGGCAGCGGGTGCCGCCGGGCACCCTGGTCGTCGGGGTGCCGGCGCGGGCGGCCCGCCCGGTGCGGCCGCAGGAGGTGGAGCGCATCGCGCGCGGTGTCGCCCACTACCAGGAGTTGGCCGAGCGCCACCGGCCGGCGGCGCAGGTGAAGGACTAGACGGTCTGCGGCCGCAGGCGGCGCAGCGTCGCCACCGGCCGCGCCAGCAGTTGGCGCACCAGGGCCTGGCGGCGCAGGCGTTGGGGATCCGCGGCCACGCCGCTGGCGGCGGCCATGCTGTGGAAGACGCGGTGGATCGCGGCCGGCCGCAGGGGGCGGCCGTGGCGGCCGATGAACAGGGCGGGTCCGGAGCGCGCCGGCCGCTCGATGCTGACGTACGTCGCGATGGCCCGCAGCAATTCCGGCGGCAGGAGGATCTCGTCGCCCCCGGCCCGCAGGCAGCCGCCGAGGAAGTCGACCTGTTCCAGGCGCAGGGCCGCCGCCGCGGACACGGTGGGGCCCAGGTGCCAGAACAGATGAAGCAGGCAGCGGTCGCGGCAGGGGCATGGTGAGTGGCCCGCCGCCAGCCACAGCCGCTGCCAGTCGCCCTGGTTCAGCGGGTGCTCACCTTCGACCAGTGGAACCGCGCAACCGGTTCCGGGAAGATCCTCACCCATACAAGCGCGGCGCGGCCACGCCAGGCCCGCGGTTGGAGCCACGGACCGGCTCGCGCCTTCCCCCCTTACCGGACCATCGTGGACGCCGGGCCACGCTTGCCCCGCGCGCCGCCGCAGGCTCGCCACCCGCAGCCCGTCCGTACCTGGATCCTTCCGTCATCCCCCGTCACCCGGCGGCTTCGGGTCCTCAGCGCCCGGGCCGCGTCCCTGGGCGGTCAGCTTGCCGTTGCCGTCGACGCTGGCCAGAAACACGTCGCCGATGACTGCGAAGCCCAGTTGGCGCAGTTGCTCCCGCAGCCAGGCCTCGTCGCGGCCCGTGCGCGCCAGGGCCTCGTTGTCGAGCCGCCCGTCGAGGATGACGCTCGCCGGCAACTGCGGCCGGCCCAGCGCCTGCGCAAGGTCGACTTGGGTCATCTGCAGGGTGCGCAGATCGTCGGCCGTGACCGGGCGGGCGCCGGCCCTGGGGACAATGGAGAGCTTGCCGGTCGTCTCCAGGACGGCGAACTCCACGTCGGCCAGGCTGGTGAGGTCTTTTTGCCGCATCTCCGCCATGAGGTCCGCGAGGTTGTATCGCAGCGAGCGCAGCAGCCGGTGGTTGATGCGGCCGTGAGCGACGACGACCGACGGCTGACCCTCCAGCACGATGCGCAACCGGTGGCTCTTGAGGCTGACGTAGGGCAAGACCCAGAGCAGCAAGCCCAGGACGAGGACCGGCGTGATGCCGACCAAAAACGACATCTGGGGGTCGGCCACCGAGATCAGCGCGGCCTCGGAGATCATGATGAAGCCGACCAGATCGATGGCGCTGAGCGCGCCGATTTCGCGCTTGCCGGTGAGGCGCATCACCGTCAGCAGCACGCCGTAGGAGGCGGCCGTCTTCCACATGACACTGGCGGCGAGGTTCAGCGGATGGTGCGATGGCATACGTCACCCCCCTGCGCGGCAAGCTGGGGCCGGGCCCGACCCGGCTAGTATGGCCAGGAAGCACGCGGCATTCGGGCGGCCGGCAGGACTAAAAGCTGGCACGTGTAGAAAGCTTGGTGCAACGCGTTCCGGGCGGACGGGAGGTGGGCGCTTGGAACTGAGGGTGGTCTTCCGGGAGCGCCGCGGGCACCGCGACTTCGCGGCGGCGGTGCAACTGGCCCGCCGCCAGCCCGGCCACCAGTTCGGCGCCGGCGCCGACGGCCGCGACGTCGCCGTCCGCTTCAGCGACGAGAACCTGCAGGACTTCGAGGATTTGGCGGCGCTGGTCGGCCGCTGGACTCAGACCCGCTTCTACCTCAACGGCAAGCTCGTGCAGCGCTCGGGGCTGGAGCAGTTGCTCTCCTGCTACCGTGCCCACCTTGCGTCCCCGGACCGGCACGCCTATTGCCGCGGGGGCGCGGTGCACGCCACCAGCGTCGGGGCCGCCAGGCAGCTGTTTCCCTGCCGGCGCATCCCGATCGGCGAAGTCAACCACCAGGGGTGGTTTCAGTTCGGGCGCCTGATGCGCGACGGCGTCACGTTCGCGACCGACAAGCCCGCGTTGCGCGCCGCGGTGGACGAGGCCCTGGAAACCTCGCTGGCGCGGCACTGCCCGGCGCTGGCCGCGTCCGAACTGGACGCGGTGATCGACCGCCTGCCGGACCGCGTCCGGCCCGGCCGCGATCCGGGCTGGGTGTATCGCGAGGGTTGGCAGGAGGGACGCTTCGTGCGCGTTGGTGTGGAGAAGTCGACCGCCGCGGCGGCGGTTCCGGCGGCGCCCCAGCCGGCGGGGCGCGCGGCCCCCGCGACGCCGGTACACGCGGTGGCAGAGTCGCAGGGCGGTGGCGAGCCGGACGCGGGCACCGCCGCGGCCCGGCCCATCGGCAGCGTGCGGTACGCGGACATCGGCGGTCTGCAGTCGCAGATCCGGATCATGCGTGAAAACATCGAGTTGCCCCTGCGCTTTCCGGAGTTGTTCGAGCGCATGGGGGTGGATCCGCACCGCGGCATCCTCTTGTGCGGGCCGCCCGGCACCGGAAAGACGATGCTGGCCAAGGCGCTGGCCACCGAGTGCCAGGCGCACTTCCTGGCGGTCAACGGTCCGGAGATCCTGTCCAAGTGGCGCGGCGAGTCCGAGGCAGCCCTGCGGCGCGTCTTCGAAGACGCGCGTACGCACGCGCCTTCGGTGGTGCTGATCGACGAGATCGACGCGATCGCGCCCGACCGCGGTCAGGTGCAGCACAACCACGAGGCGGTGCTGGTCAGCCAGTTGCTCACCCTGATGGTCGGCCTGGCCGACCGCGGCCGCGTCGTGGTCGTCGGCACCACCAACCGCCCCGAACGGGTCGACGCCGCCATCCGCCGTCCCGGCCGGCTCGACCTCTGTCTGGAGATCGGGCTTCCCGACCTGGCGGCGCGCGAGGAGATCCTGAGGTTGCAGACCGGGCGCATGCCGCTGGCGGACGATGTGGACATCCATGCCCTGGCGGCCGATACCGAGGGTATGGCCGGTGCCCACCTCGGTGCGCTCTGCCGGGAGGCGGGCATGACCTGTATGCGTCAGGCTGTGGCCCTGGACGCCACCGAGGGCTTTGTGCTCGCTCCGGGGGTGCTCGACCAGTTGCGCGTTTGCGGCACGCACTTCGATTCGGCCCTGGCGGTGCTGCGCCAGAGCCGGGACGCCGGCATGGGGCTGGGGTAGGCGGGGGCAGGTGGCGGAGGGGGGCACGATCCACCGCGGTGAACGCACGCGCCCAGACGATGCGCGGCGGTTCCCTGCGGCAGCCCGTTTGCCCCCCCGACGGCCCTGCGTCCCCACCAACCGCCGCCGGCCCCCATC
>JAJZXK010000184.1 GCA_021806565.1 Bacillota bacterium | reverse complement strand
AGCGCTGGTGTACATCAGCGAGAAGGATAATAACGAGTTTCAACAGAGTTACGGACGATGCACTACGTGGCTCCGTCGGCACGACAAGAGCCCTGATCGGAATTGCGTTGCTCCCAGCACTTCTGAGATGAGAGAAGAATGGGAGCTTGTGCACTCTTGGTGGGACCGAGTGCGTAGGTACGGGAATGACGGCTGAGTGGCGTCTTTGGGCACCCTGTAGTACCCTGCGGTGCCGGGACGCGCAAGACTGCCCCCGCACCGCTTTCCCAAGGGCGGCCGTTCGCCAAGAAACGAAATAAGAAGTAAGAGGCACAATCCATACCGGGTTCTGGTTCCACGAAGTCGACAGCAGCCTGAACGATACGCCCTTCCGTGTCGACTTCCACAGGAGGATGGCCGTGCCGTTCGCGGCGATCTCCTGGCGGATCTGTGCCGGTTCTCCCTCCACTTGCCATTCTCAGCGATGGTACCACACGGGCCAGTTATCACCTGAACTCCCCATGCTTGAAGGGAGGTGATGTTCCCATGGGTCCCACGGCGGTGCGCCTGACCTGGGCCGCCATCGGTCTCATCGTCGCCCTGCTCGTCGGCGGCATCCTGTATTCCGCCGCCAACGCCAAGGCCACCAGCGTCGGCGGCCAGATCAGCGGCACCACGTCCTGTTCCGCGTCTACCTGCACCAACTGAGCGGTTGCGGCGGAGTGGGCCTGGCCTCATGCCGGGCCCGCCCCGCCGGGGGAGGCAGATCCGTGCGCCTACTTGGCCGGTTTCGGCGAGGTGACGCCACGATTGAGTTCTTGATCCTGTTCCCGATCATCTTGGGCGCGGTGTTCCTCGGCGTCGCGTTCGCGATGGTCGCGCTCGCCCGTGCCGAGGTGTCTGTGGCGGCTCGGGCGGGCGCTCGGATCGCCGCCATCGAGTGCGGCCAGGGCACCGCCGCCTGGGCCTCCGACGCGCAGGCCGCCGCGGTCGACGAACTCCAGCAGGGCGGTCTGCACTTGGCGGCTGAGGTGGCCACTCCCACCCAGGCCGGCGATTGGTATGTCGGCACCTACTGCTCCTCCTTCGGCCAGGCCGGCGGGGTCGCCGCGGTGCAAGTGCAGTATGCCGCGCTCAACCTCTTCCCGCAGTTCGGGTCCCTGTTCGGCGGTACGGGTGGGGCCGGGGCGTGGAGCCTGAATGAGGTCGCCAGTTTCCCGACGGAGTGAGGGGGACGATGGCATGCGGCAGCGGCCAGGGCAGGTGGCGGTGCTCTTCCTGATCCTGTTCCCCGTCGTCTGGTTCATCGTGCTCCTGCCCTTCAGCTACGCCTGGGACGCCGCCGCACGGGCCGTCGTCCAGGCCGGCACGCAGGCGGCCGCCCTCGGCTGTGCCTCGCAGGCCACCGTCACCCGCAAGGTGGATGCCCGCGGCTACGTCTACAACTCCTCCGTTGCCGTGCGGCCGAACGCCGGACCCGCCGCGGCTGCGGCCTGGTGGCGGCAGTCCATGCTGGAGGGTGGGGTCTCGGGGCTGTATGTGGCGCGGTGGCAGGTCTCCGTCAGCGGATCCGTCTGTGTCGTCCAGGTTGCCGTCAACATCACACCGCCCGCCGGGGGGTTCTTCAGCGCCTTTGAGCACTTGGCGGCCGGCGTGGCGGCCAAGGCGATTGTGCCCGCGTAGTAGCTGCGTCGGGCTCAATCGGCCGCCGGTTTCAAAGCGGCTGCCCGGCCCGTAGCTCTGGGGAACCGGGGAGGTGGCGATATGTCTCACAAGCGACTTCCGCGCGGTATCGCGCAGGCAATCACCGCGCACGGCGGTGTCTACAAGCGCATGGATGAAGTCCGAGAACTCATGGAAACGTTGGCTCACGGCCAGACCGACGTTCTCCACAAGTACCCGTGGGTGGAAGGTTGGCTGCGGAGCACCGATCAGTTTCTCGGTGGCCTCGCCGAGGCATTCCAGACTGCCGACCCCTCCATCGAGAAGGCGTATCTGTTCCGGCGCAGAGATTGCCCTGGTAGTGAGGCGTATCCACGCCGACCGTGGTACCTGTAGAGGCCGGGCCGCATGCGGACTCACCTCATTTCGGCGCGGCTGGTAGAGAGGAGGGCTTCTTGTGCTTTGGGAACGGCTGGTGGCGCTTGCGGCATGCGGGGGCTTCGCCGCCGTCTGGGATCTGCGCACCCGCACCATTCCCGATGCCGCCTGGATCGGTGGACTTGCGATCGCGGTCCTCCTTGCCGTGGCCGGGGGCCCCGCCGCTCGCTGGGCTGCACTCGGTGGCGCTGGCATTGCTGCCGTCGCCTTCGCGCCCGGCCTGGTGATCCGCACTGGTGGCCAGTCCGTGCTGCCGCCGGCGGATTGGTGTCTCGCCGTCGCGCTCGGCGCCCTCACCGGACTCGCCACCTTGGCCGCCGTGACGCTGGCCGCGGGGCTCGGCTTGGTCCTTGGGCTGGCCCTGCTGGTCCGGGGCCGACGCGATGCCCGGCCCCCGTACGCCCCTGTGCTTGCCCTCGCCTTTGTGGCCGCTGCCGCCTGGCCGTTGCTCGCTCGCTGACAAGCCAGCCCTATGGGTGCGGTGCACTCTTGTGGGATCAAGCGGCGTGAGCAGCGGTTTGGGCACGCGTCGCCTGCGTACGTCGCCGCTGTGGTTGACGGCGAAAGAACGCCTCCCAATGACCTGGGGAGAGGCGGAGGCAGCGAAGGTTGAGGATGGATTGAGCGCCGAGCTTGCGCCAACGCGTGCCCAAGCTCTTGGTGCGCATGCAGACCACCTGCTTGCAAGCGCATTCGATGCTGTCGGAACCGATGGACCAGCCGTTGGCCCGAAACCGCGGGTCCGCAAGGATCCCGCGGGCGCCACCGCGACGACAGTCGCAAAACCCACCAAGACACCCTGTGCAGTCGACCTCCGAAGCTTGGGCCTCTTGGCCTTGCCACGTGGCCCACATGGGGCTTGAAATGCCGCCGCCTCGCCTCATGCTCTGGGTTAGGAGGTTGCTTCGATGGTTGAGCCAGCCTGCGCCGCAGTCTTCTTCGACGACGGCGCCATATGGGCACGATGGACCGACGGTGCATCGACCAAGGTCGTGGACCTGCCGACCGGATGGTCGCCGGCACGATTCCTCCTTGCGCTATCCGCGTCGGCGCAGACTGTGGATGCGGCGGAGGCGGAGACGCCCCAGAGCGCGCCGGCCGATCCATCCGGGGATGTTCTGCACCCCGTGGTTGTGGCTGCGCATACAAACGATCCCGTACTCAGCGCGGCATTTGCCGCGTTGTCCCGCCAAGTGGATCGCCTTTCGGTGGAGGTGCGCCTGCGCGGCCTTGCCAGCGTGGATAACCACTACGCGCTCGTGGCTGAGGCGTTCGCCACGGTGGTCGCGGCGGTCCAAGTCCAGCGAGCCGTCGTTCTTGGCCGCAGGGGCGGCTGAGGTCGGGCGGGCGCCGCACGGGTGGCTTCACGCTGGGGCGCGCCTCCCAATCCGGTTGGCATTCGTGGCCAGACCGGTGCCGAGAACCCGATCTCGCCAACCCACCTCCCGGGTAGATTCAGACGATGCGGCCATTCCTCCGTACTGACCACAACGCTGCGCTACCCGGTCGGAGCACCGGTTCCCAGCCTGATTCCCCTTCGGAATGAGGTTTCTATCATGTGGCGGTCCTGGTGTGGGCGGGCCCTGGCGGCCGTGCTCTGTCTTGCCATCAGCGCCATCCCGGCCGTAGCCGGTACCGTCCAGTCCCAGAATCCATACTGGTTTCGCGACGGATACACCTCCACCGCCTCGGTCAACCTCGCCGTATCCACTGCCGCCGTGGATACCGCCGGCACCGGCACGGTCCGGCTGCCCTACGCCCCCCTGCAGGCCGCCTTCGATCCCGCCGGCACCTACGCCCTGGTGGCCACTGCCGTCGGTGTCAGCGCCTGGGTCTTCGACGGCCAGGCCGTCCATCCGGTCACCGCCTGGAACCTCGGCAATCTCGCCGGAGCCACCGGGGTTACCTGGACCATGCGCGGCCGCGCCTTCGCCGTGGCCACCGGGTCCCAGGTGGCGGTGTATGGACTGTCGGCGGGATCCGGTGGCTACGCGGCGTCGCGGGTCGCACAGACGGCCTTCACCGGGGCGATCGGGCTGGCCCCGGGGCCCGCATCGCTGCCCTCGGCGCTCCTGGCTGCCACGGCGACGGGGGCCTCGGTGTTGGAGGCGCAGGGTAGCAGCCTCGTCGCGCTTTCCGGTGGCCCTGCCGGACTCACCGGCAACCTCGGGGTTGCCGCGACGACCGCCGGTGCCGTCGCCGCGACCTGGCAGGCCGAGGCGGTGCAGCTTTGGACCTGGGATGGTGCCGCATACCTCCCCGCGCCCTCCTGGGACCCGCCGACCCCGCCCCTGGCCGATGGACCTGTGGTCGGGGTCGCCTTTGACCGCGGTTCGGACGGCCAGGGCGGGACATTGTGGGTTCTGACCCAGGGGGGGCAGCTGCTCGGCTATGCCTACGGGCCCGCCGGGTTGCAGGCACTGACCGCCTGGTCGGTGTCCGTGGCCGCGACGCCGAATCCTCCAGCCGGGATTGCGGCCGGCTGGGGACGGCACGCGGTGGCCGTGCTGTATCCCACCGGCTGGACCTATGAGGATCTTGTCACTGGCAACACCTTCGGGCAGGACAGCGTCCGCGGCCTTGGCGGTCAGACCTGGGCGGTCTACCAGCCCTCCGCTGTGCTGCGGTCCGTCGTCCTGCCCGTCGGGCACGCCGTGGACGAGGTGCGGATCGAGGACGCCGACTGCGCCGCCGGCAAGAGTCCTCCGAACTGCACGGGCCTGCCCAGCGTGCCGGCCGGCACCTCCGTCGCCTACCAGGCCAGCACGGACGGCTGCCAGACCTGGACCGACGTGCCGGTGTTCACCAACGTCACCGTGCCCGCCGGCCCCAGTCTGTGCTACCGCATCACCCTCAGCACGACAGACCCCGCGCAGACGCCGGTCATCGACGTGACCAACCTCTATGAGATCGCGGCGGTCACGACGGTGGAGAGTCCGGGAGGGCCCGCGGTGCTGTGTCTCGGGTCGGGCTGTGCGTAGGGGAGAGACGACATGGACAGGGGGACCTGGAGGCGCTACGGACTGGTCGCCGTCTGGCGTTCCACCGATCCGGAGCGTAATCGTGACCGGGAGTATGTGCTGCGCTGGGAGCCGAGCCTCTTTGGGCCGGCGCTACGGGCGAACTGGGGTCGGGCGGATAGCGCCGTTCAGCAGCAGACCTGGTGGCCCACCGACGTGCCGGCGGCCCTGCGCCTGGAGCGGCGCATCATCGGCCGCCGGCGGGTGCATGGGTATGTGTGCCTGCTGCGGGGGCCCGCTTGGCCGTCCGACGGCTGCGCTGGCGGCGGTATGTGACCGGCGGCCGCGGGAGGCCCCCGTGACCGCACAGCGGCGGCTGGTTGCCGCCGCAAGGTGACGCGGGAGGGGCGCGCTGCCCCTC
>JAJZXK010000049.1 GCA_021806565.1 Bacillota bacterium | reverse complement strand
TGCTTCCACCGGACCTTCATCCCACCTGCCGGGTGAACGCAAAGACTACCAGCGTGAGCATGGCGACTACGTAAACCCGCAGCAGCCACATGAGCCCTCGCGCTCCGCGGCTGAGCCGTGCCGGCCCGTACACCCGGCGGGCGCGCTGCTCCAGTTCCCAGAGTTCGTCCGCGCTGTTCAGCGGCATGTCCCACACCCTCCCTCGAAATACCACTGCCGACCGCTACATATGGTGCCGCCTGTGCCGCGCAGGCATGGGGGCCTCCCCTCAAGTCTGTGTCTCAGCCCCCGAGCACGTGTGGAAACACCGTGACGATGGCGTAGAGCGTGGAAAGCATCAGGATCATGGCCACGATGCCGCCAGTGAAGAGATTGGCTCCCAGGCGATTGCGATGCTCGCCCATGATATCCGGGTCATTCGCCAGCAGCAGCAGGAACAGCAGGGCCGGTGGCATCAGCAGTGTGGCGATGACCTGGACCGTCAGGGTGATCAGCTGTAGAGGCGCTCCTGGCAGGAGGACGACAACTGCCGCCACGGCGATGCTCCCGGCGTAGATGCCATAAAACAGCGGGGCCTGGCGCAGGGATGCGTTCAGGCTGTGCCGCCGACCGGAAACTTCGCCCACGGCCCACGCCGACGACAGGGAGATCGTAATGGCTGCAACCAGGCCCGCCTCGAAGAGTCCCAGACCAAACAGCCGCTCCGCCAACGGGCCAAGGTATGGCGCGAGTGTCTGGGCCCATTGGGCCTGGCCCAGGTTGCCAACGCCGATGTGGCGGGGGAAGAGCACTGTCCCGGTCAGCACAACAATTGCGACCGCGACCACCCCCATGACCAGGCTGCCGACCAGGGTGTCCTGTTGGCCCTGCCGGATGTCCCGTGGGGTGAGGCCCTTGTCGACCACCGCGCCCTGCTGGTAGAAGAGCATCCACGGGGCGATGGTCGTGCCCACGTTGGCGATGATCAGGAACAGCACTGCGTGCGTGAAACCGCCCGGCAGGTTCCAGCGCGTGAGGGCGGACAGCACCTGACCGGGCGCCGGGTGCGCGAGGACGGCGAGCGGCACGAAGACAAGATTCAGGGCCGCGAAGATCAGCGTGATGCGTTCGGCTGTGACGTAGCGTTGAACGGAGACCAGCGTCGCCACAAGGAAGGCGCTGCCGACCACCGCCAGCCGCAGTCCGATGCCGAACACGCTCAGGCCCGCGGCCATGCCGATGAACTCCGTCACCAGTGTCAGGCAATTGCCAAGCACGAGATCGGCCATTGAGAAGATGCCCCAGAATCGGCCGAAGCGGTCGAAGATGAGTTCGGCATGGCCTTTCTGTGAGACGGCCCCGAGGCGCACCGTCATCTCCTGGACCACATACGCGACGGGGATCATGAGCAGCAGGAGCGGTACGAAGAAGCCGACTCCGTACCGTGCGCCTGTCGTCGCATAGGTGATGACGCCGCCGGCATCGTTGTCGCCGATCATGACCAAGATGCCGGGGCCGGCGACGAGGAGGAAGAGGAGCAGGCTTTGTAACGGTGATCGGGAGCGGGACCGAACGCCTAGGATGCGCTCACGGTCATGCCGACGCAGATCGACCTCGCGGGAGACATCACGGAAGACAGCCATTGCGCCACCTTCTTTCGGTTGCTGCGTCGACCTTGTCGGTTGGTGGTTCCGCTCATACTGGCACCGGCGCTCATGGCTGCTGTCCCCCCTTTGCGCGCGAACGTCGCTGCGGTTCAAAAGACTCCGGCCGTACGGCCAAGGGCAGTTCCGGCGTTCAGCCGCTGCGCACCTAACAACGCAGCCTAACCGGATTGAGAAGCCGTGGCGCACGCGATCCGCGAGAGAAGCCGGTGTTTACGCACACCATCCGGCCGCGCCTCCTCACACGGAAAAGGACTCCCCGCCTTGGCGAGAAGCCCCCCAGAACGCAGACGCATACCGGCGCCCTTGCCTCTCTGGTTGAGCTTTGGCAGCACGCGACGTGGGGTCTGTGACCCAGCCGCTTGGGGAGAAGCCTTGTTCCGACCTCTCCTGTCCCGACCGTTGGCGTCTCTCGACGTTTCCGGTCAGCGGCGTCTGTTCGCGTGCACGCCTCGCCTAACGAGGTGCAGGAATCGGAGCCGCAGTCAAGATATGCCGCCAAAGCGCAGAAGTCAACGGGCCGTCGGGCCATTGTCGGCCGGGTGGTGGCGATCGGGCTCTCCGGCACGGATGAGGTGACTGAGGGGGATCCTCGTCCTCGGCCAGGATCGCGGTGACAGTCTGTGGTGGTATGTAGCTGCGCTTGCCGCGCGGGGCCAGGAGCGTCACGGTGGCGACGCGTAACAACGGCTGGTCGCTTTGCGGAGACGCACAAGATGATCGCGGCAGTAGGTGCGGTTGCGGACGCGGGGTTGCAGGCTGCCACTGCGGCGCAGGAGACGGCGGAGGAAGCGCGGAGCGAGGCGCGGGGTGCTGCACGAGGTAACGATGAAGGCGATCGGGACGGTGATCGAGGGCGTGAACATGCTGCGGAAGTCCGTGAAACGGCGGGCGGAGGAGCGGGCGCGTGCGGTGATGGATCAGCACATTGAGCCATTGAAGGCGATTGCGAGGGACCACGAGGGACGGATCACGGCGTTGGAGAAGCAGCAGGTATAGAGAGGCAGGTAGCCGAGGGCACACCAAGCTTGCCGGGTGGGGGGTAAGGGAAACCCGAGCAGGTCGGTGGTAGAGCAGGGACACCCGCTGAGGGGGCCACCTCAGCGGGGGGGTCGATCTGCGTGTTGGGACCAGGGGATGGCGGCGAAGACAAGAGAGCCGCGAGTGAGTGCCTAAGCAAGGGACCGCGGGGGAAGCGCGTGAAGGATGAAGTTGGAGGAGGAGCCCGAGGCTATTTGTAGGGCGCAGGCGGGAGACGAAGAGGCATTTGTGCGGCTGTTGGCGCGGTACAGGCCGGCCCGGCGCCAGATATCGAGGCGCTACTTCTTGCCTGGCGGCGAGCGGGACGATTTGTTTCAAGAGGCGACCATTGGGTTTTGGAAGGCGATCAGGGATTATAGGCCGGAGACGCGCGTGCCGTTTGAGCACTTCGTTGACTTGTGTGTAGATCGGCAACTGATTACAGCGATTCAAGATGGCAACGCGAATGAAGCACGAGGTGCTGAGCGCAGCGGTGTCGTTGGATAGACCGATTTTCCGGGAAGAACAAGACGGCGAATGCTTTGTGGGGCGGGTGACGGCGGCCGGGGAGTCGCCGGAGGAGGTGTTGATGCGGCGCGAGAGCGCGGCGGTGATGGATGAGGCGGTGCAGAGTCTGTTGTCGCCGTTTGAGCGGACGGTGGTTGGTCTATACCTGCGTCAACTGACGTACCGGGAGATAGCGGCGTTGTGTGGGCGGCGGCCTAAGGCGGTGGACAATGCGTTGCAACGGGTGAAACGCAAGCTGGGCCGAGCCTACCAAGCGGCGGCGGGGTGGTGAAGCGATGCGGCGCTTGGAGCATCTGGGTCGGTTTCGGCGGCGTGATAGGATGCGGACCAGGGGGTAGACATGGGCGCAGTGAGTCAGGCACTGCGTGAGATAGTGCGGAAGATGGAAGCGGTGGCGGGTCTGTGGGAGGATGCAGCGCGGCGGGTGGGGGCGGGAGCAGCGGGAGCGCCGACGTACAGTGAGGCGGCGGCGAACCGGGTGCATGCGGAAGCGTTGCGGGATTGTGCGGAGCAGTTGCGGGGGTTTGCGCGGGCGATCGAGGAGGAGACGGGGAAGCGGGTGTAAGGGTGGCGCAGGTGACCGGGATGCGGCGGGGGCGGGAGTATTGGTGTTGCGAGTGGCGGGACGGGTGGATGTCGATGGCCTCGCGGTTTTGGTTTGAGAGCGAGGCGGAAGCGGAACGGCAGCGGGACGCGGTGCGAGCGCGGGGCGGGAAGGCTCGGGTGTATCTACGGGACGTGGACGGCGGACTGCACGCATGCGGGGACCAGGAAGTGCAGGAAGCGGTGTCAGGCGCTGTAGGGAATTGCACGGGGGACGGTGGGCTTGAGTCGGAGCGGCCGGCGGCCGTCGGGGAAGATCGGCAGGGATCGGTCGGGGCAGCAGCAGGTGCGCTGATGGAGCAGTTGAGGAAAGCAGTGGCAGGCGCGGGCGGGCAGCAAGCGTGGCCGCTGGGGGGCGGCTGGTGGGCGATGCGGC
Organism: Bacillota bacterium; assembly: GCA_021806565.1. GTDB lineage: Bacteria > Bacillota > Sulfobacillia > RBS10-35 > JAJYVN01 > JAJZXK01. The sequence continues at coordinate 23,260 of JAJZXK010000049.1, read as the reverse complement.
GAGAGGTGTTTACGATAGCGGTCGGGGATCAGGGCGACCGGCAGTTGTTGGTGGACGCGGGAGCGCTGCATCGTGGCGGGGGGAGCGCAGGCACGGTCGTGGTGCAGCGGCGCGGCCAAATGGAGCGGGTGTACAAGGTCCGGCTGGGTCAGGGGTTCTGACCGGCGCGACCGGGATTGCGGCCCTTCGTATCGAAACACTTGCCAAGTTCAACATGTACGGGACGAGCCGCATGCGGCCTTCTGCGCAAGGTTGCGACTACGCTTTGGACACGACGCGGACCGCGAGGTTGCGAGGGTGAACCGTGGGACCGGCTATCTATGTGACTAGACGTGTAATGGCGTACGGGATGCGGTCCCTAGACTACAGGGCGTGTGGGGGAAAGGTGCCATGGCGGGTGCAGGGAATGTGCCGTCGACCGCCGGGTACTTGAACGTTCCAAAGTCGACCTGCGCCTGGACTCCCGGTTCCGTCTCGAACCGCACGGTGGCCGGTTCCTGCCGCGGAGACCGCAACGGCTGCACGAACTCTGTGAGGATCGTCCGGCCACCGTAATATCCCCGCTGGCGCAGTTCCTCCAGCAGCACCGCGCAGTTTCCACGTGTTCCTGGCGCACACGCTGTACGATATACTCGGCCCAAGGCGCCAGCTTGGACTTGCGCGGCCCACGTGGCTGCGGCATCGGGATCGTGTCCGCCCGCAGGTACTTCCGCACCGTCGCCCGGGAAAGGTCTAACCGCCTTGCGATCTCCCGGATCCCGGCCCCTTCGCCTCGCATGTCGTACATCGTCTTCACATTCCCACCCCCGAGCATCGTCTCCTGACCCCTCTCCTGGAGTTATTTGCCTGGAAACCCAAGAGGGGGCATCGCTGGGGGGGGGGCGTTTCTTATCCGGCCAACTGGGTCATTCTAGAACCGGCCACCACAGATGCCAAGTTGACGACATGGATAGACCCCTTACGCCGATAGATTATAGCGCAGAGGCTGGGTATTGCCTCAGCGTCTGCACGTGTACAGTACGAGACGCCTACTGTTGAGTGATACAGGGGTATGAGGCGCCTACACGGGGGGGGGATTTGGATTGCGGGGTAGGTACAGGGATTAGCGGATGCGCCGGTTGGCAGGAATCGCTACTGATCTTGGTGAAGGGCCCTCCTTAGTTTTCCTGGATGGATAAACGTGGTGTTAGGGCTAATGCAGGAGGATTCTTGAGGGAAGGATGCTAACCGTGCGCCATCTCCGTTTTATTCAAGGTCGACTGGCTCGACTGGCTTCAGCTCGAACCCGTATCGCACCTCGCCGTTACTGGCACATTCCGGATCCGTTTGGGTTGCCGCTTCCGCGACGGTCATTGCTTCGGGGTGCAGCTGGGGGTGCTGTGGTGGCAGGCGCGGTGCTCGCTGGTTGTTCGCGAACATCCGGCTCGACAGTCGCTGCCACTCCAACTGGCGCCAAGCATCGCATTCATCTGTTTATGCTTGCGGACACAGACTCGCTCGTTAAGAGCAGGACCGTCCAGCGGTTGCTTCAAGAGGCCGTAAACCCGTTTCTCCGAGCGAATCCCGACTTGGACGTCAAGGTTGGATTTATGCAGGGGAACTCGGTGATTCCTTCAATTATTGCAGGGACCGGACCTGACGTCATCTCAGACTGGTACGCTGCGCCGTATTGGGAACAGAACTTGCTCCTGAAACTCGACCCATTCCTGAAGCAGGACAACATCTCGACGTCCGTTTGGTCCAAAGGGCAGTGGGATGTGATGAATCGACCTTTCGGAGTGTTTATGCTGCCAGCGTACTTTTCCCCAATGGTGTACGCTGTAAACCTCTCCCTCTTTGACAGAGCTGGTTTGTCTTATCCCGATCCAAACTGGACCCATCGGGAGTTTGCACGTGTCTGCACTGATCTGACTGTTCACTCTGCCAAGCTAAATCGTGTGGGTGCCGGGTTCGGTTTTCATGCTGGTACTATCGGGGGGGAAAGTTGGGTTTTCCAAGCTTTTGGCGGCTCTCAAATGAACTCGGCGGGCACTCAATCGACACTGAGCAGTCACGGATCGGTAGCGGCAGGAACGTGGATGTACGAAACGTTATTCTGGCCAAAAATCTGCACAAGTCGCAATCGAGCGGGTGCCACCTATGGTCCATACAGCTTTCTCAGCGGCCGATCGGCAATGGCTGTCATTTGGGACGGCATTGTGCTAAATCTTGCTGCGGCTGTGCGATCTTCCTTCAAGTGGCGCATTTACCCAAACCCCATCTTTCCATCTGGTCGTTTTACACAGGGGACGGAAGATTTCTACGGCATCAATGCCCAGACCAAGCACCCTCAGGAGTCATGGCGGTTGCTCAAGTGGCTTTCCTATGAGAGGACGTGGCAGAGTACCCTCATGCGGATCGGCGCCGTACCGCCTGCCCGCAACGACCTTTGGAGTGAATGGATCAGTATTGTTGAACAAGTTGCCCCTCCCCTGCGTCATAGTGGGTTAAGCTGGTTGCGAGACGGTGCGGTTAAAGGTTATGCTATTCCCGGTGCGTATTACCGATATCAAGACACTGCGATACGAAGCATCGTTGCCCCTTGGATACAGAAGCTTTGGAATCACTCGATTGACGTACCGGGCGCGTTCGCCCAAGCTGATCGTCAGGCCAACGCATTGCTAAATCAGCCACCTCCCCCGCCTCCACCCACGGCTAAACAACGCATTGCTGCGCGGCGGCAATCCAGAACACGGATGGAAAATATGTTTGCTCAGTGACGTGGTTTGGAAGACTTGGCCGGCCCCTTTTCCTTGAGGGCAAGGGTTAGCGGCTCGGCCCAAGCGTGAATGGCCAAGGTGTCGCGTCCGTAAACGGCCTCGGCCATCTTCCAGACATGGCCGCAGGCGTGGATGTAATCCAGGATTTCGAACGCCTTGCACCCCGGGGCGGTTGAACTCGCTCATGCGGTTCCAGATCCAGGGGCCTCCGTCGGCGATCTTGACCACGGTGTCCAAGCCGTCGTGGCCAAACCCGGCTTGATGGACCAAGGGCTTGAGGCGGTCCAAGAAGGGGTCGGCGCTAGCGACACAGGCGCAGTAGCTCGCGGGGCCCATGAGGTGGACCCCTCTGTCAAGACAGGCGGTCGGGCCCTGCCAAAGCAAGTTCCTTCGGCCGTGCCCTTCGTTCCAAGGGTTTCATCTCCAGGCGTCCGCGCCGAGATGGCTGGCCGATCGGGTCCGGATCCGGCCGGGGGTTGGCCGATCGGCTCCTCTTCGCGCGACGGTTTGTGGTGCCGCGCCGACCCGGTCCAGGAGACTTGCTGACCAAGCGGAGAGGCGGTAGGCTGCACACCTCAAGGCCGTCAAGCGTTCCTCAACCACTGCGTGCACACATCGCCGACCCAGCCATGGTGGGCGGCCCAGCCGCTCCAGACGTCCTGTGCCCATGTTCGCAGCATGGCGTCCCGCCGGTCTCCGGGGGCGGCGCGCAACACGTCGCCTACCGTGTATGTCCACGCCTGGTTTGAGCGCTCCAAGCGGGGCCAGGGTCGCCGGTGCCGGGCAAGGCCCATGTGCGCTTTTTGCACATGCCGACCAGTGAATCCATGCTCTACCGCCAAACATAGCCCGATGAGCGCGAACGCCGTGGTGATGGCGGCCGTCTCCGGTCCCGAGTGCTGGGCACCGTATGCGTCGACGGCAAGTTGGTGGGTAAAGTTTGGGTCGCCCCTCGACAGGTTGTAGGCGCTCAGTTCGCCATATAAGAGCCAGCACTCGCCGGAGGCGTGGTAGCGATCGTGGGGCGTGAGCCGCTGATCGGGAAGCGTGACCCCGCATCCCGGGCAGCGGCTCATCTCAGACTTCAATGGGCCCCCCCCTGTCTCCCCGTAAGGCGGTGGACGGCTGCCTCCGCCTCCCGCTACCGGTTGTGGTCCCAACCGATGGATCGCCGGGGGTGAGTTCCGCTTCCGGGATCGGCTGGGTATGGACCGCATGCTGAATGGGCCGCTACAACCACTCCGCCTGATCGGGATGCGCCTCCAGGTGGGACTGCAGGTGGGCCGGATCGACCGCCCCTGCGGCCCGTGGATTTCGATCGCGACCGTCCCGATGGCTTCACGATGGCCTGCTCCATGCCCCGGCCGCGCTTGCCGAGGTCCAGACCGACTCCGGGTCTTCTTGACGATGGTGCCGGCGGTCGGCGATGACGGGTGCCGACCATCCGAGCCTGTCGGCGCCCGTCATCGCTCTGCGCGCCCGGCTCATTGTTCGCTGGACCAGGCGGAGCGGATGTATTGGTACAGGTCTTGGTCGATCCCCATCTCCGCCGCCATGCCGGGGTGTTCCTGGTAGTATCGCTCCACGCCGCGCACGATGTCCGGGTCTCCGCCGCTGAACAGCGCGACCAGTTCCTGCCACCGCCGCGCAAGGGCGAGCACTTCCGCCGACTCAGGAGGAAGCCCGCTGGCCATGGCCGCCCGCACCTTCGCGATCAGTTCGGGCCACTCACGTTCGACGACGCGTACGCCCTCCGCGCCCACCGACTCGCCGCGAGCCTTCACCGACGCGAGTTGTGCGGGCGTAAAGTACCTTTCCATGTCTTTCATCGCCTTCATCCTTTCCACCACCCTGACCACCTGCTCCGGGCTGGCCGAACCGTGCGGCGGAATCCTGCGCAGCACCTGCTGCAGCGCATCCCGCAGCGATTCCAGTCCGGCGATCCGCTCGCTCACCCGCCGCAGTTGTAGGCGCATCGCTTCGTGAGGATCGTGCCCCTCGTCTTGAAACCACGCCCGGATCTCCGCGAGTGTGAAACCGAGATCCCTGAGCGAAAGGATCTCTTGCAATCGGGCCAAGTCCTTCGGTGCGTAGAGCCGGTACCCGGAGTCCGACCTCGACGCGGCCGGGAGCAGACCGAGTTTTTCGTAGTGATGCAGGGCCCGCACGCTGATGCCCGCCAGCGCCGCCATCTGTCCCACCGTTCTCAAGGCCTTATGCCTTCTTTCGGCCGTTGCGGTCGGTGCACGGTCCCGCCGCCGTCGCCACTGTAAGACCTGACGCAACGTCAGGGTCAAGCGGGCTGCGCTGGGAAGCGTGCGGTTCGATCCGGGGGCGGGGCGGATCCGGGATGCTCCGGCTCTTGGGCCTCAGCAGAGCGGTAGGAAGCGAGGTGTCCCATGCGCCGGCGTGCCTTGCGGACGCCTGTGTGGGGCCGGGGGGGCGGAGGCGTCTGTCCAGGTCCACCCCGAGCCGGGAGAGGCGCTCCCGGCCGGACGGCGGCCGGGTGGTGCGATGGCGTGGTGGGCGATTGGCCGGCAGAGGGCCGTGATCCGTTGGTACGCACGCTTATCCGCTACGGGCGCGCGCAGCCCATGTGCAGGACGCCGCGCAGGCCGGCGTCGGGCGGGACGGTGATCAGCACCAGGGCCAATCCGAAGCGGCCGTTCCAGCCGCACCGGAGGTCACCCACCGCGGCGACCGCGGCTTGCCACGAACAGGTCCAGCCGACCGGCAGCCAGCCCGTCGCCTCGACGTTCTCGTCCTGGCCGAAGGCGTGGATGGCTGGGATGTCCGAGTCGTCGGGCAAGCGCAGCCAGACCGTGCCGTCGCTGAGACCCGTGGAGGGAATCGTCGGTGGCTCGCCCCGGTCCCGGTGACCGTGTGCGATCACTCACCTTCTCCGCGGGTGGCGTTGGGTCGTGCAAGGGGTCCGCGACCGGCATCCCGCGGCGTGCGCCGCAGGCGGGCTGGAATGCGACGCCTTTCTCGGACCCGGGTGGTGTCGCCGGTCTCCGGGGTGAGGGGATCAGGCCCGGTACGCACCGCCGCGGTCCGGTGCGCCCCTGCGACCCAATTCTACACCGCGCCCGTGCCCGCGGCGGCGGCGGGATCCCGGCGTGGGTCACGGGCACGGGTCGATCTCCGCCGCGCAGTGCGTCTGAGCAGGGTGGTAACTTTTCGCGGCGGAATGGGCGGGTGTCGCCGGGCCGGCCGCGTTTGGCGTCGGGGCTGAGCCAACACTTGCGCCGCGCCGCGCGACGTATGGGGTGAAGGGGCTCGGCCAGGGCAAGGGGGGAGGCCGATGGCGATCGAGGGCTCTGCTGGCGAGCGCCGCGTGGCACTGACCCCTCCGCCTTCGCCGAGTTGGCGTTGGCGCACCGCCCGGCCCTGCTGCGCATGCTGCGCCGGCTGCTGCCGACCCCCGAGGACGCGGAGGACGTGCTGCAGGAATCGTTGCTGCACGCCTTCGTGGGGCTTGCCGGCCTGCGTTGGCCGGAGTTGTTCGGGCCCTGGCTCCGTACCGTGGCCCACAACCGGGCGATGCAGTTCCAGCGACGGCACTACGCCGAGGTGGGGGCCTGGCCGCGGCTCTGGACGCCGAAGGACGGCGACGGCGGTATCGCGGCCCGGGTGGGCCGGCTCGACGCGGAAGCCGCGCTCGGCCTGCTGTCGGCACGGGACCGCGACGCGGTGGTGCTGCGGTATGTGCGCGGCTGGACCGCGGCCGATATTGCCCGCGCGCAGGGCACCATCGCCGCCACGGTGCGCTGGAGGCTTGGCCGGGCGCGGACCGTGCTGCGGCGGGGGATGTGGGTGCTGGAGTCATCGCCCGCCCGGACGGACCGGGCGCAAAGAGGGAGTGATCCGCGGTGCAGAAGTTCTTGGGACGGATGGGCTGTTCGTTCTGCGGCAAACGCCAGGAGGACGCCGTGAAGCTGATCGCCGGCCCCGGCGTGTATATCTGCAGCGACTGCGTGGCCCTGTGCGATCAGATCATCGCCGAGTAGCGCAACGAGCCTCCGGCGCCGGCACTGGTGCCCGCCTTCGACGCGTACCGCCTGCACGTGGTCCTCCGGGACGGCCAGGAGCACCAACTCGAGTTCCCGCTGCCGCTGAACACGGCCGGTGCGCACCTGGGCGTGGTGGCCCGCGGTGGAGCATGGGTGGGTCCCTGCCCGTCGTGCGGTGCGTGGACGCGTCAGGACGCCGGGCGGACGGCTTGCTTTCATTGCGGCCAGGAGCCCCGGATGCCGGCGGGTGCGCCGTAGGGGCGCAAGGGCGCGCGGCGGGATGTCCGCCTGGCTCAGTCGCCCACCAATCCGGCAAGGCGCAGGGCGGTCCAGTGATGCGCAAAGACGTCGGCCCGGCGCAACGTCCGTGGGTCGAGCCACGCCACGCGGCGCGTCTCCGCGGGCGGCCGCAGCCAACTCGGGTCGGCGTCCCAATCGGCGCCGCCCTCCAGCGCCAGGAGCAGGGAGTGGCGGAAGGGCGAGGCGTCCGGCTCGAGCGCCGGATCCAGGTAGAAGCGCTCTTCGGCCAGGAAATGCACTACCGCCCCGGCGGCGGGCGTGAAGTGGCGGCCGGTCTCTTCCCAGCACTCGCGGCGGGCGCCTTCGATCAGCGTCTCACCCGGATGGACCCCGCCGCCCGGCAGGTCCCAGCGGCCGGGCGCGAACTCCGGTTCCATCATCAGCACGCGTCCGTTGCTGCGGGCCACGGCGTAGACCGATACCCGCCAGACGACGGCCGACGAGCCGTCATACTCGAACGTCTGACCGCCGTGGTCGCGGTAGGGGCCGGTGGGGTCTGGGAGGGGCTTCAGGGGCGAAAACCTCCTCGGTGGTTGCCGGCTCCGCGTCCCGGCCCGCTTGCCGCACGGCCTGCGGGGTCCGCTGCGCGGGCGCGGGACCACCGCGCTAACGGCCGCCGGTGTTCCGGCCTTTCCAGCTTGGGCACACGTTCCCTGCCCGCGCCCGGCCGCGGGGGAGCTTGCGCCGCCGGCCGGGTGGACCCGGACCGCTGGCGGGCAAGCCCTCAGGGTTCGAACATGGTCTGCAGCCTGGCCCGCGCCCGGCGCCCGGCCGCCATCTGCTGCTTTGCGGTCGGCGGGGGCGGACCGGTCGCCGCCGCCTTCTGCAGGGCGTTGATCTGCGCCGCCGCTTGTTGGAACGCCTGATGCACCGGTAGTTGGCGGTTCCAAGCCTGCGTCCAGAGCGACTGGAGCAGGGAAAGCGCCTGCGTCGGTTGGTATTTGAAGAAGGCGTAGTCGTAGACGCCCTCGCCCCGCAGGGTCGGTTCGCCCCAATACTCCAGGTGCTTGCCGCGCAGGATGGGCGCCGTGGACCGCAGCACCGCATACCACTCCTGCATCAGGCTGGCGAACATCGGCGGTGCCAACCCGAACTTCATGTAGAAGCGCGACCACTGCGGTTCGATGGCGATGAAGCGCAGCACCTCCCAAGCCGCGGCCTTGTCCGGTACGGTGGCGGACATGCCGTAGAAGTTGTCGTGCAGCTTACCGACCCGGCGCGCCGGCAGCCGGGGCCAGGGGATGAAGTCCCACTTCACCGACGGACCGAGTTGCTGGACCGCATAGAGCACGGTCGGGTCGGCGGCGGTGGTGAACACAAGCTCTCCCGTCTGGATCGCTGGGTTGGGGGATCCATCTCCCCAGGTGGCGATGTGGTCCCAGACCATGTGCAGCCAGTAGCGGCCGGCGGCGATCGATCCCGGTTCGTCCAGCAGGCAGCGCGTTCCGGCGGTGTCCATGAACCGCCCGCCGAATCCCGCCACCACGGTGGGCAGTCCCTCGGTGGTGCCGGGACCGAACGGACAACCGGTGCCGTAGCGCCAGGCACCGCTGGAAGTGCGGCCGGTGCACGACCGCCACAGCTGCAAGGCCTCGGCGGCGGTCCAGTCCGGGGCCGGATAGCTCAGGCCCAACTGATCGAGGATGTCCTGCCGGTACAGGTAGACATCGCAGGCCGCGTCCTCCGGCAGCGCATACAGCGCGCCGTTGTTGCGGAAGGCGGACAGTTGTCCGGTGCCCCAGCGGGTTTCGGAGATGTTGTCCGCACGCAAGAACGGGTCGAGCCGCTCCAGAAACGGCAGGTACATCGGCCAGTCGACGCAGCAGCCGCTCAGGATCCAGGGGGCGTTGCCGCCGGCGGTGAGGGCGGTCACCGTTGTGGTGGCCGGCGCCTGGAAGCCGACGATGACCCGCAGCGTGCGCTGCGCCGCGTTGAACGTCCGATCGAAAAAGTGCTGGATCAGCTGTTGTACCGGCGGGGACTGCGGAACGCCGACGATATACATCTGCACCGGTACGATCTGCACGCGCGCCGGCCTCACGGGTCGGGCGGAGGCCGTGGTCGGGCCGCAGCCCGCCAGGGCCGCACCGACGGCCATGCCCGCTACGCGCACCAGGACGGCAAGGGCCGCCCGGCGCTTGATGACCGGTAGCATGGCCATCCCTCCTGGCGGGAGCGGCTCGCGGTGTCGCTGGATCCAGAGACCGGCTTCACGGCGGGGTCCCCGCCACCTGCGGTGGGCCGTAGGAAGTGCGGAGTGCGCCAGGGGGATGCACTGGGGGGGCGGACCACCGCGGTCTGCCCACGCCGGGCATCCCGCAGTCGTCGGCGTCCACATCCACATCCACATCCACATCCACATCCACATCCACATCCACATCCACATCCACATCCACATCATCACGCGCACCACCCGGCCGAGTGGTGCCTGCTCGCCGCCGGCCTGCGCCCGTCCCGACCGGACTGAAGTAGGTGGGATCCCTGACCCAACGGCTGAGCGGGTTCTACGCCGGGACCCGAAACGGCGACCTGGACCGCCTCGGTTCGGCCGCCTGCTGCTCACCTGGAAGCCGCTGCGCGGGGTGGCACCCCACCAGGCGTTCCGCGCGGCCGGCTCGGGCGGGCGCCTGTGGGGGCTGGGCTGGCGGTCTGCCGCGCTGAGGGTCGGCGGATCCCCCCGCGGGGCACGGCCGACGCCGCGGGAGGCGGGGGCAGGCCCGCGCCGGACGGGGCGGCCTCAGAGCGCGTGCGCGAGCATCAGGGCGGCCAGGGCGAGGATCAACACGAAAACCGCGCGCCGGAAGCGCTCCGCCGGCAGGTGGCGCTGCAGAAGCGTCCCCAGGACGGTGGCGGCGGCGAGGGCCGGCAGGCAGGCCGCATACAGCGTGCCGAGATCGCTCGGCCAGAGGCCGCCGATGGCCTGGCCTGCCACGATCAGCAGCCCCGAGGCGAGGAAATACGCCTGCAGGGTGCCGCGGAAGCGCTGGGGCGCCCAGCCGCGCAGGCTGCCGTAAACGGCGACCGGAGCGCCGTTGAAGTTGTATGCGCCGCCGAGGGCGCCGGACAGGAAACCGAAAAGGTAGGCCCAGTGGTCCTCCGCGGCGGGGTGGTGGGCGGCCGCCGTAGCGTCGGGGGGTGCCGCCAGCCCATACACCCCGTAGGCGAAGAGGGCGCCGCCCAGGATGGCGATGACGACGGGTGCGGGGGCAAGCCTTACCAGGGCCAGTCCCACCGGGATGCCGACCGCCGCGGCCGCCAGCAGGCGCGCCAGGCTGCGCCGATCGGCGTGCCGCCAGCCCGTCGCCACCGCGAGTGCCGCGACGGTGAGGCCGCACAGCCCGAGCAGCGAGATGTCGGTGTGCAGACCGACCGGTAGCAGGGTCAGAAGCGGCATGCCGACCACCGCGTCGCCGAAGCCGAAGGTGGTGCGCAGCAGCGCCGCCATGAAGACGATCGCCGCGATCTGTAGGACCAGGATTCCGGGCAGCGGCCGTCACCCCCCTGTCTCCGACGCGGGGAGCCCGGCCGGCCCCCGCCGCCAGCTAGCATCGTGGCCGCAGGCTCTGGACGCAACCGCTCGCGCCCGGCGGTAAGTGCCGGTGTGTCCTGGCCGGTGCGTCACGGAAGGTCGGCGGACCGGCTAGGCCGAATGCCGTCCCAGAGGGGTGGCGTTGGCGGTTGGCAGCGGGAGAGGGCTGGATCGATCTACGGTCGGACACCGTCACCGGACCGACGCCGGCGATGCGGCGGGCCATGGCCGAGGCCGAGGTCGGCGACGACGTCTACGGTGAGGACCCGACCGTGCGCCGCCTGGAGGAAGAAACGGCCGGCCTCGTCGGCAAGGCCGCGGCCGTCTTCGTGCCCAGCGGCACCATGGGTAACCAGCTGGCGCTCTTGGCGCAGACCGATCGCGGCGACGAGATCCTGGTGCATGCCGAAGCCCATATCTACTACTACGAGGCAGGGGCGCCCGCGGCCCTGGCGGGGCTGATGTGCCGCCTGTTGCCCGGGGCCCGCGGCCGCTTCACCGCCGAGGATGTCGCGCAGGCGATCCGGCCGGCCGGGTCGCACTTCCCGCCGACGCGCCTGCTGTGCGTGGAGAACACCCACAACCGCGGCGGCGGTGCCGTCTGGGATGCGGCCGCCATGGCCGCGGTGGCCGCCGCGGCCCGCGGGGCCGGTCTGGGTGTGCACCTGGACGGGGCCCGCATCTGGAACGCCGCCGTGGCCCTGGGCGTGGGCGAAGCGGAACTGTGCGCGCCGGCCGATACGGTGCTCTGCTGTCTGAGCAAGGGGCTGTGCGCGCCGGCCGGTTCGCTCCTGTGCGGCCCGCTGGAGACGATCGCCCGCGCCCGCCGCTGGCGCAAGGCGCTGGGCGGGGGGATGCGCCAGGCGGGCGTGCTGGCCGCCGCCGGCCTGGTGGCGCTGCGGCAGATGCGCCAGCGCCTCGCCGAGGACCACGCCAACGCCCGTTTCCTGGCCTCGGCGCTCGCGGCGGTACCCACTGTGCGGGTCGACCCGGCGGAGGTCGAGACGAACATGGTGCGCATCGGGACGGACCGCCCGGCCGCCGAGGTGGTCGCCGCGCTGCGCGGCCGCGGCGTGTTGGTCAACGCCACCGGCCCGCGCACGCTGCGGCTGGTGACGCACCACGACGTGTCGCGCGCGGCGTGTGCCCGGGCGGTCGAGGCGCTGGCCGCGGCGGCGTCGGGCTGAGGCGTGGCGCCGCCGCTTGCACGGGAGGGGCGGTGGACGGCGATGCCGCGGGTGGCGGCCCGCGCCCGGGAGATCGGCGAGCCGGCCGCCCGGGCGCACCCCGCGGTCGTGGCGGCCGCCATCCGGGTCTTGGGCGACGGGGATACGGGCTATGTGGAGGCGGGCCGGCCTGCCGGTGTTGCGCCGGGTGATCGCCGCGGAGGTCGCCCGGTCGCGCGGGGTCGAGGTTGCGCCCGAGCAGGTGGTGGTGACGCCCGGGGCCTTTCATGCCTGGGTCGACGTGCGCGGCACCGGGATGCCGGCCGGGGAACTGGCCGACCGGCTCCTTTCGCAGGCGGGAGTGGCCGTGGCGCCCGGCACCTGTCTCGGTCCGGGCGGCGAGGGCCACCTGCGGCTGGGCGCGGCTGTGCCGCGGGTGGTGGCGGACGAGGCGGTGGCGCGCATCGGGCGGTGCCTTCCCCTTCCTGGGCCCGGCGGTAGCTCTGTTCCGGGTCCGCGGGGCTACGGGGTGGAGGCGCGGGTTTGGCAGGACTCCGGTGTGGGATGTGTGCACCTGAGAGGGACGGTGGCGTGAGCATGCGGGTCATCGTGTCGGGTGATGCCGTCGAAATGGGCCAGGTGGCAGCCGCCGCGGCCGCCGACGCCCTGCGGGCCGCGGTCGCGGCAGGGGGTCGGGCCCGGTTGCTGCTATCCACCGGCCGCTCGCAACTGACGACCCTGGAGGCCTTGATCCGCGAGGAGGTGCCCTGGGCGTCGGTGGAGGCGTTCCATCTGGACGAGTATGTCGGTTTGCCGGCGAGCCACCCGGCGAGCTTTCGCCGCTATCTGGCCGAGCGCTTTGCCGCCCGTGTCCCGCTTGCGGCTATGTGCTACGTCGACACCGAGGGCGACCTGGCGGACCGGATCCGGGCCTTGAGCGAGGCGGTGCGCCGGGCGCCGATCGACGTCGGTCTGGTCGGCATCGGCGAAAACGGGCACCTGGCGTTCAACGACCCTCCGGCCGACTTCGGCACCAGCGCCGCTTTCACGGTGGTCGAACTGGCGGAGTCCTGCCGCCGCCAGCAGGTCGGCGAGGGGTGGTTCGAGCGTCTGGCGCAGGTGCCGCAGCGGGCGATCACGATGACGGTGCCCGAGATCCTGCGCTGCCGGGTGATCCTGTCCGCGGTGCCGTACGCCGTGAAGGCGGAGGCGGTGCGCCGCGCCCTATCGGACCCGGTGGGGCCGGACCTTCCGGCGACGGCGCTGCGCACCCATGCGGACGCCACGCTGTTTCTGGACCGGGAGTCCAGCCGGCTCCTTCCCCCCGGGGCGGCCGAGGGCGCGTCGCCAGGAGCCTGAAGCGGTGGTGCGCATCGTCGTGGTCCGCCGGCGGGGCCGCAGGTGATCCGGGGATCGCCCGCGGTTGACCCTCGGCGCCCCGCCACCTATACTTGCCTCCACAGCGCCGATGATGGGGAGAACGCGCCAGCGCGGGCCGATAGAGAGCCGGGGAGGGTGGAAACCCGGCGGCAGGGTGGCGCGCATACACCTCGAGGTGCCGGCCTGAAGCCCCCGGCGTCAACCGGGTGGTGGTAGGGCCGGGCGGAACCCCACCGTTACCGGGGATGATCCGGGGATGGCCCCGGATCGGTCGAGTCATGGTCGGGCCACGCGGTGGCCGGCCGATTAGGGTGGTACCGCGGAGCGCCTCCGCCCCTACAGGGGAATGGAGGCTTTTTTGTGTTTCATCCGGTCCGCGGCGGGCGGGTGGGACGGGGAGGTTTGGGGCCATGGGTGCCGATGGCGTGGGTGGATCCGTGGGGGTGGCGCGGCCGGCCTTCCGATTGGCCAGTCGTGAGCCGGGCCAGGCGACCAGCGTCGTGGAGATCGGCGGGGTGGCCGTCGGCGGCGGCGAGGTGGTCGTCTGTGCGGGACCGTGTTCGGTCGAGACCGAGTCCCAGGTGTTGGCGACGGCCCGCGCCGTGGCGGCGGCCGGCGCCCGGCTGCTGCGGGGCGGCGCCTTCAAGCCGCGCACCTCGCCGTACGAGTTCAGCGGTCTGGGCGAGGAGGGGCTGCGCCTCTTGGCGAAGGCGCGTGCGGCCACCGGCCTGCCGGTGGTGACCGAGGTGATGGCCCCCCAGCAGGTCGGAGCGGTGGCGCGGTACGCCGATTGCCTGCAGATCGGGGCGCGCAACATGCAGAACTACGATCTGCTGCGGGAGGTCGGGCGGGTGCGCCTGCCCGTGCTGCTCAAACGCGGACTTGCGGCCACCATCCAGGAGTGGCTGATGGCCGCGGAGTATGTGCTTGCGGGCGGCAACCGCCAGGTGGTGCTCTGTGAGCGCGGTATCCGCGGTTTCGACAGCACCCACACCCGTTTCACCCTCGACCTGAACGCGGTGCCGGTGGTCAAGGCGCTCAGCCACCTGCCCGTCCTGGTGGATCCGAGCCACGGCACGGGGCGGGCGGACCTGGTGCCGGCCCTGGCGCGCGCGGCGGTCGCCGCCGGCGCGGACGGCCTGTTGATCGAGGTGCACCCGGATCCGGCGCGCGCCCGTTCCGACGCCGCCCAGACCCTGGACTTCGCCGCCTTCGACGCGTTGATGACCGGGGTGCGCCGCGTGGCGGCCGCGGTCGACCGGCACGTGGTGCGGCAGGACCCGGCCCAGGCCACGGTCTGAGCGGCGCTGGCCGCGTTGGCCGGCGCCCGCGCGGTTCACGGGGGAGGGGTGCGCGGTGCGCCAGCCGCAGCGGCGGGTGGCCATGGTCGGCATCGGTCTGCTCGGCGGCTCGCTCGGCCTGCGCTGGCGCCAGCGCGGTGTGGCCGCCGAGGTGGTCGGCTACAGCCGCAGCCGGCAGAGTGCCGAGCGCGGCTTGACCATGGGCGCGCTGGACGCCGTGGCCCCGGATCTGGAGTCGGCGGTCGCCGGGGCCGACCTGGTGGTCCTGTGCGCACCGGTCATGGCCTGCCTGGAACTCGGACCGCGCGTCGCGGCGCTTGCGGCCCCCGGCTGCCTGATCACCGACGTGTGCAGCACCAAGGCGGCTTTGGAGGCCGCGATGCTGCGCGCCCTGGCGGCCCGCGGGGCCGGCCCCGGCCCGGTCTTCATCGGCGGCCATCCGATGGCGGGGGCGGAACGCGGCGGGGTGGAGGCGGCCGACCCGTACCTGTTCGAGCAGGCGGTCTGGGTCCTCTGTCCCCCGGAGGGCACCCCGGCCGGCGCCGTGGACCGGCTGGCCGCGCTGGTCGAAGCCACCGGCGCCCATCCGGTGCGGCTGGAGGCGGGCCTGCACGACCGGAGGGTGGCTGCGGTCAGCCACCTGCCGCAGTTGGCCGCGGTGGCGCTGGCCGAGGCGGTGGGTGCCGGCGAGGGGCGGGACCCGGGCCTGCTCGGGCTGGCCGGGGGGGGCTTTCGCGATACCACCCGCATCGCCCAGAGCCCAACGGAGATGTGGCTGGATGTCCTGGCCACCAACACCGGACCGATCCTGGAAGAACTCGATCGCTTCGGCGCCGGGCTGGCGCAGTTGCGGGACGCCGTCGCCCGCGGCGACCGCGAGGCGATCGCGCGCCACTTCGCCGCCGCGGCCGCGGTGCGTTCCCGCGTGCCGGCCCGGCACAAAGGGCTGCTGCCGGCCTATTTCGATCTGGTGCTCTTTGTGCCCGATCGGCCGGGGATCATCGGGCGCCTCTGCGGGGCGTTGGGCGAGCGCGGCATCAACGTGCAGGATATTGAAATCCTGCGACTGCGGGAGGGCGAAGGGGGTACGCTGCGCCTGGGGTTCGCCACGCAGGCGCAGCAGGCGGCGGCCCAGGACGTGCTGGCCGGGATCGGTTGTCCGGCGCAGCGGCGCTGACAGGGGGGCGGAAGCTTGGGCGGGATGTATGAGGAACTGGCGGAGATCTACGAGCGGGCTGGGTTTACCCGCTTCAGCCGCGAGATGGCGCCGCGGGTGCTGGAGCTCCTGAGGCGCTTCGGGGTCAAGCCCGGCCGGGTCTGTGACCTGGCCTGCGGCACCGGGGACGCGGCGGTGATCCTGGCGCAGCAGGGTTACGAGGTCCTCGGGATCGACGTGTCGGCCCGCATGCTGGCCCAGGCGCGGTCCAAGGGGGGCGAGGCCGGGGTCCACGTGCAGTGGCTGCAGGCCGACGCCCGCGACTTCGTGCTGCCGCGGCCGGTCGACGCCGTCACCTGCATGTATGACGCGCTCAACTACCTGCTGACCGAGGAGGACCTGGCCAGCGCCTTCCGCTGCGTGCACACCTGCCTCAACCCGGGCGGTCTGTTCATCTTCGACATGAACACCCGCGCCAAACTCGCGCAGGAGTGGGGCACGTCCGAGCGCATCGAAGAGGTGGACGACGACCTCTTTTTCACGTGGCAGAGCAGCTATGACCACGAGGTGGAGGTCAACACGGTGGTGCTGACCGCGTTCGTGCGCCAAGCCGGTGGGCTGTATCGCAGGATCCGCGAGGTCCACCGGGAGCGAGGCCACCCGGTGGCGCGGGTGCGGTCCCTGTGCGAGGCGGCGGGCCTGGAGGTGCGGGCCCTGGGCGACGTCGATCTCCAGCCGCTGCAAAGCGACAGCGAACGCTTCCTCTGCGTCGCCCAGCGTCCCCGCTGAACCGCCGTCGGCCGGGGCCCATCGCGCCCCTTCGGGGGTGGGGCCCCGGAGTCCGCCGCCGTCGGCCTCAGTCCAAAAGCGGCAGGGGGCGGCAGGTGTCCAGCCTGCCGTCGAGCAGGGCCGCGATCAGGCTGGCCGGGCGCACATCGGCGCCGCGTAACTCGGCTGGCGTATGCCAGCGCACATCGCTCAGCACCGGGCTATGCGGCCGCTCCGGGTCCATGCCGAGCCGGAGTTCGCCACCAGCCGGCCGGGCCAGGAAGAAGACGTCGAGCGTCCCGGCCTCCGGGCGGTCCTGGACGCCGACGACGCCGTCCAGGACGACCGTCAGGCCGGTCTCCTCGAGCGCTTCGCGGCTCGCGGCCTCGGCGCAGGTTTCACCCGATTCGACCCCTCCGCCCGGGAAGCACCAAAACGGACTGCGGCCGCGGTGGCTGTGGCGTACCAACAGCACCTCCGTACCCCCGAGGCCTTGCCGGACCAGGACGAGGCGGGCGCGCAACAGCGGGTGGCGTCGGCCGGCGGACACGCGATGGCCTCCTTTTGCTTTCTCGGCCGCCCTTTGCGGCAGGCTTCCGGGTGGTGCGCGGGGCGGCGCTCCGGGGCCCGGTCCACTTCGGTGCCGCCCACCCGGCATCCCTGCCTCCCGGCCGGAGGGGGGAGCGAGTGTGGGACGAATGCGCCCGACAGGGGTGGTCGGAATGGGTGGGTCGGGGCGCCCGGGTCGGGTGCGCAATCTTCTCGTTCTGCTGACCGACGAGCAACGCGCGGATACGCTCGGAACCTACGGCGGGGATCCACGCTGGACGCCGGCCCTGGACGCGCTGGCGGAGCGATCCGTCGTCTTCGAACAGGCGATGTGCGCCCAGCCCGTCTGCACGCCGTCGCGCGGCTCGATCCTGACCGGGCGGTTTCCGCACAGCCACGGCGCGGTGGGCAACAACCGCCCCCTGCCGCCCGATGTCCCGACGCTGGCGGAGTACGTGGCGCAGGGCCTCCCGGATGCGCGCCGCGCCGCCGCGTACATGGGCAAGTGGCACCTGGGTCGCGAACTCTCCGCCCAGCACGGGTTTTCCACCTGGGTGGCCAGCGAGGACATGTATACGCACGATGCGGCGGAGGGGGTGTCGGCATACGGCCGCTTCCTGGAAGCCGGGGGGCTGGTGCCGGATTCGGGCCCACCCGGCCGCCGGGTGTTCAGCCGCGCCTTTGCCGCCCGCCTGCCCGAGGCGCTGGGCAAGCCGGCCTTCCTCGTCGACCGCGCCATCGCGTTTCTCGAGGGCTGCCGGCGGGAGGGCCGGCCGTTCGTGCTCATGCTCAGCCTGCTCGAGCCGCACATGCCGTTTTTCGGTCCGCGCGACCGGCTGGTGCCGCGCGAGTCGGTGGACCTGCCCCCGACCTTCGCCGCGCCGCCGGATGCCGGGATGCCCCTGCGCTACCGCTTGATGCGCGAGCGCTACGCCCGGCACAATCCGCATGTGCAGCGCGACGACGAGGCCGGCTGGGTGGACCTGCGCGCCCGCTACCTCGGGCTGTGCGCCTTGGTCGACGCGCACCTCGGCCGCGTGCTGTCCGCGCTTTCCGACCTCGGTCTGGAGGACGACACCGCCATCGTGTATACCTCCGACCACGGGGACATGATGGGTGACCACCATCTGGTCGCCAAGTGCACCCAGTACGAGGGGGCGGTGCGGGTCCCGTTGTTGCTGCGCCTGCCGGGGTTCGCCCCGCGCCGGGTGGCGGAGCCGGTCAGCCTGGTTTCTCTGGTGCCGACGCTGCTGGAAGCGGTCGGTTGCCCCCTGCCGGTGGGGCTGCAGGCCCCGAGCCTGCTGTCGCTGGCGCGGGGGGAGGCGGCCGGGGCGGCAGGCGGGCGCGGGGACGGGGAGGGCCCCGAGGTCGTCGTCGAGTGGAACGGCGGCGAGGGGCTGTGGCCGGCGGAGATCTTCCCCGGCGGTCCGAAGGAGGACGCCCGGCTGCGCGCCGCCCGCTTGCGCACCCTGCGCGGACCGCGCTGGAAGCTGACCCTGGACGAGACGGGCGACCACACGCTATACGATCTGTGGGAGGATCCGCACGAGACGCGCAACCGCGTCGGCGTGGCGGCCCATGCGCCGCGTGTGCGTGCCATGGCGGAGCGGTTGCGCTCCTGGCAGGCGCGGACGGAGGATCCGCTGGAGCTTTCGTGGCCGTGAAGCCGGCGGCGGCCATCCCGCCCAGGCACGCCAGGCCGTACCGGCCTCGGAGGGGGTTCGTCTCTTGCTGGAGGTGATCGCCGCCCGTCGCGACGGCCACCCGCTGATCTCGGGCCACCGCGGGGCTGCCGGGTACGCCCCGGAGAACACCATGGCCGCCTTCCGCGCAGGGGCGGAGGCCGGGGCCGACCTGCTGGAACTCGACGCGCAACGCACCTCTGACGGCCAGGTGGTGGTCATCCACGACCACAGGCTCGAGCGCACCACCAACGGGCGCGGGTGGGTCTGGGACCACACCCTCGCCGAACTGCGGGCGCTCGACGCGGGTGCGTGGTACGGGGCCGCGTTCGCGGGCGAGCCCATCCCGACGCTGGACGAGGTTGCCGCCTGGGCCGCCGGCCGCGTGCGCCTGAACATCGAGATCAAGGCGACCCCCGACACGCTTTGTGACCTGCCGGAACAGGTCGTGGGGATCTGCCGTCGGCACGGCATCGTCGGGGACACCCTCGTGATCTCCTTTGACCACGTGGCGATCCGCCGGGTCAAGCAGGCCGAGGCGGGGCTGGCCTGCGCGGTCAACTTCACCGCGCGGCTGGTCGATCCCGTGGCGGTAGCGCGCGCCGCCCGCGCCGACATCCTGAACCTGCACGCCGGTTTCATCGACCGGGCCCTGTGTGAGCTGGCGCACGCCAACGGCCTGGGCGTGCAGTGCTTCATGGACGATCCCGTGCTCGCTGTGCGCCTCGCGGAGATGGGGGTCGATTTCATGGACGCGGACCGGCCGGACGTGGTGCGGGCGGCCGTGCGGGGGCGGTAGAAGACTGCGGCCGGCACCTCAGGCCGGTTTCGAGCCTGGTCGGGCACGAGGGGGAGACGGGCGCGGCCTGGAGCCCGAGCCCTTTCCGCCTCCGGGCGGCGGTCCCGCAGAGGGCAGAGGAAATCGCCGCCAGCGGACGGTGTTGAAGGGATGGGGGATGACCACCATGGCACTCTCCCGCAGGCGTCTGTTGCGCCTGGGCGGCGGCGGCTTGGGCGCGGTTCTGGGCGCACCGCTGATGGCTGGCTGCGGCCTGCGCCAAGCGGCCATCGGCGGCCGGTTCCTGCCGGCCACCAGGCGCCCGTCCCGACTGCTGGTGGTGGACACCGCCGGGATGTCCCCGGAGGACGTCACCCTGCTCACCAGCCTGCAGGGCTTGGTGAACCGCAGCGGCCGGGGGCCGTCGCTCTATTTGGTGGGGCGCGTCGAGGACACGCGCTGGCTGCAGACCGCCCTGGCCCACATCCCGCAGCAGCAGCAGCTTGGCGCCACCGCCCTGGCGGGTCTGCTGCGCCAGTTCGCCAAGTCTTTCCACGGTGCGGTGGTGTATGACCCTTCCCAACTCAGCCGCGAAAACCACTTGCCGTACACCAAGAACGTGGCGGTGACCTACGCCGGTCTGCACGATCTGCTGCCGGCCACCGCCGGGCAGGCCGCCTCGCTCCACCTCCCGGTGCAACTGGACCTGACGGGGCGCTTCTCGGATGAGGATGCGGCCTACTCCTGGGCCCTGCAGAACCTGTGGCCGCATTGCGCCCACGGCTTTGTGGTCAGTAAGGCGCCGAGGATCCCAGGCTTCATCTATGACTTCGCCGTGGCCACGCGTGCTTTCTGCTTCACCTTCAACCCTTTCCGCCCGACGCAGCGGGCCATGTCCGTCCAGCTGTACAAGTCGATGCACCCCAACGGCCTGCTCCTGGGCTGGTGGTCCAACAGCGGCTCCGTGAAGTATGAGTGGGCTTCGGTGGGGATCACCTCGCCGCATGGCGTGGCCGTGGTCGCCGCCACACTGTTCTCCAACGCCAGCGTGTGGTGCGGCGTGCCCGCTCCGGCGGCGCCCAAGCCGCAGTTGGACGCCAAGGCGGAGGCCCGGCGGCTGCTGGCGGCCGGCAAGCGCTCCTTCATGGCCCTGCAGGTCACCGACGGGGACAACGCCGCGGCCGATCAGGTGACGATCCTGGACCGCTGGCTGGAACCATCCCGAGGCCAGGTGCCGATCTCCTGGTCGCTGGACCCGGTGCTGGCGGATCTGGCGCCCGCCATGGTCGCCCACTACCGCGCTACCGCCACGGCCAACGACGGCTTTTCCACCGGGCCCTCCGGGGTCGGCTACATGTATGCCGACCAGTATCCGGCAAGCGAACTGCCGGCGTACGTGGCGCGCACGGCGCGGGCGATGCGCGCCACCGGGATCACCATTCCCTGGGTCTGGCCCAACCCGTCCGGGCCCAAGATCCTTTCGGATGCGGTGCTGCAGGAGTACGTGACGCAGATCCAACCACCGGGCATGGTGTTGGGTAGCGGTGCCGCCAGGGGGCGCCAACCCATGATCCAGTGGGTGGGGAACACCCCCTGCATCTGGGCGAGCCATCCTGCCCAGGTCACCCCACCGCCGTCGTCCGGAGGCTACGGGTTCGGGGTGCATCTGGCCACGCTGTGGAAGACGACCACGGCGCAGATCGTGCACATGGGCCGGCAGTTGCACAGTAGCGGCACCACCGTGGTCCTGCCGGAGGTGCTCTTCGAACTGATGCGCCTGACCCGGCAGGGGACGTCCGGCTGAGGCCCGCCCGCCCCGCCGTTGAGAAGATGCGGTGCCGCGTCCGGCGCCGCCCGCCACCGCGCTCTTACACGTGCCGCCACTGAGCGCCTGCGTGCGGACCAACCATACTAACCATACCGACCATACTAACCACACCAATCATGGGGTTGGCGATCGGCCCGGGGAGTGCCCGGGGCGGGACCCGGAGCGGCTGGCCGTGGCGGGCCGCTCCAGGCGCGATGGCTTCGCGTTTCGCGGCCAGCCGGCTCAGGATCAGGCGGCCCTGCCGCCGCGGCGCGCCGGGCGCGGGTGCCAGTAGCGGGCGACGGCGGCCGCCCAGACGGTCAGGCCGGTGACGCTGTAATAGGCGCGCAGCCAATGCGTGTCTGAGCCTGTGAGCACCCCGTGGAAGAACGCCAGCAGGAAGACGACCAGGGCTCCGGCGTGGATCTGGCGCCAGGTCCCCGGCGCGAGCCGCTGCGAGAAGCGCGCCGTGAGGCCGACCAAGAGCAGCGACCACAGCGCCAGGACTCCCAGGGCCACCGCTAGGGGCCGGTAAGCGGAACCGCCCGGCAGGAGGACCCCGAGCAGCCCGACGTGCGCATAGGGGTCGAGCAACACGGCCAGCACGTGCACCGCCACGAAGGCGATCGTGAACAGGCCCAGCCATTGGTGCCATGGGGTGACGCGGGGCACGAAGCGGATGGCCCTGGGATGGGCCAGGACCAGGCCGAGCAGCGTCAACAGCCAGCAGAGGCTGAAGGCGACCAGCCCGGCGGCGCGGGCTACGGTCCACGGCAGTTCGCGCACGGGCTGGCCGACGGCGTGCACCTGCCAGAGGGCCGCCCCGACGGCCAGCAGGATCACCGGCAGCACCACCAGGATGGATCCGGTGGTGTCCGGTAGGCGGTAGCGGCTGGCGTTGCGCGTGTTGTTCACCGTATCCACGCCTCCGTGGGCATTGGCTTGTCCGCGTGCCGCGGCGGCGCGCCGGACCGGATCGCCGCGCGGCCGGCACGGTTACCCGACACCTCGCCGGTGCCGCCCACCCACCAGACGGGCCGCGGCCAGTCTTCGGTCGCGGCCAGGGCGGGCGGGCCCGCGATCAGGAGCGTCTTGGCCGTCACCTCGGCGGTGACCACGCCGTCGCCGACGACGGTGACCGCGGCGATTCCGGATGCCACCGGTTCTCCGCTGCGGGGGTCGATGAGGTGGCGGAGGGACGGGTCGGCCGAAGGTCCGCTGCGCCGCGCCGCCGACGTGGCGACGGCACACGGCGCGACGGCGTCGAAGCAGGCCAGGACGGTCGCGCGGGATAGCGGGTCTTCGATGCCGGTGGTCCATGTGCCGCCAGGGCCGTCCCCTCGGCCGCGCAGGGCGATGTCCCCGCCGGCGTCCAGGGCGAAGTCGGTAAGCAGCGGCTGGATTGCGGCGGCGGCGCGGTCGCACGCGAATCCCTTGCCGATGCCGCCGAGGTCGGCCGGCCACCACAGGCGCATGCGGCACAGTTGCGGCTGCGCGTGCGGCGCCACCTCCCACCAGGGGTCTGGGGGGCTTTCGGCCGGGAGTTCGGCCGGGAGCGGGGCCCCCGGGTAGCCGGCGCGTATGAGCTGGGGCAGGATGCGGGGGTCGAACAGGCCCCCGGTCGCCCGGCGCCACATGTCGGCCAGGTCCGCGAGTTCGGCCAGCAGGCGCGGCACGGTCTGCCAGGTTCCGGGGGCGCGCATCAGCCGCACCCAGGGGCTGGACGGCCGGAAGCGACTCGCGGCCGCCTCGACCGCCGCGAACACGGCCCGCGCCCGGCGGGCCGCCGCGGCGGCCCGCGGGTCTTGCGCGGCGGCGTGCAGGTGGACGGGGCTGGCCATGGCGCGGAAGCTGAGTCTGATCATCCGGACCAACCTAACCACCGCTCGCGCGCGAGACGGTTACCGGCGGCAGCGCCGGCAGCGGGGGGAGTTGGAGTTGCTGGGACGGCGTCCCAGCGGACGCCGGGGCGGCCTGAGCCTTGGCCGCGGCCTGCAGGCTGGCGCTCAACCGCCCGATCGCCGCCGCCTGTGAGGCGCGCTCCGCTTCAGCCGCGGTGAGCCGCGCCGCCG
>JAJZXK010000183.1 GCA_021806565.1 Bacillota bacterium | reverse complement strand
TCCCGGCGGCGGCCCATGCGGATCAGCGGCGGATCGGACCGCTCAGCCGCTTCTCCCACGGTGCTCGCCTCCCGGCCAGAAGGTGCATGGGACGATGAAGGGCGCAAAACGCTCGGGGTGTGGCGAAATGCTCAGGCGGTCCCAGTTGCGCGGACCGGACTGGGCCGCATACAGGCAGGCGCCGTCGGCGAGGAACTCGGACGGCACGGCCACCAGGGCGCGGTGGGCCTGCCACGGCCCCGCGATCCGCGTCCGTTGCAGCAGGACCACGCCCTCGACGCGGAACGGCGTCTCGACGGCGCGCAGCAGGCGCCCGGCCCGGTGGCAGAGGACGAGCCAGTAGGCGTCGGTGCGGCGGAAGTGGACCTCGGCGGCGAGGGATGTCGGATGCGCGGTGAGCACCGGCAATGCGTCGCGCGCGCCACGGGCGCGGAGCCACCGGAGCGCGGTGCCCTCAGGCGTCGCCGGTGGTCGGAGGCGGGCCGCGCGGCGGCTGCCCTTGTGGGCTGCGACGGCGTAGTATGGAGGGGCGAACTCGCGGGCGAGCAGCGCGGACACTGCGGAGACCTCCTCGCGTGATCGGTTGGTGACGCCGGTGGGTCTGGCGGGCGCATGCGAGTGCACACGCGGTCCCGCGCAGGAACACGGCGTTGCCCGGCAAGACTGTAGGGGGGTAGACTGCCAAACGGGGGGGCGCCCGGGGATGATGACCGCGCAGGAGAACCTCGGGGCCGAGTTGAGCCTCGAAGAGATTTACGTCCGGTTTCCGGACGAGTGGATTGCCCTATACGTCACCGATGACGGTGGCGACGGCCGTTCGCTGCGAGGGCGCCTGATCGCCCATGGTGGCGATCGCGGACGGATTTACGCTGCCGAGTTGGACTTCGCGCGCTCGCATCAAGGGGCGCATACTGCGGTGTTCTTCGCCGGACCGGTCACCGACCCGGATTCCGACACCGTGATCGTGTTTTGACTGTGCGAGACGCGAACCGGGTTCCCTTCGTGCCCGGGCACAGTATGGCCGTCGTGATGGTCGCTTTTGCGGCCGAGGTGGCACGCCCCCTCTTGGTGGATACCGGTGCGCTTATGACTACGATGAGCGTGGCGACTGCTCACAGGTTGGGCGTGGACTTGGAGCGACCGACCAGGTGGCGCCATTTGGTCGGCATCGATGGGATTCCGAGACGCGTTCCTGTCGTCAACCCGGGGCGCTTGGCGCTTGGGGGAATGATCATTCCGCTGAGTGAGGTCGCCGTGACAGACCTTCCCGCCGGCTTCAGAGCCGATGGCCTTCTGGGGCTCGATGTCCTGCGACGGTTCCGCATCACCTTCGAGTTCGACACCCGGCACCTTGTTGTACGTCCGACTGCATGAGCATTTCAGTTCAACCGTTCCTGGCAGCCGTCCATTGCGCAGGTGCTTAGACGCGCGAGTATGGTTGTCGTGCGGGGCATCGGCGTGTCCACGAA
Source organism: Bacillota bacterium (assembly GCA_021806565.1). Classification (GTDB taxonomy): domain Bacteria; phylum Bacillota; class Sulfobacillia; order RBS10-35; family JAJYVN01; genus JAJZXK01. The sequence continues at coordinate 4,155 of JAJZXK010000183.1, read as the reverse complement.
AAGAGGGCACCGAGCCGCGTCCGCCGCAGGACTACGCCCTCGACGCGGAACAGCGCCTCGACGGCGCACAGCAGGCAGCCGCCACGGTGGCAGAGGACGGGCCAGTACGCGTCGGTGCGGCGGAAGTGGACCTCGGAGGTGCGTGACGTCGGGTGTGTGGTGAGCACGGGCAAGGCGTCGTGCGCGCCACACACGCGGAGCCAGCGGAGCGCGACGCCGTCAGGCGTCGGCTGCGGACGAAGGCGAGCCGCTCGGTGGTGGCCCTTGTGGGCGGCGACGGCGTAGTATGGAGGGGCGAACTCGCGGGCGAGCAGCGCGGACACGGCGACAACCTCCTTGCGGTGGCAGACGGCATTGCACGGAGCGCTTCGCTCCCGACGTGGGCGGGTCCGGTGCATGCTGTGCATGAGGAGGCCCCGGAGGGGCTGCGGGCGGTGGGTGTCGTCAAGATGGAGCTGCCTCAAGAGCTGATCGCCTTGGTCGGCGGGCGCCCGAGCGCGTCGCGGTGGAGGCATGGAAGGCCTTGGTTCTGGAATTGCTTCGGATGGGCAAGATCAGTCAAGGGAAGGCCGGCGAGTTCCTCGGCCTTGATCGATGGGGCGTCCTTGATCTCATGGCGGAGCACAATGTCGAGAGTGGTCCTGCCACCATCGAGGAACTGGAACGCGAGGTCGATCAGGTAGACCGCTTCATGCGGGAGCACGGTCGGTGAGGGCGATCATATGTCCATGGGCATTTCACGGTCTGCCGAAGAGGCGCGATGTCGCGCTGGACGACCTGCCACACGAGCTTCATGTTCACACCAAAGTAGGCGTGCGCCAAGCGGTCGCGCATCCCGGCAACGTCGGCCCACGGTACGGCCGAATATCGTTTCCGGACTTCATCTGGCACGCTCTTGGCCGCCTCGCCGATGATGTGCAAACGGCGCGCAACGGCGTCCTGAATGAGCCGACTCTGCGCAAAGCCGATTTCCGACAGGCCTGCGGTGTACTCCTCGATGGCCTCGATCGATCCAGGATATCCTCCAGATACACGTGCAGCGTTCGCTTCACAGGATGCGGACTTCTTCCGCCAAGATGTGGCGTCGCAGCGCGGGTTTGATCGTCGCGTACTCTACCAGATCGACCTTATGCCCAAGCGCCTCCTCCATCTCCCGGCTGATCCGGCATACATCAATGAGACTCAGGCCGTCGGGCAATTCGACGAGAATGTCGATGTCGCTTTCCCCGTGCATGTCGCCGCGGGCGGCTGAACCGAACAAGCCAGCGCGCCGACAGCGGTGGCGAGTCAGGACCGGTAGGATCTTGGCGCGGATGGCGGCGAGATCCGATTGTGCTCCGTGGCCGACGGCGCGTGGCTCCTGCACCGACCCCCACCGCCCCTGCCGCGATGATCATGCATCGGAACGCGACCGGATCCATGGTACAACACAGCGCCCCACACCTGACGGGCTCGCGAGTCTTGGTCGCCGGGCCACCCAGAGCCTGCAGCGTTCGGCGTGCATCTGACGCGCTACTCCGGCAGGTTCCGGTACACCTGGCCCCCGCGGAGCGATGCGCAGCACCTACAGGCGGGTGTCGTCGAAGCGGTAGATGAGGCGCAGTCCGCCAATCCGTGCGGCGCGCCCCTGATAGCCTTGCAGCGGTTTGGACCCTGCCTCGGTGGGATGTTTGGCAAGCGCATCCAGTTTGGAAGCGATTCGCTCCTGGGTTGTGCGGTCCAAACGCTCGAAGTATCTCGCTGCCTCACGGTCGAGGACGACCTCAAGAGCCATGGCCACGTCCGTGCGCCCGCAGGGTATCGAAGAGCACGAATTCTCCACGCCGTACCCGCTCGTCGGCAGCTTGCACCTCGGCGAGTTCGTCCGGCGACAGTGGTTCCTCACGTTGTCGAAGCCAGTCGACGTATTCAGCCAAGTCCGGCAGCGAGGCTTCCGGCAGGCTGTCGAGTGCACGGTGCAGTTGCGCTCTGGTGATGGCCACGGCCAGCACCTCCCGAGCGGTAGTGTACCGCACGGGGACTGCCGGCGCGGTGCCGCCGGGTGCGCGGGCGGTCGACATTGGCGTAACGCCTCCCGTTGCCAGCCCGCTCGATGGCTGGCGCCACGAGTCTTCGGAGAGAAGGCCGCGTGGTTGGCGGGGCGGAGCCGTGGGGCGCTCGGCTCCCTACGGCTGCCCATGGAACCACCTTCCATAGCCGTTACGTGATGGGCCGAGCTGGATGGGAAACATGAGGTTGTCGCGATCGCGGCTGCCTTGTCCGACGGGCATTTCGGGAGTGGTGGGGGCGGACGGAAAAGGCGTCTCGGCGGCGCGCAGCAGACGGCCGGCGCGGTGGCAGGGGACGAGCCAGTAGGCGTCGGTGCGGCGGAAGTGGACCTCGGCGGTGAGGGATGTCGGGTGCGCGGTGAGCAGCGGCAAGGCGTCGCGCGCGCCACGGGCGCGGAGCCAGCGGATGGCGACGTTTGCGGGTGTCGCCTGCGGGACCAGGCGAGCGAAATGCGGGCGCTCATGACGGCGCGGAACGGTGGCGGAGTCTGGTGGTGCCAGTTCACAGGCCAGCAGGGCGGACAATGAGGACCCTCCTTGTGTGCGGGTCGTCTTGAAGCGGCGCGCGTAGAAGGTGCGCTGAGGCCGCGCGGCCGCCATAGGCGTTGCCGCCGAAGACGGCGGGGGCTAGACTGCCAGTGCGGGGACGCATCCCTGCGGCGAGCAACGGCAGGAGCGACCGTTTGCCGGGCGAGTGGATCTGCGCTCCCGGGCACGGCCATGGGCACGGCAAGTCGCCACCTTGTTTGGGCGGCGGAGCCGACCGGCTGGTGGAGCACTTGGGTGGTCCAACGGCGTCAGTGGAGGCGGCAGCGATGGAAACGGCTTGGAAGACCTTTGGATATGAAGACCTAGTCCGGGAGCTCACCCCGCAGGCTCCCTCGCCATGCTTGGTGGTCCGGATCAAGGGCTCGCTTGCCCACTCATTTGAACCGAGAGGTTTGGCATGGCGGGTTCTCCACCAAGGAGAGGGCGCTGTGGCGCTGGGCCTGCCGGATGTGCTGAGGGAAGTTGCCCCTGGTCGCTTCGTGTATGACGCGGTCAGGGCCGGAGAGCAACTCGTGGCACTCTACAAAGCGTTGGAGCAGGCGGCTGGCCCTGAAGAAGAGTACGACTTGCACGTGGCTCTCTGGCTACCGAGCACTGCGCGCTTGGTGGAGCGCGCGCCGGGACCATGGTCCGTCCTGGCGCCTGAGATTCTCTGGTCGGCAACAGAGGGGCAGCACTTGAGCCGCCGGGAACTGCATGGGCTCGATGAGTTCATGCGTGGGCCGACTCCCAGGCGCCATGCGAACATCGAACAGTGGCTGCAAGGCTTTGCACGCGCGCGGGGTGTCCTGCTGCAAATCGAAGAGAACGCCCCCGTCTGGGAGTACTGACTTGTACCTCGACGCCGCGCTGCGCGCCGTCCTGGAGCGAGATGCGGCCGATGTCGTCGCCTGGCTGAGGGACTTGCAGGTGCGGTTCAGCGGCACCGCGCAGGCTGTGGAACTGATCACGCATCGGGTCAAATCCGAACGGAGTATCGCTCAGAAGTTGGAGGCCTTCCCGCATCTGGTCGTCAATACGATGCAAGACATCATTGGATGCCGTGCCGTGTGTGTCAACGGCGTGGGCGTCCGTGCGGTCAACCGCGAGATCGTCGCCCACTTTGGTGCCAGGGTGCCCAGGGCTCCAAGGGCCCGCCGGACGGAACTCGGCTACCTGTCATGGCATGCGGTGCTTGAACCTGTACCCGGAGGCCCGGGATATCGCACGGAGATCCAGGTGCGCACGCTGACGCAGCATGCTTGGGCCCGGACCAGCGAATTGCTGGCATACAAGAAAGGCGACCAGGCTGAGGCCCTCATGGCGGAGTTGAGGAGGCTGTCTCGCGATCTCGACGAGCAAGACCGCCGAATCGAGGACCTGTTCCGTCAGGCCTGGCCAGAGGGGGATCGGTGAGCCGCTCCAGGGCGTGCAGGTGGCAAGTGGCTGCGCCTTCGTGCGGCCTGCCCGCTGCCCATAGAACTCCCCCCGTAGATTTTGCGTTTGGGCCGAGCTGGATGGGAAACATGAGGTTGTCGCAAGCGCGGATGGCTTGTCCGACGGGCATTTCGGGAGTGGT
>JAJZXK010000182.1 GCA_021806565.1 Bacillota bacterium | reverse complement strand
GCTGGATGCTGCCGCCCGCGCGGCGCGCGCGCGGGGCATTCCGACCCACATCCTGGGCGACGCGATCGAAGGCGAGGCGCGCGAACTCGGCACCGCGATGGCCGGCATCGCGCTGCAGGTGCTCCACGTCGAGGTTGAGCGCCTCGGACACGCGCAGGCCCGCGGCGTAGAGCAGCTCGGTGAGCGCCCGGTCGCGGAGCCCGACACCGTCCCGCTGCCCACTCGAGGGGAGATCGAGCCCGCCGCGCCGGGCGGCCGGCTCTGGCGGCGCCTGGCCCCGGCTTCGCTGCTGGCCTTCATCTCCGCGCTGCCGTTCGTCCTCGTCGGCTCGTTCTATCCGGTCTTCGGCCATGACCTCGGGATGACCGCGCCCGCCCTCGGGGTGGTCGACGGCTTGCGCGGCATCGCGCTGATCGCGGCCGGGTTGTCGTTCGGGCTCCTGCTCGCCCGCCTGGGCCGGCGGCGCCTGTCGTTGGGCTCGCTGCTGCTGATGGCCGCATCCATCGCCCTGACCCCCTGGACAGGGGGCGCCGCGGCCCTGGGGATCGCAGTGCTGGTCGCCAACGTCGGCGGGGCGTGGGTCTTCAACGAAGCGACGCTCCAGGTCGTGGACCGCGCGAGGCCGGAGGAACTTGGCACCGCCTTCGCCGTCAGCGGCACGGCCTGGAGCCTGTCGTTGCTCGTGGCGCCCGCCGCCCTGGGCCTAATCGCGCAGCGCATGGGCGTCGCGGCCACCTTCTGGGCCTGCGCCGCCGCCACCGGCTGCACCCTGGCGCTGCTGGCGGCGGCGCAGACCGGCGGCGATCGTGCGGCAGGGGCGTGAGCCGGCTCGGGGAAAGCCGCAAGCAGAGGGGGTGGCGCGCTGTGCGCCGGCCGAACATCCTGATCCTCTATACCGACCAACAGCGGTGGGACGCCCTGGGTGTGGAGGGCAACCGCGACATCGCCACACCGAACCTGGACGCACTGGCCGGGGAGGGGGTCCGTTTCAGCCGCCATTTCGTGCAGAGCCCGATCTGCATGCCGAGCCGGGCCAGCATGCTCACCGGCCGCTACCCATCCAGCCTCGGGGTGCCGCACATGGGGGTGCCGCTGCCGGCCGACACGGTGACCCTGCCGCGGCTGCTGCGCAACTACGGCTACTACTCCGGCAACATCGGCAAGCTGCACTTCCTGCCGCACGCCAACCGCGACCACCGCCGACCCCACCCCGACTACGGCTTTGACCAACTGGAGATCTCCGACGAACCCGGTTGCTACGAGGACGCGTACCGAGCCTGGGTGCGCCGCAGATCGCCAGCGCACCTGGACGACGTCAGCCTCGGCCTACCACCCGCCACCCAGACCTGGCAGCGGACGATGGGCGTGCGCGACGGCATCGCGCACCCGGCGGAACGCTTCCCGCACGGCCCCCTGGCCTTCCGCGGCCCGGACGACCTCAGCCACACGGCGTTCGTGGCCGAACAGACCCTCGAGTTCCTGCGGGCGAACCGCGACCGCACCTTCCTGTGCGTCGCCGGCTTCTACTCCCCCCACTCCCCCTGGGTGGCCCCCCAGCGCTTCCTGGACCTCTATCATCCGGAGACGTTCACCCTACCGCCCTTTCCGGCCGAACTGCAGGCACGGCGCGACGCTGCCCGCTGCGGCGAGGCCGACCTGCGCGCGGCGCGCCACGGCTACTACGCCATGGTCAGCGAGGTGGACCACCACGTCGGGCGGATCCTGGACGGCTTGGACGCGCTCGGACTCGCAAAGGACACCGTCGTCGTCTTCACCTCCGACCACGGCGAGTGGCTCGGCGAACACCTGCGCTACGGCAAGGGCCACCCGGCGCACGACTGCGTCAGCCGCGTACCCCTGATGGTCCGCTGGCCGGCGGGCGGTGCCGCGGCCGGCACCTGCGTCCAGCGGTTCGTCGAGGCCGTAGACCTCGTGCCCACCCTGCTGGAGTGCGCGGGGGCGCCGCTGCCCGGGGAACTGCAGGGCCGTTCCCTGCTGGCGGCGCTGCGGGGGGAGCCGTTTGCCGGCCGCGACTCGGCGCTGACCGAGCACCACGGGTGGACGACGCTGCGCACCGAGCGCTGGCGCTACCTCTGCCACGCCGACGGGCGCGAAGCGCTGTATGACCTGGAGGCGGACCCGCTGGGCTACGTCGAGGTCGCCGCCGATCCGTCCCAACGGGAGGCGCTGGCCGCCTGCCGCCACCTGCTGCTGCAACGACTGTTGGAGCGCGAGCGCCCGCTGCCCCGCATCTGGCCGTATTGAACCGCTGAGCGGCCGGCGGCGGCCCGCCCGACCGCCGGGGTCCGAGGCGGAGTCCAAAGCGCGGGGAGAAGTCTGGAGCGTCCAAGGGAGAAGTCTACGATGGCCGTGCGCAACGTCCTGTGGATCATGTGCGACCAGTTGACCTGGCTCTCGCTGGCGGCGTACCGCGGCCCGCACGCCGTCGCCACCCCGGCGATCGACCGCCTGGCACGCGAGGGCATGGTGCTGGACCGCTGCTACACCCCGAGCCCGGTGTGCGTACCGGCGCGCTTTGCCAGCCTGACCGGCCGCTATCCGCACCACACCGGCTGCACCGGCAACGCCACCCCGCTGCCCTGGCGGTTCCGCACGGCGGCGCACCACTTCGCCGCCCACGGCCGACTCACCGGCTTCATCGGCAAGATGCACCCGGTGGACCCGCAGACGCACGGGTTCGACGTGCTGGTCGACTTCGGCCACTACTACGACTACCTCGGCCCGAAGACGTCCGTCTTCGCCCGCGGCATGGGGGCGGACGACGCCGGCTCGGGCGTGCCCTGGGTCGACACCTACACCGGCCACCGCAGCCCCTGGCGCGACGTGCCCGCCCCGGAGGGCGAAGCGGCCCTGCTGGACGAGGCGGACCACCCCGACAGCTTCTTCGCACGCGAGGCAGCGCGCTTCCTGCACCAGTGCGCCGGCGACCCCGCCGCACCCGGCTTCTTCCTATTCGTCTCCTTCCTGCGCCCCCACCGCCCCTTCGCCGCGCCGACGCAGCTTGCGGCCCGCCACCGGCCGCAGGACGTGCGCCTGCCCACCCCGCCCGCGGACTACCGCCTGGAGGATGTCCCCGCCCCGGCGCGCCGCCGCGCCCTGCCCGGGGCCTTCACCCCGGCCGGCGACGCCGCGGCGCGCAACTGGATCGCCGACTACAGCGGCAACGTCGAACACGTCGACGCCTGCGTCGGCCAGGTCCTGGACGCCCTGGACGAGGCCGGCCTGGCCGAGGACACCCTGGTCGCCTTCATGGCCGACCACGGCGAGATGCTGTATGACCACGGGCTGGTGGCAAAGTTCACCTTCTTTGAGGCCTCCTCGCGCGTGCCGTGCATCCTGCGCGGGCCGGGCGTTCCGGCCGGGTCGCAGTTGGGCGAGGTCGCCGACCTCACCGACCTGCTGCCGACCAGCCTGGACGCGGCTGGACTGCCGCCGGTGCCGGGCCTGGACGGGGCCAGCCTCTGGGGAAGCTGCCAGGGCGATCCGGCGCGGCGGCCCAAGGGGTATGCGGTCGGGTCGCTCGGGCTGGACGGCCGGCGGCCGATGTACATGCTGCGGCGGGATCGCTGGAAGTATAACCGCTATGCCGGTGGTGAACGGGAACTCTACGACCTGGAAGCGGACCCAGGCGAATGGCGGAACCGCGCCGACGACCCGGAGGTCGCGGCGGTGGTCCGCGAACTGGATGCCGCGCTGGACGCGCACATCGGCGCCGAGGCCGCCCGCTGCCAGCGCGAAGGGATCCCGCTACCCGCGGCGGAGCGGGCCCGCGCCGGGGCACTGTAGGGAGGGCCGTGGGCGCCCCGGCCACAGGTACGGGTGGATAGACGGCCCAAATCGCCGGGTGGTAGGCTCGGGGCGGCGGAATCCGGACGGTGCAAGGGGGGAGGGAAGCAAGTGCCCGGAGCGGCGCCACATTATGTCCATTGGGGCGTCCTGTTCGTCACGGTGCCCAATCTGGTCGTGCTCTGCCTGATGTTCGTGGTGTTCGCGGCCGCCGTCACGCTGCGCCTGCCGGCACACGGGGACGCGCGGTCCCGCCCGCACACGACACCACCAAAGGGGGGTGGCACGGATGCCTAACCTCACCGGCAGGCTGCGCCGATGGCTTTCGGCCGCGATCCCGGGCGAAGACCTTCTGCCGGAAGAACTGCCGGAGTATGTCCGCTCCTATGTCTATCTGTTCGGCTCGCTCACCCTCGGCTCGTTCGGCTGCCTGGTCGCCTCCGGAATGACCCTGGCCCTCTTCGGTCCCGGCTGGTGGCACACATCCGTCGTCGGCCACTACATCAACAGCGTGCACTTCTGGAGCGTGCAGGCCTTCTTCTTCTTCATGGTGCTCCACCTCTGGGCGCAATACCTGATGGCCGCCTGGCGCCGGGGCCGCCGGGCCACCTGGGTGGTGGGCGCCGTCACCTTCGCGGCCTCCATCATGGCGGCGTTCACCGGCTACCTTTCCCAGCAGAACCTCGACTCGCAGTGGATCGCCGTCCAGGGCAAGGACGCGCTCAACTCCACCGGTGTGGGTGCGTTCTTCAACCTGCTGAACTTCGGCCAGATGTACAGCATCCACATCGCCGTGATGCCGGCCGTGCTCGCCGGGCTGATCACGCTCCACGTCCTTTTGGTGCGCCGCCGCGGGTTGGTGCCCCCCCTGGCCGACGACCGCGCGAAGCGGGGGGATGTCCGGTGAGTTGGGAACTGCCGTCCGACCCGCGGCCGCCCCGGCAGCAACCCTATGACATCGTGCGCGAGGCCCTGATCGCCTCCGGCTTCGTCCTGCTCCTGGTACTGACGCTGGCGGCGGTCTTTTCCTCCCCGGACGAGCCGCCCCTCACCATCCAGGCGTTTGCCACCAGCCGGCCGCGCGCCTTCCTGCAGACGGCGCTTGGGGACCTGGACGCAAAGGGCGAGATCGCTTCCTACGGCCCGCCATACAACCACGGCACCGGCTCGGTGCAGCACTTCGGACCGCTCTCGCCCCAGAAGCTGGCCGGAGTCACCATCCCGATCCACCCGGCGACCGACTTCGTGCTCAAGCCCCTGACGGCCATGGGCAAGGTCGATCCGACCGTCGCCGCGGCGCTGCGGCGCTTCGAGCACGCCACCCCGGCACAACAGGCCGCGTGGGAGGCCGCCTACGGCTCGGCACTGCATGCCGCGCGCGCCGCGCATCGCAACACGGTGGCCGCACCCGCCGCGGCCGGTCCCGTTCCCGCGCTACTCGACGGTCTGCTGCGCATGGCGCAGATCGGCGGCCTGGACGGCATGCTCCTGGCCAGCCACCGCTTCTACGCCACCGACTACACCCGCCCGTTGCTGTTCCTGCAGGGCGCCGCGCTGGGGGCGGAGGCGGCCAAGCTGCACCTGGTCGGCCAGCAATGGGGCATGATGAACGAGACCGGGATCTACCCCGGCGCGGTCTGGCTCTGGCTGTATGCCTTCTGGTATCAGATCCCGCCGTTTTCCCAGTCCTCCAACGCCGACATCTACGTGATGACGATCATGGGCACGCTGACCGGACTGCTCGTGATCGTGCCCTGGCTGCCGGGGATCAACCGGCTGCCGCGCGGCCTGCGCGTCTACCGGCTCATCTGGCGCGACTGGTACCGGAAGTCATGACCCCACGGAGATCGG
>JAJZXK010000048.1 GCA_021806565.1 Bacillota bacterium | reverse complement strand
GAGGCTCCGCACGAGCCGGCGGCCGCCGCGCCAACGGCGGCCCCATCGGCGGCCCCATCGGCTCCGGCTCCGGCCGCACGCGTGGAGGAGGAGGCCAAAGCGCCCACGGCGGCGGCGGCCGCGGTCGAGACCGAGCCGCACCCGGCCAAGCCCGAAGCACCCGCCGCGCCGGTCCGGCGCCCGGCGGCGGCCAGACCGGCGGCGTATAGCATTCCGACCGGCGAGGCCCAGGCGCCGCGGCCGGGGTTGTTGCCGGTGCGCAAGATCGTTCCCGGGGCACCGCCGCCGCTACGCGATCCCGAGCGGCCGTTGCTTCCGGTGCGCCGCGTCGACCCGAACGCCCCGCGGCCCGCGGCTTCGGCCGGCGTGATGCCGGCGGCCGGAGCACCGTCGACGGCCGTCGGCGCGCCCCGGCGCGACCGGCCGCGGCCTGGTTTTGGTGAAGGCACCGAGATTCGCCGACGGGGCGGCGCCGGTCGACGGCCGTCGCGTCCCGGCGGCGTGCTCGTGGGATCCTCCGACGACTCCGGCGGCCGGCGGGGCCGGGGGCGCCGGCGGCGCCGGCTCAACCTTGCCGGTCGGGCGCAGGCCCAGGTACTCCCGCCGGCCGAGCGGATCGAGTTGTCCGGGCCGTTGCAGGTTGCGGAGTTGGCCGAGCGGCTGCGGGTACCGGTGACCGAGGTCATCAAGAAGCTGTTGGAACAGGGCGTCATGGCCGGCATCAATCAGCAATTGGAGCCGGAGCAGGCCCGCGCCGTCGCGGAGGCCATGGAGGTCGCCGTCGATTCCAAGGACGAACCGCGGGAGCCGGCGAGCCCAGTGGACCGGGATCCGATGACGGCTCTGTTGGAAGAAGACAACCCGGAACGCCGGGCGGAGCGTCCGCCGATCGTGACGGTGCTCGGCCACGTCGACCACGGCAAGACGTCGCTTCTGGACGCCATTCGCCGCAGCAGGGTCGCTCAGGGCGAAGCCGGTGGTATCACGCAGCACATCGGCGCATACGAGGTGGCGCATGGAGACCGGACGGTCGTCTTCCTCGACACCCCCGGCCACGAGGCCTTCACCGCGATGCGCGCGCGCGGCGCCCAGGTGACCGATATCGCGGTGCTTGTCGTAGCCGCGGACGACGGGGTGATGCCGCAGACTCTGGAAGCGATCAGCCACGCCCGCGCGGCGCGGGTACCCATCGTGGTGGCGTTGAACAAGATCGACAAGCCCAATGCCAACCAGGATCGGGTGCTGCAGCAACTGGCCGACGCGGGTCTGGTCGCGGAGGCCTGGGGTGGCGATACCATCGTGGTGCCCGTTTCGGCCCTGAAGGGCCAGGGCATCCCGCAGTTGCTCGAGATGTTGCTCTTGGTCGCCGACGTTCAGGAACTGAAGGCGGACCCGCAGCGGCCCGCCGTCGGATCCGTGATCGAGGCGCGGGTCGAACGCGGCAGGGGGCCGGTGGCCACGGTTCTGGTGCACACCGGCACACTGCGGGTCGGGGACACCTTCGTCGCCGGCCAGGTTTTCGGCCGGGCGCGCGCCCTGCTTTCCGACGCCGGCAAGAACCTGCGTGAGGCGGGGCCGTCCAAGCCCGTCGTCATCATGGGCTTCGAGGAGCTGCCGCAGGCGGGCGACACGCTGCAGGTGATGGACGAGCGGGCCGCCCGCTCCCTGGCCGGCGAGCGCAAGGAGGACCGGCGCCGCGAGGCGTTGAGTGTGGAGCGCGCGGTCACCCTGGCGGAGTTCCACCAGGACGGGGACGCGGCGGAGGCCCGCGACCTCAAGGTGATCGTCAAGGCGGACGTGCAGGGATCCCTGGAGGCTTTGCGCGCTTCCTTGGACAAGTTACACCAAGACGAGGTCCGGCTCGTTCTGCTCCACGCCGGGGTGGGCCCGGTCAGCGAGTCGGACGTCATGCTGGCGTCGGCCTCGGACGCGGTGATCCTCGGCTTCAATGTCCGTCCGGACGCCAACGCCGAACGCGAGGCCCAACGCACCGGGGTGGAGATCCAGACATACCGTGTGATCTACGAACTGCTGGACGAGGTCGCGCGCGCCATGACCGGCCGCCTGCAGCCCAAGTTCGAAACCGTCGTGGTGGGCCATGCGGAGGTTCGGCGGACCATCCGGGTTCCGGATGTCGGGGTCATCGCCGGGTCGTATCTGACCGACGGCGTGGTCCGCCGCGGCGCACCCTGCCGCCTGCTGCGGGGTGGGACGATCGTGCACGAGGGCAGCGTGGGATCCCTGCGGCGGTTCAAGGACGACGTCCGGGAGGTTGCGGCCGGCTACGAGTGCGGGATCGGCGTGGAGCGGTATCCGGACGTCAAGGAAGGCGACGTCATCGAGGTGTTGGAAGAGCGCGAGGTGCCGCGCTAGCCGGTTGGGCCTGGGCCCAGGGGCCGGCCGGTGCTCCTACCCCGCGTGGGATGCGCAGGACAGGGCGCGGGAGGGGTGTCCCCCATGGCGGCGGAGCGTGCGGCGCGCGTCGCGGAAGCGGTGCGCGAGGTGGCCGCGGAAGTTTTGCGTGGCCTGAAGGACCCAGGCATCGGTTTTGCGTCGGTGATGCGGGCCGAGGTGTCGGCGGATCTGCGCCACGTGAAGATTTACGTGAGCGTATTCGGTCCGGAGGCTGAGCAGGCCTCCACCATGGCGGCGTTGGCGCGGGCCCGCGGGCACGTGCGTAGCGCACTGGGCCGGGAGATCCGCCTGTATCGCACGCCGGAGATCCAGTTCGTGCTCGACGGCTCGTTGGAACACAGCGATCGCATCGCGCGGGTGCTGCGGCAACTGCACGGCGAGCGGGACAGCGCCGGATCGACGGAGGATTGACGCAGCGCCCGAAGGGGAGTGGGGTGGCGGTGGTGACCGACCCGGCGCACCCGGCGCCCAGCGGTTCGGCATGGGCGGCGGTCACTTCGGCGTTGCGCGCCAGCCGCCGCGTCCTCTTGGTGCTGCACGTCCGGCCCGACGGAGACAGCATCGGCTGTTCGCTGGCGGTCGCGCGCGGCCTGCGCGCCATCGGCAAGCAGGCCGTGGTGGTCAGTCCCGATCCGATACCGGCCAATTTGGCGTTCCTGGATCCGGATCGCGAGTGCGTGGCCCCGGACAAGGCCGCCGGGCCCTTCGATGTCGCGCTGTTTTTGGACTGCGCCGACCTGGAGCGGATCGGCACCGCCCGCACGCTGCTGGGCGAGATCCCGGTGGTGATCAACATCGACCACCACCGGAGCAACGAGTGCTACGGTACCGTGAACTATGTCGATCCGGATGCCGCGGCCTGTGGTGAGGTCGCCCTGCGCCTGTGCGACGCCCTCAGCGTGCCCGTGGATGCCCGGGCCGCGACCGCCCTGTTTGCCGCCCTGGCCACGGACACCGGCGGCTTCCGTTACGGCGCCACCACTGCCGTGACGCTCGCCATGGCTTCGCGCCTGCGCGCCGCCGGAGCAGACCTGGCCCTGGTCGGACACGAGGTCTGGGACAGCCGTAGCGCGGGTTCCCTGCGCCTGCTGGCGGTGGCGTTGAACAGCCTGGGAACGGACGGCGAACTGGCGTGGGTCTCGCTGCGCGCGTCCGATCTCGCGTCGAGCGCAGACCCCGGCGACTCGGAGGGATTGGTCGACTACCCCCGCTCGCTGCGCGGGGTGGAGGTGGCCGCCCTCTTTGCCGCCGATCAGCCCGGCCGGGTGCGCGTCAGCCTGCGCAGCAACCGGCGCGTGGATGTGAGCCGGTTGGCCCAGGCCTTCGGTGGTGGCGGGCACGCCCGTGCCGCCGGTTGTACCGTGGAAGGGGACCTGGAGACGGTCCGCAACCACGTGCTCGATGCGGCCCGCGCCGCGTTGCAGCCGGAGGGTCTGTCCTGATCGACGCTCTGCCGTGGCCGGAGGGTGCCGTGCTGCCGCTGCTCAAGCCACCCGGCCCCACCTCGCAGCGGGTGGTCGGGTGGTTGCGCGCCCGCCTGCCGCGCGGGTGGCGTGTCGGCCATGCCGGTACGCTGGATCCAGGCGCCGCCGGCGTCCTGGCGGTCTGCTTGGGGCCTGCCTGCCGGCTCGCGGACTACCTGCACCTGCCCCCGAAGTCCTACCGCTGCGACCTGGTGCTCGGCGTGGAAACCGACACCCAGGACGCCGCAGGCACCCCGGGTCTGCGGGCCAGTGCGGCCGAGCTGGATGCGGCCTGTGTTTCCGCCGCTCTGCAAGGGATGCGCGGGGAACTGGAACTGCCCGTTCCGGCGTTCTCCGCCCGCCACTACCGCGGCGAGCGGTTGTATGTGTATGCCCGGCGGGGTGAGGCGGTGCCGCTGCCGCTGGCCGCAGGAGCCGTGTACCGCTTCGAACTCCTGGACTGGCAACCGGGCGAGGTGGCCCGCGCGCGTTGCTGCGTGGTGTGTTCATCCGGCACCTACGTGCGCTCCCTATGCGCCGAGGCGGGACGGCGCCTTGGAGTGGGCGGCCACATGGACGCGCTGATCCGGACCTCCGCAGCCGGCATCGAGGCTTCCTCATCCTGGACCCTGGAGGAGATCGGTGCGGCGCTGCAGCATGGGACATTCGCCCGTCACCTGCTGCAGCCGAGTGATGCCCTGCGTTTCTTGCCGCAGCGGGTATTGGACCCCGGAGATGCGGACGGGATACGGTATGGGCGCCCCCCGGGTCGGCAGCGCCAGACCGCCGCGGATCGGGACGGGCCGGTCCGGCTGCTCGACGGCGGGGGCCGGCTCCTGGCGGTCGCAAGATGCAGCTGCACCGACGGTGTCTGTGTCTGGAGCCTGGAGAGGGTGTTGGTCTCGCCCCCGCAGTGAGGCGGGGGCGGCGAGGGGGGTCCTGCGTGCTTCGCGCCGACGCACTGGAGGCTCTGACGACGGCAGGCGGCGGACCGCCGTTTCTTGCCGTCGGTACCTTCGACGGCGTGCACCGCGGCCATCAGGCCGTGATCCAGGCCATGCTGCGGGCCGCGCGGGCGGACGGCGCCCTCGCGGCCGTGCTGACCTTCGTGCCGCACCCGCTGGCGGTGCTGCGGCCGGAACAGGCACCTGACCTGCTTTCCAGTCCCGACCAGCGCGCTCGCCACCTGGAAACGCTCGGTGTCGACGCCCTGGTGGAGTTGCGCTTTGACGCCGCCCTGGCCGAGGTGGCGGCGGTGACCTTTGTTCAGGAGTATTTGTGTCGGAGGGCTGGAGCCCGGCGCGCTTTTGTCGGGGCGGACTTCCGCTTCGGCGCCCGGGCGGCTGGTACGGCGGAGACGCTCGCGGTGCTCGGCCGGCAGGCCTGTGGTCTGCAGACCGGCATCGTGCCGCTGGTGCGGGCCGAGGGGGGGACCATCTCGTCGACGCGCATTCGCAAGGCGCTTGCAGACGGTCGGCCGGGATTGGCCGCCCGTCTGCTCGGGCACCCTTTCGCGCTGCAAGGCCGGGTGGTGCCAGGTGAGCGCCGTGGGAGGACGATCGGCTTTCCCACCGCAAATCTCGTGCCGACGGCGGGGCTTGCCTGTCCGGCGGCGGGCGTATATGCGGTGCGCTGCCGCATCGAGGGCGGTCCATGGCTGGCGGGCGTCGCCAACCTGGGGCGCAACCCGACCACGGGGCCGGACGGACCGTTTCAACTGGAGGTGCACCTGCTGGGTGGGTTCGGGGAAGACCTCTACGGGCGGGATCTGGAGGTGGCATTTGTACGGCGGTTGCGCGGCGAGCGCAGGTTTCCGGACCTGGAGGCGCTCAAGGCGCAGATCGCCCGTGATGCCGCCCGCGCCCAGCGCCTGCTGCTGCCGTCGGGATGCGGCTGAGCGGTCAGGGCTCCAGCGGCCCCTGGGCCGTCCATCCCGGGCGGCGGTAGGCGGCTCGGGCCCGGGTGGCGATGCCGCCACGCTGCCCGAAATCCCCCTCGAGGCGCATATACAGCGGATCGCACGCCGCGACCAGGTCGGCGAGGATGCGCTGGGTCAGGTGTTCATAGTAGATGCCGACATTGCGGTACGTGAACAGGTAGTACTTGAAGGACTTCAACTCGAGGCAGCGGGCGTCGGGGACGTAGACGACCCGCAGGCGACCGAAGTCCGGCAGGCCGGACCAGGGGCAGACGGACGTGAACTCGTCGGTCGTCAACTCCAGCACGAGCTCGCGCCCGGCATAGGCGTAGGGGAACGTGTCCAGCAGGTCGGCGCGCACCGTCGAGGGGTCGGCGGTGTCAAACCGCATGCGGTCCATCTCTTCCTGGATCGGGGGGCGCTGCATGCTTCATCCTCCGGGCGTCAGTATAGCGGGGGCCGCTCAGACGCGCACGGCGGTGTTGCGCAGCGTCCCGATCGCCGCTGCCGAGATTGCCACCCGGTCCTCCGGCAGTAGGGTGAAGTCGTCCGGAGGCACGGCCCCGGTGCCCGTCAGCAGCACGGTCCCCGGACACAGTGGATTGTGCGCGCGCAGGTGGGCCACCAGGTCCCCGAAGCCGCGCCGCATGTCCGAGGTGTTGGTCCGGCCATCCCAGACGGTGGCGCCGCCGCGCTCGACTCTGCAGTGGATGTCGAAACCGCCGGGTCCAGCCGCGGCGGCGACCAGGATGGCGGGGCCGACGGCGCAGCCGCCTTCGAAGATCTTGGCCTGGGGCAGGTACAGGGGGTTGGCGCCCTCGATGTCGCGGGCGGTAACGTCGTTGCCGAGGGTGTATCCCAGGATGCGGCCGTCGCCGTCCAGGACCAGTCCCACCTCGGGCTCCGGCACGGTGAGGTGGGCGTCGCCGCGCAGGCCGATGCGGCCGCCTGGCGGGACGACGCGCCATGGGGTGGCTTTGAGGAAGAGCTCCGGCCGCGCCGCCACATACACCCGGTCGTAGGGCGTCGGGCCCGCGCCGCTCGTGCGCTGTTCGCGGTCTCGGGCGTCGCGGCTGGCGCGGTAGGTCACCCCCGCCGCCCACACCTCAGGGGCCGCGATGGGCGTCAGGAGCTCGCCCGCCGCCTCCAGGACGTCGAGGCGACCCACCACGCGTCCCGCGGCGGCGGTGGCGCGCAGGGCCGCCAATCCGGCCTCGCCGTCGCGGGCGACGCGGCGCAGCCAGGGGAGCGGATCGGCCGGAAGGCCGAGATCGTGGACCGTGTCGGTGTCGGAAGCCGCGCCGAGGGCGCCGAGGCGGGCTTCGCCGTCCATCCGGTAGCGGATCAGCCGCATAGGAGCGTCCCTCCTGGCCCGACCCGGGCGGGTGTCTGACCGCTTCGCGCGCGCTGGCGGAAGGCGGAGGCCCGGGTCGCAGGCTTGGCCTGGAGCCCGGGCCCCCGCGGGCCTGGTGCCCGCGCCCGCCGCCGTGCTACCACTGCCACTTGGCGGAGTGATTGTACACGGCGTAGTACTTCGGTTTGGCCAGGCCCGTGATGTGGTCGAAGCCGGCGACGCCCTGCAGCGTCGGATGGTGCGAGCAGGCGCACAGGCCGACGTAATACGGATCGGTGAACTGCGGCACCGTTCCCTTGGGCAGGTTGCCGTTGCCGTCGGGTTTGGCTGTGGTGAACTTGAACACCTGTTGGTTCTTCCACGTCTTGCCGTCGGAGCTGTCCGACACTGTGAGGGTCGCGCCCTTTTTCTCCATCTTCAAATACACGGGCGGGGCGCCGGCGCTGTCGATGCCCGGGCCGCCGCCGGCGTCGGCGCCGGCCTTGCCGCGGTATTGCAGGTCCACGCCGTTGGTGCCTGTGGCAACCAGGTCGACGAAGACGGCGCTGGAATGGAGGTCCTGGCGGAGCATCAGGCCCATCTTGGACCAGCCGCCGGTGGAGGTCTTGGAGAGCTTCGCCGCCCGGCAGGACCAGATACCGTCGCCCTTGGCCTGTTCGGCCCAGTACGAGAAGTTGTCGTTGGTACCCCAGATGTCGGCGCCAAAGGTGACCAACTCGACCAGCGATCCCTTGGTCGCGTACATGCTCCAGCCGGCGGTGGGCTGCGCCGTGCTGGGATCCACGGGCCAGACCGGCGTGCCGGTCGTCGGCAGCAGCTTGACCTTCGGAGTGGAGGCCGTCTTGGCGGTGGAACTAGACTTGGAGACATTGGCCGGCGCCGCCTTCCCGCACGCGGCCAACGCAGGCAGGGCCAGACCGGCGGCGGCCGCCAGTTGCAGCAATTGCCTCCGGCCTGCGGGGCGTTCGGTCACGCCGCCTGAACCATCGGTGGACATCGTCCCTTGCAACTCCTCTCGCGCCTTACGCATCGGATCCGGTGTCCCTGGCGGCGCGGGCAGGCCCGGCCGAGTTCCGCGGGCCCTGGCGGCGCCCCGTGCGCGGCACGGGGGGGGGCCATGCACGGCATTAGAGCGATTGCGCCAAGGATCGGCGCTCCGACGCGGGCGGCAGGCGAAACGTGCGGCGTAGACCTAACCCCCCCCGCAGCAAACCGGAGTCCTGCGGCACCATAAGCGTCGGCCAAGATTCGGCAGACGGCGCCTAGCTCCTGTCTGTCGTTGGATCGCTTGTCGGCAGGTCAGCGCGGAGGCGCGACGCCCAACTGGGCGCGGCGCAGTTCCTCCAGGGGATAGAAGGTGTCTCGCCAGCGGACCCCGCCGTGCATCAGGGTGAGCACGGCCGAGCGCAGCACGGTCCAGGCCAGCAGGCACTGCGCCAACGGATACAGCAGTCCAAGCACGAGCGGGAAGCGTCCCAGGGCCTGGCGGCCGGCCGCGCCGTACGACGCGCTGGCCACCAGCAGCACCACGAGCCACGGCAGCCGGTGCCAGCCGGGTGCCATCAGGACGGCCAGAAGCGGCCAGAAGGCGACCACCGTCCCAAGCGTGATCCAACCCAGGAGTGGTGCCGCCTGGAAGTTGAACATCGCGAACGCGTTCTTTTCCATGCCGCGCACCGCCGACGGTAGGTCCGGATACCACTGCACCGCCAGGAGCGGTGGCACGGACTCGTCCTGCCCGCCCGCGGTGACGACGAGCTGGCGATAACCGGCCGCCTTGATGCGTCGGCCCAGGGTGATGTCGTCGGCGACGGCCAGGGGCAGGGCGGCGTGCCCGCCCAGATTCCAATACACCCTGGTACGAACGAGGTTGAAGGCGCCGATGCCCATCGCCGTGCTGCGGTCGGCCCGGTTGGCCAGCCAGGGGCGCTGCCAGAGGCTGAACACCAGCGAAAACCACGCCAAGAACAGCCGCAGCCACAATCCAGGGGCCTCCAGCGCCGGAATCGCCGTCACGTGGTCGTAGCCGTCCCGCCGGGCCAGGGCGACGGCCCGACGAATGGTGCTCGGCCCAAAGCGGACGTCTGCGTCCGTGAACAGCAGCCACTCGCCGCGGGCCCGCTCGGAGCCGCGCTGCAGTGCGTGGTTTTTGCCGAGCCAGCCCGGCGGCAGGTCCTGCACGCGCAGGCATTCCAGCCGCGGCTCGCCGGCTGCCAGGTCGGTGAGGATCTCCGGGGTCCGGTCGTCGCTGCGGTCGTCGACCACGACGACCTGCAGGCGGGGGTAGTCGCTGCGCAGGATCGAACGTGTGGCGGCCGCCACCGACCCCTCTTCGTTACGCGCCGCGACCACGACCGTCACCGGCGGGCATGCGCCCTCGGACGTATCGGGCAGAACATCTCCGAGGCGCGGCAATAGCCGGACGCCGCGCCGGGCCGCGCCGAGCTCGACGGCGAAAAAGAGCAGCCAGGCGGCACCTCCGGCCACCCACCACGACCAGAGCCAGGCGCCGAAAGCGAGGACCAATTGGCGCACGGATGCACCCCCCGGGAGGTTCGGGACCGGAGGCGGCGGGTCGGAGACATGACCGACCGTAGGCCTAGCTTCGCCGTTTCGCGACGGAATCCCACCTGCCGGAGCGGATTGGGGCAGGGCGCCGACGGCGGCGCAGGGAAGCCATCAATGGCGCGGTTGCCCGCGGTCCGGACGGGATGCCCTGGGAACGGTAACGGACCGTGAGGCGGTTGCGCAACGGCTGCAGTGGCAGGCGGTGGCCGTTCGTGCCTGCCTGGAGGGCCCGGGCGGCGGACTGCCGGGTCTGGAGCGGCCCTCCTGGACTGGCCGGGTCGGCGTGCGGCGAACCGTACTCAGCGGCGCCGTGCCTCGCCGGGTATGTTGCCCGGGTCGTTCCGGCGGGGAGGAACTCGTGGCTCTGTTGTGCGCGCCCAAGCGGCGGGCGCCGCATCCTCGCCGACGGACGCGGTGGCCGGATTGCGCCGGATGAAAACAGAACTCTGCTGCGCCCTGTGGATCGAGCGTTGCATGAATAGGGTTTGTAGACACTCGGCATATGGCTGCTCAGGCTGATGCAGTTCGACCAACGTAGGGTGATAACGTAACGTGATGAGGAAGCGGTTGATCCGGCGGCGTTGGAGCAAGCCTTGCAAGGGGCCGAATCGGAGCTATTTCGTGAGGTGTATGGCGATTGGGCCGCCGGCGCTTCTTCCCGGTAGCAGCGGGGGCCCCGTAGCGATCCCGGCCGTGGTCTTGTCGTCCAGGTGGACATCTCGCCGCTGTTGGCGAGTGGTTACGATTGGAACGGGCGGTGGATGTAGGGACGCGCGGAGGTGGCGGCGGTGCGCAGGCCGACGGCTGACGAACCCCTGCGGATTGCGCAAGTGATGAACGAGGTTGCGGAGGAACTCGGCCGGGCGATACAAGCGCACGGGCCGATGCGGTCGGCGCACGAAGGGTACGCGGTGGTGCTGGAGGAGGTGCGGGAGTAGGAGCGGGAGGTTTTCTTCCAGGAGCGGAGGGCGGGCGCGATGCGGGCGGAGGCGATCCGGGTGGCGGCGATGGCGGTGCGATTCGTGGCGGACGTGCTGGACGTGGGGGTGACGGAGGTGGTGGAGCGGTCCGGGAGACTGGAGCGGCCAAGGCGGAAGGCGTAATTGGGCGGCGGGGGGTCGGATCGGGGACGGCCGGGAGGCGTCGGTCCGGCAGGCGGGGCAAGCGCCGTCGGCGACGCATTGAGTCGTGGGGAGCGCGTTGAGGTGTCTGGCCTGGGGGTTGCGTGCCCGCCGAGCGATCGGCGCCCAAGGGCCCCAACCCGGAAACCGGCGAGACGATCGACGTGCCGGCCACCCGCATGGTCAAGTTTCGGCCGGCGCGGGATCTGAAATCGACAATCCGTGGAGCCGCCGGTCGCTGGCCAGCGGCTCCACCTTGTTCAGGTATCCTGGGCGGTCAGAGTGCCCCATGCTCAGGGGGCGACCTCCTGGAGGGACTTGGGGGTGAACTTGTGTCCCGAAAGAGTCCGCGTGGAGGGCGGGGTCGTTTGTGCCGCGGTGGCTGGCGGCGATGCGAGGCACGACCACAAATGGCCGCGCTCACCGTCCTCAAATCACCCCTGCAACATCCCCCGCACCAAATCGCCTCTGCTGATGATGCCCACCAAGTGATTGCCGTCGAGGACGGGGACTCGCTTGATGTGGCGATCGATGAGTACTTTGGCTACATCCTCGATCTCCTGTTCGGGTGAAACATAGACGACATGCGGTGTCATGAGATCCCGGACTGGTCGTTCGCGTAGTTCGGCCAACAGATCATGCAGGGACTCGCCCGACGGAGGATTCGCGGGGATGGCGGTTCCGTCCATGAAGAACATCATCCACGGCACGTGTCGCCGCAGTCGCCGGATCAGGTCCCCCTCGGTGATGATACCCACCACCCGGCCACCGTCCGTGACGGGCAACCCGCTGAAGTGGCCCTGTACCATTGCAGCCATACAGTCCTTCAGAGGGGTGCTCGGGCGCACGGTCCGGACCTCGCGGGTCATGATCTCGCTCGCTGTCATGGCCACCAGTCCCTTCTTGCAATGTGGCCTCCCCACCGCTGGTGAATGGAGTATACGCCAACACACCAACGGTCTCCGCGCTGGAAAACAACGGCCAGCATGCCGGGAGAAGTCACCCTTGTCCGGCCGTCTGAATAGGGTGTATGCGCCAGCGCAGAAGGGTGCCGGAACATCAGACGGACCTCCGCTGGCAGGAGGTATAACGAGAGTGACGCACGCATACTCCACGGGTCCTATGGAAAACACCGGCTCCAACAGGTCAGCGCTGGTGTTTACGAAGGTCCTCAACAATGATCACTGTCGGCCCGTTCAGGCCACAATTCGGGTGTTTGGGCTGAACGGGACCAAGACGCTCATCGACACCGTCACCTTGGCGATTGGCCCCCTCGCATCCAACTATCACACGACGGACGTGTCATTGACACCCGAATTCGAGGTTGAGGTCGCCATCTTTCCACGCAAGGCCGCCGAGGACGTGCTCGTCGGGGTGTTCGGCAAGTTGGACTCCGGCGACTTGAATCCGAGCCACCGTCTGGTTCACCGAGAGATGACGCCCATCGATGACCTGTGCTTTCCGTTTGACGACCCGGGAGCTGTGTCTGTCGGACGGCGGTAGGGATGTCGGTCAGGCGGCGCATGAACCCAATACTTCTGTTACGTAGCACGCCGTTCAACGTCGGGCCTACCGCCAACCATAGAGGGATGCTGCAACGGGGCCCTGCGGCGCGATGTGTGGGCCGGAACCTAAGGGAATGCGACTTCGGAGGCGCTCGGGATCCCCGGTGTGACAAACCCACTCGCCGGCCCCGGCCAGCGAGCCACCGCCGCCGCCGCCGCCGCTTCAGGCGCAAAGGGCATCACCCCCCGAGAGCAGTTGCCTCCTGAGGAACGCTGGCGAAAGCAGCCGGCGGGGGGCGGCACCTGGCGTCCATGGAGCGTCGCCATCACCCGCCCGTAGGACGACCAGCGGGTCGAGCAAGCGCCGCACTCTGACGTCCGGCCCCTGCCAGCAGTCCAACGGGTCGTAGAGCACGGGCGTGGCAGTGGCGGCACGGGCAACCGTGCCGCCGCTGTCGGGCCGGTCACCCACATGGGTGGACCGCAGCGGTGGCACACCGTCACGGCACTGGCGGTCCGGTAGATATCGGCGTCCGGCTTGCGGACTCCGATCACCCCCGAATCCGCTATGAACGCGACGTAGCCGGCAATGCCCAGCGCGGCCAAGCGCTCTTGGAGGTCTCCATCCCAGTCGAGACGACCGCCAACGCCACGCCGCGCGCCCGGATCGCGTCCAGGACGGCGGGCACGTCGGGATCAAGCACCCAGGTGGGAACCCCGGGCCCGCGCGGTTGCGATCATCCGATCCGCCATCCCGACCAGGTCGCCGGTAACGCCGGCCGCCCGCAACCCGGATACGTCCAACCCGCGCCACCAGTCCCGGCCGGC
The DNA here is from genome assembly GCA_021806565.1 of Bacillota bacterium. Taxonomy (GTDB): domain Bacteria; phylum Bacillota; class Sulfobacillia; order RBS10-35; family JAJYVN01; genus JAJZXK01. The sequence continues at coordinate 14,903 of JAJZXK010000048.1, read as the reverse complement.
GTCGCCCACGTCCCCGGGTGAAGGGTGCTCCTGTTGGTAGCGGGCGTAGGCGCGCGCGGAGACCAGGGACCAGGGACGTATCTTCCGGAAGTGGGATTCTCGCCCAGGCGACAGGGCACTCCGAAAGGTTCGGAAAGGTGGGACAGCCAATGGATCAAGATGCCGCCGGCGTCAAACGTCACGGCACGGTCGCCCGTGAGACCGGTGCGCCCACCGGGAGCGGCCGCTGCCGCTACTGAGGTGTCGAGCGGCCGAGTGGGTTCTGTTTTTCGCCGTCGGATGGCCCCGACGGCGATCACGAAACCCGTGTTCCGCGATTCGCCCGCCGGCAGTTCCGCGACGGACACGGAGCCCCCCGCCGCACCTGCAGGGAGCCAGCTCCTGCCGTTGCACAACCTTCGCCTATAGAGGACAGCCCCCACGCTTCGCCCATCGCGCGGCCCAAGCGCGGGCCCGGTGATGGAAGGCCTGCTCCTGTTTCCCCGCCTGGTCCTGCATCATCGCAAGCCCGCTCCAGGCGAAGAACAGGGCCAAGTCTTCGTCGACGGCGAGACCACAGGCCCGTGCATATCCTTGCCGCCATGCCCGGGCAAACCATGAGACCGCAACGGAGATGTCCCCACGCTGCCGGTAGTGGAGCCGGAGAATGGACAGCGTCCGGGCGAGGTCCGCCCGCGGATCGCCCGCGCTGGCATTGGCCCAGTCGATGATGCCGGTGATGCGCTCGCCGTCGGTCAGGACATTCAGAGGATGATAGTCGAAGTGGACCAGCGAGTCGCCGCGGGCGGGCAGCGCGGCGAGGCGGGCGCGTATGCCGCCTCCCTCTGGCCCACTCGCGTCGAGCCAGCCGGTGTTCAACCCGGACGGCGGCGCGATGTGGTGCAGCGCGGCCTGGGCCTGGCCGAACAACCTTCCCATGTGACGCAGGGAGCCCGGGTTCGCGCGGAACTCGTCCACCAACGTGTGGCCTGCGCACCAATCCATCAGCATCGCCGGTCGGTCCTCCCAGGTGCCGACGGCGCGCACAGCGGGCACGGGTAGTCCCCCGGCCGCCGCCGCCGCCATGGCACCCGCCTCGCGTCGGCATCGGCCTTCCTCCCCCGCACGGAGCAGGCGGAGCGCGAAGGCCGTCCGGCCTGCGCTGACGCGCCAAACGAGCGTGTCCGCGCCGCCGGTTGCGGGCTCCACGGCATCGGGCGCGGGCAGGTGCAGCGCAGCGAGGATCGCCTTGGGGTTCGGGGCCGGCACATCCGATCTCTCTCGCATCGACCCACCCGTCCCTTCGGCTCCGGAAGTGTCCGTGTGTTCATCGCATCCCGATCGCTGCGCCCGCGGGCCGCTGAGCAGTCCACGACCGTCGGCTGAAGCCGACGGCTCGCGCACCCGAATCGGCGGACGTTAGGCCGGTTGACGGCGGCCCGCCGGGGTCGGATGTACCCACCGCGGCAAGGTGCTTCCAGGCGATGTGAGGTGGACCCCTCTGTCAAGACAGTCCGCCGAGCCCCGCTAAGCAATGTTTCGGGGTCCGTCCCTCCCTTGCCTGGTCGTCACGGGTCGGTCCCTGATCCTGAGCGGTATTTCGGGACGGGTCGGTCATTGTCCAACTGGCTCCGGTGGGTCAAATACAATCCGTCTTGAGAATCCTGAAACACTGGCTTAGACTAGCACGGCGTGGGGACGTGGGCGATCATCCGACGCATCTGCCAGCAACGGGAGCCTCGGAGCCCACGCTATGGGAGCGGATGCCGATCTGGCGCACGGCTTCCCGGGAGGTGGATGAGCGATGGCTGAGTTGATTCGGGACGGTGACGCGCTTGCGCTCAAGTTGACCACCCTGGAAAAGATGGAGGGAGTGCACGGTGACTTGCGCGCCCCGCTCGACTCCGTGACGGCGGTGACGGCTCTGGACGACGCCATCCACGAGGTGCGTGGTTGGAAGATGCCGGGCTCGCGGATTCCGGGCGTCTTCGCGATGGGTACATTCATCAGCGGCCAGGACCGCGTTTTCGCCATCGTCCATCATCGGCCGGGCAGTGGAGTGAAGGTTTCCTTTCGCTCCGGTGAGTACACCGCGTGGATTGTGAGCGCCGAAGACCCGAAGGCTCTGATCGCCACTCTGGGCATGTAGCGTGTACGGTCGTCGCCAAGGACATGGGGCGGCCGCCGGCCGTCCCACCGTGACTTTGCCCACCCGAGGGCAAGAACCGGTCCCACGGCGGGCTAACAGCGGTGGGCTGGTTGTACGCGGCCCAGATTTCCGTGATGCATCACCTCCCGAGCGTTGCGGTCCATCCGCCGTTCTACATACCGCGGCGCCGCGGTGCCCGACGGGCCAGCATGCCGGCGCGGGGAGTTGAGGCGAGCGTCGGACCACACACGCCTGTTATCCGCCCCCGGCGGGGGGATTCTTTGGGTCGGTGGTGAGGTCATTCGCCAAGACATACCGCACCAACTCCACTCGGTCATGGAATCCCATCTTGCGCATAATGGCACCCCGGTGGCGATGGACCGTGTGCGGACTGATCGCCAGAACCGCGGAGATCTCATCGGTTGTGCGACCCGCGGTGACAAGGTCGAGAACTTCGCGTTCGCGGTTGGTTAGTGCGGTGAGTGGGGACGGAAGGGTCGTGCTTCGGTCGCGTAGCGCGACCGCCAATGTTCCGGCCACAGTTGGAGAGACATAGGGACGACCGGCGGCCACCTGTCGGATTGCAGAGAGCACCTCTTGTTCACCAGCGCTTTTCGGCACGTAGCCGAGGGCCCCGGCTTCCATGGCGCGCGTCAGATAGGCTGGACTCTCGTATGCCGTTAGGAACAGCATGCGAGTTGGGATCTCGCGGCGCGTGAGTTCTTCAGCGAGGGAGAAGCCGTTCATTCGAGGCAGCGCGACGTCAATCAGCGCCACGTCCGGCCGGGTTGCCTGGATCAGATGGAGGGCAGATTCTCCATCCGCTGCTTCGCCAATGATCTCGATGCCGTTCACCCTCTCCAATAGAAGACGCAGTGCAGTACGCACCACTTCATGATCATCCACCAATGCAAGGCTGATCATGGCCGATCCTCCCTAATTGTCACGAGTGGGTCAGGCAGCCAACGTTGCCCGCATCTGTAAGTGATGGCTGATTCAGTGGCACTCCGAGACGTACGGCGGTACCGCGGGGCTCAAGCGCGACAACCTCCATGCTGCCACCGATCTGCCGAGCGCGCTCTTGCATTCCCACCAGGCCCAGGCCGCGCCGTTGTTGTGCTCCTGGCGACTTTCGCCGGGGGAAGCCGATGCCGTCGTCAACGACCTGTAGGGAGAGGTGATCCTTGCTGATGCGCAGTTCCACGTGAACAGAACTGGCTTGGCGCGCGTGACGGACCGCGTTGGTGACGGCCTCTTGGACGATTCGGAACACCGCGGTTTCCACGGTTCTCGATAGTCTGGGCATGGAGGGGTCGCAGGAGAACACCACCGGCAGCGGCGCGCGCAACGCGAAGTGATCCAACCATTCTTGGAGAGCAGGAGCCAATCCCATTTCGTCCAGAACCGGGGGATGAAGATCGATTGCGATATTGTGCACCGCGGTCATCGTACTTTGGACAAGCGAAACCAACATTCGCATGTCTGGCAGTATCGATTGAGGTAGATCATGAGCCATACTCTCTAGGCTCAACAGGATTGCCGTCAACGCTTGAGAGGTTTCGTCGTGGAGGTCCTGTGCCAAGCGCCGTCGTTCCTCTTCTTGCGCTTGAACTATGAGGCCGAGTCGATATTGCGCAAGAGCGGCCTGCTCTTCGCGCAAGACCAACGCTTGTCTGTGCACTTCTTCCTCATCAGCCCGCATCTGTTCCAGTGATTCCGCCATTGTATTGAAACCTTCCGACAGTGTGTTGAACTCCCGGATGTGAAAAGGAGGCAGTCGAACCGTCAAGTCGCCGTCGCGGATCGCGTCTGCAGCCTGCGCGAGGCGACCGAGTGGTTGAGCTACAGTCGTGCCCGCCCATACGCTGATGGCGGCGAAACCGGCCGCCACTATGGCGAATGCGGCGAGTTGCAACTGGCGATGGGCTTGGATGCCATTGCCCATGATGGAGGATACACGCCGGGGGAAGTCATCGTACGTCTCGTGCCACAGTGTATGCGCGGCGGACTCGGCCAGCGAAAGGCTGGGATTCAATTGCCGCCAAATCGTCTGTGCTTGCGCGGCGTGCCCAACTGCGATCGCGTGCAGTAAATGCTGCTGCATCGGTAGTGCGACTTGATCAGAACGAAGGACGTTGGCATACGCAATTTGATTGCGGGGGTCCAGAGAGGCGTCCACCAAATTGACCAGCCTGCGGTGTGCGTCGGCGGTGGCATGCTCGATAGCGACCAGGGTTGTCTTGCTCGCGGTGCCTGTCGCGGCGATCTTCTCCGTATAGGTACGTTGGGTCTCCAAGTCCACCCAGAGATGGCCAGCGTTGTGGCTCTGTTCGACGAGCGTGACCAGAGTCCGGTCCATTGTTTTCATGAGAGAGGTCACGGCAATGAGTGTGAGCACCGTGGTAGTTGCTACTACCAGAAGTGCCGCAGCCAAAGGTAGTGGGGTCAGAAAGTGCCACGAGCACGTCCAGACCCTGGTCTTTCGCGGCGTCGGGGGCGGTGTGGCTGTCCGCGTACCTTTGGCTTGTGGCGTGAGCGGGTCGACCATGCTGAATCCCCCTGCGGACCCATCCGGCGCGCCACCGATATCGCCCACCGGACGCATTTGCGGCCTGGCTTCAACGGTGTGGGTACGGGGGACGCCTCGGGGAGACTACTTCAGCGCGTCGTTTGTTGACAGGGCCGAAGGGTCCTCGGGGCGAGTCCCGAACGGGTCAAGGCCATCGATTCCCCCCGCGCGTCGCCGTGCGTCGAGTAGCGCGGCGCATGGCTGTTGGTCGGGTGGCCGGATTCGGTCCCGACGCGCCAGCCGCTTCAATCCTCGGCCGGGTGGGGACAAGGGAGACCCCGGGGGATGAGAAGCGTGGGACCGGCCGGTGCGGCCGGGCTGCGCAATGTGTGTCGCTTTAGCACGGATCAGTACTGCCACCGCTTCGTGATTACCGCCCCTCCCGCGATGAATGCCAGCATTACGATGCCTTCAAGGAGTGGAATTGTGGCAACGGAATGGACGGTGTGTGTAGTCGATGCGACCGGTTCGGCGCGAAGGGACCACAGGTAGGTAGCCACCTGCTGACGCTCTGTGTCAGACAGAATCCCCTTCCATCGCGGCATGGCGGCGTTGAGGGGTTTGCCGTTCTGATCGATGCCATCAGCGATTGCGCGTTGGAGGCGTGCCTGCGTGTACGGCGTGTGCAGTGCCCGCAAATGGCTGCCGCGAATGTTTGCCGCCCGAACGGAGCCGAAGGAGAGTCCGCCCTGTGCCTGCGGTCCGTGGCAACTGGCGCAGTTTTGTACAAACACGTTTCGCCCCGCGGTCAGGACCGCGGAGGGTGACGGTGTGCGCGCCGATGCGGCGCTAACAGTCCCTTGTAGGAGTGGCACCATGATGCCAATCGCCGCAGCGATGGCAATCGACCGGAGGGAGGTCAACCGCACGGGTCGTGGCCCAGCCGCTTTGTCCTTGCGCATGGTCCGTTGCCTCCCATACTGTGGATGCACGCAATACAGCCGAGGACGAACTAGTCAGCGGGTGTTGCCTGCTTTTCCGATTCTGGAGATAAGTACGAGCCGGATGTGAGCGGGGCGTGTGGACGAGTCATTGCGAACAGGAGCACTCCTTGCCAAATCGCTCCCGCCAGGACAATGAGCACCCCGACTGCGCGGCCCGGAGACGCCACCAAGGCAATCCCCATGAGCGTCATGCCGCCGAGGATTGCGGCCAAGGACCGCCAGGGACCGTGCGCGACGCCGAGGAGTGCCCACGGGACTCTGGTGGAGGGGGCCGCCAGAAAGCGTGGTGAGGCGATTGCGCTCGCGCCAATGACGGCGAGCAGTGCGAAGGACATCGGGGCGAAGACCGGGGGATCGCCGAGCCACGAGCCGAACTGCAGCCACCGGCCCCAGCGAGGACCCAACAGCCCATGCGCCGCCAGGTGGAAGATGGTTCCCAATACTCCGATAAGGAAGGCCAAGCCCATTGCAGCACCAAACGCCCGGACGATTGGTGGACTTGGCACAACTTCGACGAGCAAGGTCAATGCAAACGCGAGGGGGAGAAAGACCACGGGAAGCCATGCCCAGGGATTTCCCCCGGCCGTCAGGAGCGGACGCATGGCGGCGACCACTTCCAGGAAGAGGCCGAGGCACAGTATGGCAGTGACGTGAACGAGGGCAGCCGGTAGATGCGTGGGCGGGTTCGGATACAGACCGTGAGGTCCAGATTGGGCGTTTGGTTGCTGGCCAGGCACACGGTTGCTTCGCGCTTGAACAGCCATTGTGCATACCCCTTCGGCATACGAGCTTCGCTGCGACCATGACTGTCGGGTGTCGGTACCGGCTATTCGTGATGCTGCAGTGGCCGCGAGGAGTTCAACAGGCTCTGGTCTGCCCAAGGATGAGTGGGCGAGCTGTTGGGGACATGGGCCCATCGCAGCGCATGATGTCCAACGACGGTGGCTAGGCCGAGGATGGTTGAGATGCCCAGAAGAAGAAGGCCGGCTCCGAAACCGATGATAGTCAGACAGAGAGCAAAACCTGCCACAGCGAAGACGGCCGCCAATTGCCCCGCCAGAGATAGGAGGGAGGGTGTGTCGCGTTCATGAAGAGGAAGTGGACTGGTTCCCAACGTGCTGCCACCCATGGCGATTCCCTCGTTCCCGCGAACCTTTTGTGAACCCCTGTGATCTCGTCGAGAGCATACGGGAAGACCAATGCATCGCACATCACCGCACCAAGCCATTCGCGCTGGCCTCAGTAGGGCATCTTGGTATGGCCTCTGGAGGCCACCGGCGTGGTGCCACCGGTGCTCGCTGATTGCCGTTTGTCCTCGCGAGGGGCAGGCCGTCCATGTAGAGGTCAGCACGTGGCGGGCGGCCACGACCTGCTGGCGCGGACGCGCACGAGGATCAGTGGGGGGCCGACGCCGGATCGATGCTCAGGGGCACAAGCGTCCCGGCGAGGCCGCAGGGCGGACCCCCGACCAGGCCGGGACGCTCATGAAAGGGTGTCCAGGGGTGTCTGCGTTGTGGTTATGCGCTGTGCCTTTCCGGTTGCTCGTCGAACACCCGGTTGCGCAGTAGCGCGTCCACTTGACTGCCCCGATCGATGCGGTTGAGCCACAGTCCCATGCCGATGAGGTAGACCCATGCCAGCAAAGAAAATCCGCGGCCGAAGGAATAGTGGCCGAAGGCGACGTGGCCGGCGAGTGCTCCATGGGTGACGCCGGGGATGGGGACGTAGGCGGAGATGAAGAAGATGACCAGATTGACGACGGAGTAGGCGATGGACGGCCCATACCAACTACGCAGACCCAACAGGTAGATGACGCTGATGAGGATGTACGCGGCGACTTCGGTTTCCAGCCAGAAGGTGATGACGTGAGTTTGGCCCGGACTTGCGAAGAGATGGGCGGCCGCGTCCAGCAGCGCGAGGACCACCATGGAAAACCGCATCCATGTAATCGACGGGAAGGCGCCGGTCGCGGCGCGCGGGTCGGATGCGGTCGTGGACCTTTCTGACGACGGCGGCATATACACGCTTCCCTCCATCACTACGCTAATCCGGAGACCCAGTCAGTTGTGATGCGGTGAGGCGGGCGGTACGTGCACTGGGCGGCAGGTTGCAGGGGCATCGTTTCGAAGGCCGGTTGGTCCGGGGGCTGAGCGTAGTCCGTAATGTCCAAGGACGGCAAAGAGGCCCAAGATTGCAGCGATGCCGAGAAGAAGTAGACCAGGTCCCAGTCCGATGATACTCAGGCAAAGAGCGACACCGGCTACGGCGAGGATCGGCGCGAATGCCCCTGCGCGGTATAAGGCGGAAGCTTTTGCGTGGTCATTAGCGGTGGAACGCCGATTTTCGCATGTACCGCCAACCAGGACGGTTTCCCTCATTTCCAGTCTTCTCCTTTCCTCTGAGTTTGCTGAGTTCGCTCTCAGTCTTGTGGACTGCGTCAAGAGCATACGAAGGGTACGACGTGTGGCACATCGCCATTGCAAGCCATTCATGATGGCATCTACTGGGCATTTCGGTATGGCCCCTGGAGGCCATCACCGGCCGCGATGGTGGACCCAATGGTGCGCATGGCGAAGACCCAAGCTTGGGGCGTGTTGGAGACGACGTGCGTCTTTGACGTATGGGCAAGAATGGCCTTCACGGGTCATTTCGCGGTCACCCAAGCGATGTTAGGGTTCCCTGCGGTTTGAGGGGTTCGACCCGGTCGAATGCAGGTGTTCGGTGGGCTGAGAGCCGGCGTGCTGATGATGTTCGGAGGACGGGAAACACAAAGCGTAGACTGCAAGCGTTCTATGAAGGAGGAAGAAGATGCTCGTAGACGGTGCGAATCATGTGACAAGTGGGGAATCTATCTCCATGGTTCGACGGCGTGCCTTGAAACTGTCCGGCGTGGCAGCGGGTGTGTTGCTGGCGGCCTGCGGTGGAGTTGTTTCCCGCAAGGCGAATTCCCAGCCGGGTGTGACGTCGACCGCTGCGACGGGCAGCGTGCGTTCTGCGACGGGGCACGGCGGCGCGGCGGACTGGCTATACGTGAGCATCATCACGGGCGGCATGATTCACAAGAAGGGATGGCCAGAGTACGTACCAGGCGACTTTACAGTTCCCGCCCACAGTTCCGTCCGAGTGGAAATACGTTGTTTCGATGACGGTAGTGCGAGTATCCCTGGAAGCTACAGTCGGGTGAAGGGGACACTCGACGGTACGATGGCAGTGACATCCGGGACCAACGGCGTGCTATCGTCCGAAAAGGTGCAGACCGTCAAGGTGTGGGATCCAAAGAAGATAGCCCATACGCTGACCGTGCCGGATATCGGACTCAACATACCTGTGCCGCCAATGAGCACCGTTAAGTTCACGTTTGTGACTGGGGCACCTGGGACTCATGTTTGGCAGTGCATGTCGAAGTGTGGATCTGGCTCCAGCGGCTGGGGAGGAGCAATGGCAAGCAACGGGTGGATGAAGGGGACGATGACCGTCGCCGTGTGAACCGCCGATGTAAGTGTATCTGAGCAGCGCGGATTCGGCTTGAGTAGTTGGAGATGGGCGAAGGGGGGTGGCCTGTCGTGTTGGTATTGCCGTCCCCAGGCTGGCGCCGAGGGTTAGGTGCCTTCGTACCATGGAGCGAAGCGCCATTCCGCGGCTCCCGCAGCGATCCCAACCGACGGACGCCCCCTTGGCGCTGCAAAGCACGCTGTGATGCCCCGGTTTCCTCCCGAAAGTGGGGCGCTGGGGCCGGGGTATCACGGGGGGCATGGTTAGAGTGATCGACCACTCGCGTTCAGATGCACGCTGGTATGCAGGTCTATTTGCTTATGTGTAAACATATATCTCCAACGTGAAGCGATGCTTGGGTAGTGTTCTCGTTCTTGTTCTCCACGCCCGATTACGTCCGTTCCCATACACTGTAAGTTCTTCAAGACTGCTCCCCCGAGATACCACTGCCGACCGCTACATATGGTGCCGCCTGTCCCGCGCGGGCAGTAGACAGTCTGCTCGCCGACCACTCCCGTATTTCATGCCGCGTGGCGCCGGTCGCGCCCGCATGAGGGACTCCTGAGTCTCCAGGCCTTGCGTCGGGAGCCGGGTTGCGATCCCGAGCGTCGTTGCGGGTCCCGTGCACTGGCGACCACCGTCCTGGGCCGTGGCGCCTCGAACGCGGCTCCGTTAAGCTGATGCACTGATACTCCGCAGCTGCCGGCGCGGCTTGGGGCAGGGCGGCGGCGTAGGTACAGGGAATGCCGCCGTGGCGCGGCGACCGCGCCGGGAGGCGGTGCCTTGGGAACGGCGACGGACGGCGAGGCGATTGCGCAACGGCATCAGCGGTTGGCGGCGGGCGTTCGCGCCTACCTGGAGGGCCCGGGCGGCCAACTGCCGGGTCTGGTGCGGCTCGGCCCCGCGCGCGCCGGGGCGGCGGTGGTGCTGTGCGGTGCCCACGCCTTGGGCCAAACGGACCGACGGCTGCCATGGGACGTCGAGCTAGTCTTGAGCGATGAGGACTGGCGGCTTTTGGGCCGCACGGCGCGGCCCTCCGAACTGGCGTGGAGGGATCCGCGTCCGAGCCCGGCGGTCGAACTGCGCGTGCGCGACGCCGCCTGGCTGCGGGAGCGCCTGGCGGACCCGGCGGTGCTTTGGCTGCACCAGCGCGCCACGCTGGTGCAGGATCCCGGCGGTGGGACCACCGCCATGCTGCAAGCGGCGGTCGCCGCGCTACGCGAGCGCCTGCAGGAGGTCGTCGCGGACCGCTATCGGGCCCTGCGGGCGGGCCTCGCGGACGCGGCCAGCGCGGCGGACAGGCTCGGCGCGCGCTTGGCGGTCGCGGCGGCATCCCGGGCGGCCCTTGAGTTGGCCGTGCTGGCGCGTGGGGAACCGTACCCTCCGCTGCCGTGGCTCGCCGGCCATGTCGCGCGGGTCGATCCGGAGGGGGAGGAACTCGTCGCCCTGTGCGCCCGACTGGCGGGAACCGCGGGCGCGGCGCCGGACGCGGTCGCCGAACTGCGGCGGATGTTGGACGAACGGTTGGACGGTGCCGGGTACGGGCCGGACTTGATCCAGGCCTATCCGTGCATCTGCTGAGGGACCCGCGCCGCCCGGCGCGCGGCGGGAGGGGGGATGCGGCTTGGGCGGGCGGCTCGCGAACGAAGCCAGCCTGTATCTGCGGCAGCACGCCGCTCAGCCGGTGGACTGGTATCCCTGGGGTCGGGCGGCCCTGGATGCGGCGCGCGCGCAAGACCGGCCGCTCCTGATCAGCGTCGGCTATGCCGCCTGCCACTGGTGCCACGTGATGGCGCACGAGAGTTTCGCCGACCCCGACATCGCCGCCCTGCTCAACCGTTCGTTCATCGCGATCAAAGTGGACCGCGAGGAACACCCCGAGGTGGACACGCTCTATCAGGGGCTGTGCCAAGCGGTCACCGGCCAGGGCGGCTGGCCGCTGACGGTGTTTGTGACGCCGCAGTTGCGCCCGTTTTACCTCGGCACCTACTTCCCGCTCCAGCCGCGCTGGGGCCGGCCGGGGTTCGCGCAGATCGTGGCCGCGCTGGCGGAGGCGTGGCGGGAGCGGCGCGCGGAACTGGAAGCCGTGGCCGACCAGTGGACGCAGGCGATGCGGCGCGTGGCGACCGCCCGGCCCCCCGCGGCCGCCCAGGCTCCCGGCGGGGATGTGGCGTCGGCCGCGCAGCGGTTGCTGGCCGACGCCGACCGCGTCCACGGCGGCTTCGGTGGCGCGCCGAAATTCCCGTCCTGCGAGGCGGTCGACCTGCTGTTGCGCGCCGGGGGCGAGGCGGGGGACCACGCCGTGTTCACGCTGCGCTGCATGGCGGCCGGCGGCATCCGCGACGCGGTCGGCGGCGGCTTTCACCGCTACAGCGTCGACGCCGCGTGGCAGGTGCCCCACTTCGAGAAGATGCTGTACGACAACGCCCAGCTGGCCTGTGCCTACCTCGCCGCCTGGCAACACAGTTCCGATGCGGCCCTGGCCGAAGTGGCCGCCGACACGCTCGACTACATGATCGCGCGGCTGCGGGGGCCGGACGGCGCCTTCTTTTCGAGCGAGGACGCCGACAGCCTGGACGCCGGCGGCCAGCTCGCCGAGGGCGCCTTTTACACCTGGACGCGGGAGGAAGTGGAATTGGCGCTGGGTGACGCCGCGCAGGCGCGCTCCGCCTGCGACCTGCTGCGCATCGGTGAGGCCAGGCTCGACGACGGTCGCAGTGTTCCGCAGCGGCGCGCGGAAGTGGGACCCGACTGGCCCCGCTGGCGCGAGGCGATGGCGCGCTGGCGGCAGCGGCGCCCCCGGCCGGCTGTGGACGACAAGGTCGTGACCGGTTGGAACGGCTTGGCGGTATCGGCCCTCGCCCGGGGAGGCCGGATTCTGGGCCGGCCGGACTACACGGCGGCGGCGTTGCGTGCGGCCGAGCGGTTGGCCCAGGTCGCCCGGCGGCCCGATGGCGGGTTGTGGCGGCGATACCGCCAGGGTCAGGCCGGCATCGCCGCCGCGTTGGAGGACTATGCCTATCTCGGATTGGGACTCTTGGACCTCTACGAGGCGACGCTCGACACACGCCACCTGGCCGGGGCCGACGACTTGGCGCGCCAGGCGCTGGAACGCTTTGCCGACCCGGACGGCGACGGGTTCTTCCTGGGGGAGGCAGCCGGCACGTCCGGCGTGGCCCTGCCGGCGCGCGCGCGCGATCAGGGTGACGCGGGCACCCCGTCGCCGCAGGCGGTGCTCGTCCAACTGCTGCTCCGGTTACAACCGTATCACGAGGATACGCGCTTCGCCGCTGCGGCGGCGGCGGTGCTGCGCCGCCATGTGCCGCTGGCGCTGCAACACCCCCGCGGCCTCGCCAGCCTGCTTGGCGCGCTGGACCTCGCCCACCGCGGTGCGGTCGAGGTGGTGCTGGCGGGTGAGCCCGGCGACCCGCGGCTGGCCGGCTGGCTGGACCAGCTACGGCCGCTGGCCATCCCCAATCTGATCCTGAGCCGGGTAGATCCGGGAGGCGTGCCCGGTCTGGAGGGTGAACCGCCGCTGTGGCGCGGCCGCGAGGCGGTCGGCGGCAGGCCGACGATCTGGGTGTGCCGTGGGGGCACCTGTCTGCCGCCCGCCCACCGATTCGAAGACGTCGCGGAGGTCCTGCGCGCCGGCGGCAAAGCGTCCCACTGAGCGGCAGGGGAGTGCGGCGGTCGACGGCGAAGTTGGTCCGACGGCCCCGCCCCACGCCAGGAGGCGGGCGGCGGCGCGCGTGCGGCTGGGAGCATGGCGCGATGAAGAGAGGGACGGATGCGCGTGGACTCCGGACAGCTGTACATCGATGGAGCGTTTCGCGAGGCGGCCGACGGCCGCAGGGCCGAGGTGGTCAATCCGGCCACGGGTGACGCGATGGGGAGCATGGCCCAGGGGGGGGCGGTGGACGCGCGCGCCGCGGTCGACGCGGCCACGCGGGCCTTTGCCGCCTGGGCCGCGACGCCGGCCCCGGAGCGCGCGGCCGTGCTGCGCAAGGCGGCCGACCTGATCCTGCAGCGGCGGGATGCCATCGCCGCCCTGATGACGCGCGAACAGGGCAAGCCGCTACGGGAGTCGGCCGGCGAGGTCACCATGACCGCGGACTACTTCCAATGGAATGCCGAGGAGGCGCGCCGGATCTACGGCGACATCATCCCGGCTTCGACGCGCGCCAAGCGCCTGCTGGTGCTGCGCCAGCCCGTCGGGGTGACGGCGGCCATCACACCATGGAACTTCCCGGCTTCGATGATCGGCCGCAAGCTGGCTCCGGCGCTGGCCGCCGGCTGCACCGCGGTGCTCAAGCCGGCCCCCGCCACGCCGCTGGTGGCGTGCGCCATCTTGCAGTGTCTGCACGACGCCGGCCTTCCCGCAGGCGTGGCCAACCTGGTCGCCGGGCCAGCGGAGCCCATCGGCGAAGTCTTCCTCACCGACGCGCGGGTGCGCAAGATCTCGTTCACCGGCTCGACGGCCGTCGGCAAGATGCTGCTGGGCCGGGCGGCAGAGCAGATGAAGAAGGTCTCCCTCGAACTCGGCGGCCACGCACCCTTTCTGGTCTTCCCCGACGCCGACCTCGACCAGGCCGTGGAGGGGGTGGTCTCCTCTCGCTACCGCAATGCCGGTCAGACCTGCATCTGCGCCAACCGGCTCTACGTGCACGAGGACATCGCCGCCACCTTCTCGCAGCGGCTGGCCGCGCGCGTCCAATCCCTGCGGGTCGGCCGCGGCGACGATCCGAGCGTCGATGTCGGCCCGCTCATCGGAGCGGCGGCCGTCGAACGGGTGCGGGCCCAGGTGGAAGACGGGCTGGCGCGTGGCGGCCGGCTCTTGTGCGGCGGCGAGCCGCTGCCCGGTCCAGGATACTTCTTCCAGCCGACCGTGATCGCCGACCTGCCACCGGATGCGTTGCTGCGCAACCAGGAGACGTTCGGCCCGCTGCTCGGCCTGTGGTCGTTCCGCGACGAGGCCGAGGCCATCGCCCTGGCCAACGATACGCCCTACGGACTGGCGGCGTATCTCTACACGCGCGACCTCGGGCGGGCGGTCCGCGTCAGCGAGGCGCTGGAGTACGGGATCGTCGGGGTCAACGACCCCGTGCCCGCCACCGTCCAGGCTCCCTTCGGCGGTGTCAAGGAGAGCGGGATGGGGCGGGAGGGCGGTTACGAGGGCCTGCTCGGTTTCCTGGAGACGAAGTTCGTCTCCCTCGCGGTTCCGTCCTGAGGCGGCGGCCGGGAGTCGCAGGCCGCCACGTCCCGCTGGAGGGAACCGAAGCCGTTCCTCTCTTCATAGTCTTCTGTTTCCGGCCGCTGGCGCGGTCAGTTTCCTGCTTGGCGATTCCCGCTTCGTTGCGGCTGGTTTCGCCAAGCCGTTCTCCTCGCCAGAGCCCTCCGCTCCACAGGCGTTTCGTGTCTGCGGGGAACTCCCGGCGACAAGTCCGATCCCGGACCTGTTTGAGCGTCTTTGTTCTTACGTGCCAGACGTTGTTTCTCGGCACAGCCGCCAAAACACAGGTTTGCCACGAACGGCGATACCTCCTGCCGCTACTGGCCCGCCGGCGGCCTGGCCCATGGACTGGCTCGCCCCGGCCCGGCGCGTGCGGGAACGCGGCCGCGCGGGCGGACCGGTGCGCTCAGCGCGATGGCGGCGCCAGTCCGAGCCAGTTGGCCGCGGTGCCTCCGAAGATGTCCGCCTGCACGTCGGGCGGCACGTTGCAGAGCGCACAGATGCGCCGTTGGTCCGCGAGCGCCGCCGCGAGGTCGGCAA
>JAJZXK010000047.1 GCA_021806565.1 Bacillota bacterium | reverse complement strand
CGGTGGGCCAGCAGACCACATCGCGGCGATCAACATCGGTCGCCGGGGCGCCGTCATGCGTCCGCACGCCACGCCCGCGCAAGCGGGGTGATTGGCAAGCCCCCGGCTTTAGCCGTGGGGTCATGACACAGATCCCTCCCGCCGCCGTACGCGGGGGCGCCGCGCCGCCGCACCACCGGCCCCTTTTTGCGCCGGCCGGGCCGAGGTGCGGCCTGCGTGTGGGTCCAAAGGCGCGGGGCGAAGCGCATCCCTGCTGAACTACAAAGAACGAGGAGATGCGCGCGGGGCGCGGTGTGCGGCGCTCGCGGCCGGCGTCCGGCGCGATAGGGGCGGCCTCGTCTCCGGAGGTGCGGGTGCGCGGGATTGGGGGGCGCCGCGGCGGAGGGTGCTTCAGGGCTTGCCCTCTTCACCCGTTTTCAGAACCGCCATGAAGGCCTCCTGTGGGATCTCCACCGCACCGACGGCCTTCATACGGCGTTTGCCTTCCTTCTGCTTTTCCAGCAGCTTGCGCTTGCGGGTGATGTCGCCGCCGTAGCATTTGGCCAGGACGTCCTTGCGCACCGGTGGAATGTTCTCGCGAGCTACGATCTTGCCACCGATGGCGGCCTGCAGCGCCACCTCGAACTGCTGGCGTGGGATCAGGTTGCGCAGCCGTTCGACCAGGCGGCGCCCGCGGGCTGAGGCCGTGCTGCGGTGGACGATGCAGGAGAGGGCGTCGACGACCTCCCCCGCGACCAGCACGTCCAGCTTCACCATGTCCGCGGGTGCGTGGGCGATGAACTCGTAGTCGAGCGTCGCATAGCCGCGGCTGCGCGACTTCAACTGATCGAAGAAGTCGAACATGATCTCCGCCAGCGGCAGGCGGTATTCAAGACGCACCCGCGCCGGGTCCAGATACTCCAGGCGCGTCTGCTCGCCCCGCCGCTCGCGGCACAGCTCGAACATGGCCCCAAGGTATTCGGCGGGGGTGAAGATGGAGGCGCGTACCATTGGTTCGGCGATCTCCGAGATGCTGGACCGGTCCGGCATCTTCGCCGGATTGTCTACCTCGAGTTCGCTGCCGTCGGCGCAGCGGACGTTATATTGGACCGATGGCGCGGTGGTGAGCAGGTCCAGCCCATACTCCCGTTCCAGCCGCTCCTGGATCACGTCCATATGCAGCAGGCCGAGGAAGCCGACCCGGAAGCCGAATCCGAGCGCGGCCGACGTCTCCGGCTCGTACGACAGGGACGCGTCGTTGAGTTGCAGCCGCTCCAACGCCTCGCGCAGGCGCCCGAAGTCGCCAGACTCGATCGGATAGACCCCTGCGAACACCATCGGCTTGGCCGGTCGATAGCCGGCCAGGGGTGCGTGCGCGGGCCGCTGGGCGTGCGTGACGGTGTCACCGACGCGGCAGTCCGCCACGTGCTTCATGGCCGCTGCCAGGTAGCCCACCGCGCCGACGCCTAGTTCCTCCACCGCGACGCGGCCCGGGGTGAACACCCCGAGTTCGGTCACCACGAACTCCTTACCGCCCGCCATCAGCCGGATGGTGTCGCCCAGGTGGAGCCGACCCTCGACGACGCGCACGTAACCGATGACGCCCTTGTAGGCGTCGAAGGCGCTGTCGAAGACGAGCGCCCGCAGGGGTGCGTCCGGCGAGCCCTGAGGCGGCGGCACCCGCTGCACGATCTTGTCCAGCAGGGCATCGACGCCGACCCCAGTCTTGGCGGAGACCTCCAACACATCCCCGGCGTCAAAGCCGAGGTCCTCCAACTGCTGGCGCACCTTGGCCACATCCGCCGAAGGTAGATCGATCTTGTTGATCACCGGTAACACCGCGAGGTCATGCTCCAGGGCGAGATACAGGTTGGAGAGGGTTTGGGCCTCCACGCCCTGGGTGGCGTCGACCACCAACAACGCGCCCTCGCAGGCGGCGAGCGAGCGCGAGACCTCATAATGGAAGTCGACGTGACCAGGGGTGTCGATCAGGTTCAGCCGATACTCGCCCGCCGGCGTGCGGTGCCGCAGGCGCACGGCCTGGGCCTTGATGGTGATGCCGCGCTCGCGCTCGAGGTCCATGGAGTCCAGTACCTGGGCGTGCATCTCACGTGCCGAGAGCGCGCCGGTGGACTCGATCAGACGATCGGCCAACGTCGACTTGCCGTGATCGACATGGGCGATGATGCAGAAGTTGCGGATGCGGCCCTGGACGTCGTCAGCCAACCGCACTCGTCCTCAAGCCGCACTCAGCCAACCTTCCCGCCCGACGTCGCCGCCACGGCCGTCGGCCGCCACGGCATGGTGCGGACCACTGTACCACAAGTCGGCGGCGGGTACGGCCGGCTGGGCGCCCGACTCAGGCGGAGACCGGCCACCAGGTGCGACCGCCCGAACGGCGGCCGTCGAGGGTGCGCAGGGCCTGGCGGCGCAGACGGGCCAGGGTGCCGCGCGACATTCCGGCCGCGTCCGCCGCCGCCCGGGCCTCCAGTCCGGCAACGTCCAAGAGCGCGATGGCCAATCGCTGATCGCGTGGCAGGTCACAGACGGCGCGGTGCAGACCGCTGACGCCAGCCGTGGCGCGCGCGGTTGCGGCCGGCAGGCGCTGCGCGACCAGCCTGCAGAAGGCCTGCCACGCGTCGGCCTGCGTGCCGCCGCCCGGGCGCCGCGCGGCCGCCGCCACCGCATCGCCCACCATGCCCGCCGCCAGCGTGGAATCCGCACCGCAGCACACCTGTGCCGCCCGCCACATCACCGCGTACCCTGCCGTATCCATCCCGCGCCGCCCCCCCCCGCAACCGCAGCGTACCGCGGCGCGGGGCCCGCAGCCTGACCGCACGCTGAAGCCTGGCGGATGGCCGGCTGACCTGGGGGATTGCCAGCAGCTGCCGGAGATATCACCGTTCGTGGCGAAATATAGGCATACGATCCGTTTCACGCACCTTGAAAACCTGTGTTAACGGCCTGGCGAAACCGGCCGCAACGAAGCAGGAATCTCCACGCAGGAAACTGATCGCGCAAGCGGCCGGAAAAAAAGGCTTTGTAGAGAGGAACGGATCAGGTGTGCACGCCGCTCCGGCCGCCCCGGTGCGGCGCCTGCAAGGCGGCGGGGCGGCGGCGCAGGCCTGGATAGGCCGCGGCGACCGCGGCGCGCGGTCTGGCGGCGAAACCGCCCAACACACGGCTGGCGCCGTTTGCCGCCGCCTTCAGCCAGGCGCGAGTGGGGAGGCGCAACGGCACCGCGGCCCACGGCTCGGGCGGCCGGTGTGCCTTGGTGACCGTGGGACGACGGTCCGGATGACCCATCGCGCCGATGGGCGCCGTCACCGGCACCGTCCCCGGCGAATGGACGGGACGCTCCAGGACGAGCGCCAAACCGACCACCGTCGCGAGCATGTAGACGACAACCGCCCAGCGCGCGCGCCGCATTCCCGATCCCCCTCGACCCGAACCGGGATCGACCGGTGCAGCGTACGCGGGTCGGTGGCCGCGCAAACCTCCTCAGCGCAATTCCGTCGGCACGAAGGCGTCGATCACTCCGATCACCAGCGAAGCCAGCAGGGCGCCCACCACGCTCACGCTCATCGTCGGCACCACGAACTGGACGCCGTAGATCACCACGGCGCCCGCGATAAAGCCGACGATGCCGCGTCCATAGGGGGACATGTGCCGGCCGAACATCGCCTCGGCGACCCAGCCCAGCGCGGCGATGACGGCTGCGGCCAGCAGTGCGTCCCAAAAGCCGACGATGTGGAAGCCGGGAATGAGAAACCCCATGAACAGAATGATCAGCGCGGCTACGATGAACCGGATGATGACCCCCAGCATCTGTACATCACCTTCCAGTGGCGGCAGGCGGCCGCCTTGGCGCCAGCCTGCCCGACAAGCACGGCCGCTATGCGTCCGCGCCGTCGCGGCATAGCCGGGCCGCGGCCCGCGCTGGGCGCCGCTGCGGTCCGGACGAACTGGCAAAGGCGGCAACGGCGTGGGATTGCCTCTTGGCCCTGAACGCGTAGCATATGCTGCGGACCGCCTCAGAGCGCTTCCCGCCGTAATGACCGCGGACGCGGTTTGCGCCGCGAGGCCCAGCCATTATAATCGTGCGGAAAGGGGTGACCCCCATGCGGACCGAGCTGGTGTGGAAGGTGGGGGGAGAGCAGGGCTCGGGCATCGAGAAGCCCGGGTCCATCTTCCTGGATGCGTGCAACCGCCTCGGGTACTACACCTTTGGTTACCGGCACTTCATGTCCCGCATCATGGGCGGGCATACGAACTATCTAGTCCGGATTTCTCACTATCCGGTGCATGCCGTCGGGGACCAGACCGACGTGTTGCTGATCGACAGCAAGGGTGCCCAGGAAGCCATCGATATGAACATCGGCGAGATGGCGCCCGACGGGGTTATCATCGCCGACTCCGGCATGAAGGCGGAACTTCCGGCGGGTACGCAGGTGCCGCTGCTGAAGGTCCCGTTCCACGGCATTGCCGGCGAGATTGGCAGCGACCTCTACTGGAACATGGTTGCGATGGGAGCCAGCTGCGCCG
This sequence comes from Bacillota bacterium, assembly GCA_021806565.1. Lineage (GTDB taxonomy): Bacteria > Bacillota > Sulfobacillia > RBS10-35 > JAJYVN01 > JAJZXK01. Next base: position 23,619 of record JAJZXK010000047.1, on the reverse strand, counting down.
TCACCGGTCTGGATCGCCAGGCCCTCAGGGACATGGTCAACGCCACCTTCGCCCGCAAGGGTGACAAGGTGGTCCAGGCGAACTACGAAGCCATCGACCGCGGCTACGACTACGTGGTCGAGCACTACGGCAGCTTCGAGCACCTTCAGATCGCTCCGGTGGCCGAGCCCCGACGGCGGCTGACCATGGAGGGCGACAACGCGTCCGCCTTTGGAGCCCTTGCAGCCGGCTGCCGTTTCCTGGCCGCGTATCCCATCACCCCCGCCTCCATGGTCATGGAATGGATGGCCAAGGAGGCGCCCAAGTTCGGGGGCGTTGTCGTCCAAGCCGAGGACGAGATGTCGGCCGTCCTGATGGCGATCGGCGCAAACTACGCCGGAGCCCGCGGGATGACCTCCACGTCGGGCCCCGGGTTCAGCCTGATGCAGGAGGCCCTGGGTCTATCCGGGTTGACCGAGACCCCGGTGGTCATCGTCGACGTACAGCGCGCCGGCCCAGCCACAGGCCTGCCGACCAAGCCGGAGCAGGGCGACCTGAATGAAATGGTCTACGGTTCGCACGGGGAGATCCCGCGCATCGTCATCGCGCCAGGCACCTATGACGAGTGCTTCTACGACACCGCCGATGCGTTCAACCTCGCCGACCGCCACCAGTGCCCGGTGATCGTCGCGCTGGATCTGACCCTCGGCATGGGCAAGGGCACGGTGGAGAAGCTGGATTGGAGCCGTCTGCGGTTGGACCGCGGCAAGGTGCTCTCCGCCGGGGACCTCGGTGCCCCGGCCGAGCCCTACCACCGGTTCGCCGAGGCCGAGGACGGCATTTCGCCGCGCGCGCTTCCGGGCACGCCCGGCGGCGTCCACCTGAATACCGCCGATGAGCACGATGCGGCGGGCCGCATCACGGAGGACCAGGCGACGCGCAAGGCCATCCACGACAAGCGCCTGCGCAAGGTGGACCGGGTCGACTTCCCCGGCCTCGCCCTGCGCGGCACGCTGCCGACGGACCTCGTCCTGGTCGGCTTCGGTTCCGTCACCGGGCCGATGTGGGAGGCACAGGACCGCCTGCTGGCCAAGGGACACCGGGTCGCGGTCTGCCAGATGCGCCGCATGGTCCCGTTTCCGGTGGAGGAGTTCCTGGAGATCCAGCGCCAGTGCAAGCGGATGCTGGTCTGCGAGCACAACGCCACGGGGCAGCTGGCCCACCTGATCCGGGCCCAGTGCGGTGGCGACCTGCTGCCCGGCCTGCGCAAGTATGATGGCGACCCGTTCCGGCCCGTGGAGATCGAAAAGCGGGCTGAGGAGGTCATCGCGGATGTCCGCAACGCCCGTATCGCCTAAGTCCTTTGTGAGCGAGTTTCCGACCTGGTGCCCCGGCTGCGGCGACTTCGCGGTGCTGCGCGCCCTGCAGAACGCCGCGGCGCGGCTCAATCTGCAGCCGCACGAGATCGCGCTCGTGTCCGGCATCGGCTGCTCCGGCAAGATCAACAGCTACTTCCACTCCTACGGACTGCACACCCTGCACGGCCGTTCGCTGCCCGTGGCCCAGGGTGTCAAACTGGCCAATCCCCAGTTGACCGTCATCGCCTCGGGCGGGGACGGAGACGGCTACGGTATCGGCGCGGGCCACTTCATGCACGCGGTGCGGCGCAACGTCGACGTCACATACATCGTCATGGACAATCAGGTCTATGGTCTGACCAAGGGGCAGACCAGCCCGACCTCGCCGACCGGCTTCCTGAGCACGACGAGCCCCAACGGTTCGGCCGAGGCACCGATCCGCCCGTTGCGCGTCGCCCTCGCCAACGGGTGCTCCTGGCTCGCCCAGGGCTTTTCCGGAAACCCCAAGCAATTGGGTGAACTGATCGTCGCCGCCATTCAGCACAAGGGTTTTTCGGTGCTGAACGTCATCAGCCCCTGTGTCACCTGGCGCGAGACGATCCTCGAGGACGGGCAAAAGGTGCCGGTGTATGAGTGGTACAAGAAGCACCTGCACAACCTCGACGAGGACCCGGCGCACGACCCGCGCAACCGGGTCGGCGCCTTCCAGTCGCTGATCGACCGCGACGATCTGGTGACGGGGCTGCTGTTCACCGAGGACCGCGCATCCTACCGCGACTACCTGCCCGGCTACACCGAAAAGCCGATGGCGGAGATGGCCACGATTCTGGACACCGCGTCCCTGGAAGAACTGGCCGCCAAGTTCACCTGAGTCGCGTCGCGGCGTGCGGTGGAATATTCCGGTGGCTGCCCGCCGGGCCCTACCGCACGCTCGCCCCCTGGGTCAACAAGTAGTGGTGAAACAGGATCTCACCCAGCGTCACGGCTCCCGCGAGCGTGACCGCGGCCCCGGCGCCGAGGGAAACGCCGGGCATCACCGCCGCCATGGCGAGGTAGGTCGACGCGTCCAGGACGAAGTCCGCCACTACCGCCCAGGCGTTACCGGCATGCCGCAGCACCACGCGGTCCCCCACGAGGTAGGAGAGGCCGGCCACCACCAACCCGAGCACCAGGGCTTGGTCCCATCCGGCCCGCCCTACAAACGGCAGCACCACCAGGGTCAACCCCGTGACAAACAAGAACTTGATGATCAGCGCCGGCCCGATCGGTCCTTCATCCGCCACCTGGCCGCACATCCCCCGCCCGCCGCACCTGGCCCCAGGATGCCCCGGCCCGTGCCGGCCGATGTGCGGCCGCGCCCGCGCATAGCGGCGGTCGAGGCCGGAATGCTGGGCAGGGGCCGGCAATGGCCGGCGGGGAGGTGGGGGCGATGGCGGGTGCATCTGGGCCGCGTGGGCCCTGGGACACCGGGGTCCGCCTGCTGATGGTCACGGTGACGGCGGCCGGGGCCCTGTTCCTGCTTCAGGGCATCTTTCGGGCGGTGGTCGTGGGGGCGGCCGTCTTCGCCGCGGCAACGATCGTTCTTGGGCGCAACCGCCAGCGCTGAATTCAGGCCGGGCGTCGCACCGCGCCGTATGCTGAAGGCGTGGGGGAGGTGGGCGCTTGGCTGCGCTCGGCGAGCCCTTGGGCCGGGGGCCGCGGGGCAGCTGGCGGCGGCTGCGGCGGTATGGCCGCGGCTGGAGTCCGCTGTGGCGCCGGGCTCACCTGCTGGCCATGGCCCTGCTGCCCGTGGAGGTGCTCAGCGGCGCCGTCCTCTATCTGCCCGGGCTGCACAGCCGCTGGATCGCCTGGTTGCCGCTGGTCGAGGCGATCCACGTCTGGGGCGGCGTCCTGTTCGGGTTGATGCTCTGCCTGCCACTGGCGGTCCCGATCGCCCGCCGCTGGGTGACGGTCGCCGACTGGCGGGCCACCTTCCGCTTGGTGGGCGGTCTCACCCTGACCGGGCTCGCGCTCCTGCCCACCTCCGGGGTGCCGGCCCTGATCCGCGGCGGCGCCTTCGGGGCGCATGGGTTGCTGGCCCTCGGCCTGTTGGGCTGGATCGCCTACCACGCGGCGACGCGCGTCGGCCGGGCCCTGCGGAGTACCGCCCCACCGTCCGCCGCAGCGCCCGTCCGGGCGGCACTGCGGCGGCGCGATCTGCTGGGCGAGGCCGGACGGAGCGTGGCCACGGCCGCGGCCGGCACCGTCGGCCTCGGGCTCCTGCAGGGCGCGTCGACCGCGATTGCCCAGGCGACGCCGGCAACCGGCCGGTCGCCGGGCGGGCCCGGGCCCCTGCCGGGCTTTCAATTGTACACGGTCACCGGGACCTACCCGGCGTACGACCCGGCCTCCTGGCGGTTGGTGGTGGACGGATGGGTCGGCCAGCCCCTGTCCCTGACGCTGGCCGAGCTGCGCGACTTGCCCCAGGTCACCGAGACGTGCGATTTCCGCTGTGTCACCGGGTGGGAGGTGCGCAATGTCGTCTGGCAGGGGGTGCGCATCGCGACGCTGTTGCGCCAGGCCCGGACTCAGCCCGCCGCCAACTGGATCCGCTTCGAATCCTTCGACGGGGTGTACACGGATAGCCTGAGCCTCTCGCAGGCGGCGGCCGCCGGCGTCCTCCTCGCCCACCGCGCCGACGGCCACGACCTCGCCCGCCAGCAGGGAGCCCCACTAAGGCTGGTCGTGCCGCCGATGTACGGGTATAAGTCGGTCAAATGGCTCTCGCGGCTGACGTTGACCGAAACGCGCACCATCGGCTACTGGGAGCGGCGGGGATATGGGCCCGACGCCTACATCGGCCGGGTGGACGGCTGGCCCGCTGGCGCCCGGCCCAAGTGGTTCTAGGCGGAAGCGGTGCGTGCCGCAGTACGCCCGCCGGCCTGCCTCAGGCTCCCACGGCGGCGGCCTGGCGCAGGTGGGCCAGGGCGGCAAGGCCCGCCCGCCGGCTCCGCGCCAGACGGGCGCATTCCACGCCGGCCGCCGCCGCGGCCCGCGCGGTGCCCAGGCCGGCGACGTCGATCAGCGCGATCGCCAGGCGCTGGTCGGAAGGCAGGGCGGCCACGGCGTCCCTCAGGCCGCCACGGCTGGCTGGCGCGCGGCCGTGCGCTGCGGCGCGTAGCTCGGAGGTGAGGGCGCGCCAGACGTCCCCGCGGGCCCAGTCTCCACGGCGGCGGCGCTCCAGCGCGCTCCGCAGGGCTCCGACCACGGCTGTCGCCGCCTGATCATCGTCCGCGCAGCACACCGCCGCGGCCCGCCACAGGGATCGGTGGGCCGAACGTTCGTCCCCCTTGCCCGTCGCCAACATGCCGCACACCTCCTGTACCATCCATTTCACCATACTACCGCCGGCTTCCAGGACGCTGACTGCTGGCTGAAGGTTTGCTGACGGCGCTCCGTACGGCCGGAACCGCCGTCTCCCGCGCTATACTGGCTGTGGAGCGGTATCCACCAGGGTGAACCGACGGGGAGGGCGCCGGTTTGGCATGGGACGACGAACTGTTCGCGCGCATCGCCGACCGTTACGACGCCATCTTCGCCTCCGAGGTGGCGCAGACCGACCGACAGGCCCGGTTCGCGCTGACCGCCCTGGGACTGCGCCCGGGCCAGCGGCTGCTGGACGTCTGCTGCGGCCCGGGGCGCCACAGCCTTGCGCTTGCACGCCTGGGAGGGCTCCTCGTCACCGGTGTCGACCGCGAACCCGAACTGCTGGCCGAGGCCCGCCGCCGTGCCGGCCAGACGGACGGCGCCAGCGTCCGCTTTGTGCAGGGTGACGCCCTGCGGCTGCCACCGCTGGGCCCGTTCGACGCCGCCATCTGCATGTTCGCCAGTTGGGGCTACGCGGGTGATCCCCAGGTCGACGGCCAGGTGCTGACCGCCGTGGCGCGCCAACTCCGAGCCGGGGCGCGTTTTCTGCTCGACCTGCCCAACCTGGAATGGCTGCGCGCCCATCCGCGCGGTGCCAACCTCTCGGTGGCCGGAGGGCTGGCGGTACGCGAGGATCGCCGCTTCGATCCGGAGCGCCAGCTCCTGCGCACCGTGTGGCAGGTGCGCGCCACCGCCGGCCCCTCCTGGGGCGTGGACGCGGAGTATCGGGTGTACGGCGTGTCGGAGATGGAGGAATTGCTCGCCCGGGCCGGCATGGTCTTGGACGCTGCCTACGGCGATTTCGACGGCGAGCCCCTTACCGTCGCGAGCCCGCGCTGCCTGCTGGTCTCCAGGCGCCCCGTGCTGCCCGCCGCAAATGGCCGGGCACGCAGGACCTGACCCGTCGCCGGGGCCTTCCGCCGGCGGACGGCTTCCACCAAGCACCGCGGGTACCGGCCCGCACCGACCGGGCTGGCGGGCCCCGTGCGCCGTCAGGCGGTTTCGGGGCGTCGGGGTAGTACGGTGGTACAATGAAGACCGCATAGTGCGATGGCACGGCTTCGGCATTGGACCGGTCGAGACCGTCGGCGGATCGAGGCGTCGACCGGATGGCGCCGTCGCGACGGGGGAGGGGGGGCCGGTTCTGGACGGCCGCTTGGTCGCCGAGACGGGACCGGAAGCTGGGCGCGTCTATCGGTTGGACAAGGCCGTCGTCAGCCTCGGGCGCGATCCGGCCAACGACGTGGTGATCCCGGATCGCTACGTTTCGCGGCGACACGCCGAGATCCGCTGGGACGGCCGCGACTACATCCTGCATGAACTCGGCAGCCGCAACGGCACACAGATCAACGACGGCCGCCTGACCGTCCCGCACCGGCTGTCGCCGGGCGACGTCATCGGTTTTGCGGACCTGCGCCTGGCGTTCCACCTGGCGGACGACACGCTGGTGTTGCCGCCGCAGCCCGCGGTCACCCAGGTTCTGACCGTGGACCCCGAGCGGCTGGAGGCCCGGGTCGGCGGACAGCGCCTGGAGTTGACCGCCAAGGAGTTCTCGGCGCTCGCCGTTCTGCATGCCCGCCAGGGGGCGATCGTCGGGAAGGATCAACTTGCCCGTTGCGTCTGGCCCGAGTACGACGGCGCGGTGAGCGATGAAAGCATCGAGCAACTGGCGTCGCGACTGCGGCGCAAGCTGCGCGCCGCGGGAGGCGGCCGCGTGCAACTCGTGGCGGTCCGCGGCGCCGGCTACCGCTTGGTGGCGGAGTGAAGCGTTGTCCCTGGGGGCTTGCCCGCGGTACCGGCCCGTCAGCTTGCGGTCAGTTTGGCGTCAGGCCGCCGCACCGAGCGGTGTGGTATTCCTCTCATGGTGAGTGGTGCCAAGCCGGTCCCTGCGGGGGGGGGGAAGACGGTGGGTTCGGGATCGCAGGAGTGGCGGGCCATGTGTGCTGCCCTCTGGCGGGTTGCACTGGTCTGCTGCGGCGATGCGCCCTTGGCCGCCGCCACGGTAGAAGGGGCGGTCACGGCCGCGGCGAAGCGTTGCGGACGGCGGGCGGCCGGGGACGTTTGGCGCGAGCTTTGCCTGGCTTTGGGCCGGGCTCCGCAGGCGACCCGTTCCGCGGCTGACGGTCTGGCGGCGGCCGTCTCCGGTTTGCCCTTGCCGCAGCGGCTGGCGGTGGCTCTGGTGGATGTGGGCGGGCTCGACGTGGCGCGTGCCGCGGCCGCGAGTGGCGTGAGTTGGTGGGACCTGCGGCGCCAGCGGCTGGCCGGTCTGGCGGCCCTTTCCTCCGTCGGCCAGGACTCAGCGGTCTCGGAATCGGAGCCGCGGGCGGTTTTGGCGGGTATCGGCTGACACCTGGGCCCGTGCGGGACGTACGCATCGGCGTGGTACCATGTGGTCATGGGGCTTGCGGGCGTGGCGGAACCACATCGGCGGCGGATACGCACAGGGGCGGTCCCCGGTTGGGGGCTGTATGTGCATATACCCTTTTGCCCCTACAAGTGCGCCTATTGCGATTTCGTGGCCGTCGGCGGCGGGCCGCGGGTGGCGGCCTGGCACGGTCCGTACCTTGCGGCGCTGCGGCGTGAGGCCGCGCACTGGCGGGCGCGTTTGAACCCCGTGCCGCCCTCGTCGGTGTTTTACGGCGGCGGCACCCCGACGGCGCTCGGCGCGGCGGCGCTCGCCGCGCTGCATCGCGACCTGATGCGCTGTTTTGGTGCCGTCTCCGGCGCCGAGGTGAGCGTCGAGTGCAACCCCGGGACGGTGGACGCCCAGGGGATGGCAGAACTGGCGGCGGCCGGGGTCGGGCGGGTGTCCATCGGCCTGCAGGCATCGCAGGACCACCTGCTTTCGGCCCTCGGACGCCACCACGGCTGGTCGGACTTCACCGCCGCGTACGCCGCCGCGCGGGCGGCCGGTCTGGACGTCAACGTCGACCTGATGTATGGCCTGCCCGGCCAGGATCTGGAGGCCTGGCGGTCCACGCTGGACCAGGTCCTGGCGTTGCGGCCCGACCACATTTCGGCTTACGGTCTGCAGGTCGAAGACGGGACGCCGCTGGGTCGGGGCGTGGCCTCCGGAGCTGTGCGGCCGCCGGACGAGGAGACGGTGGCGCGGCAGTTCGAGGCGGCGCGGAGCGTCCTGGGCGCCGCCGGGTATGAGCATTATGAGATCAGCAACTTCGCCCTGCCGGCCCACCGCTGCCGCCACAACCTCGTGTACTGGGACAACGGCGACTATCTCGGCCTCGGCGTCGGGGCCCACAGCCACTGGCGGGGGGAGCGATGGGCCAACACCCCCAAACTGGCCGTCTACCGCGACACCACCGCGCGTCTTGACGGGGGCTGGGTGGCGGAGCGCGAGCCGCCGGACCCGGCGCGCGCGCGCAGCGAGGGCGCCTTTCTCGGGCTGCGCCTGCTGGAAGGCATCGACCTGGACGCGTACGCACTCCGCTACGGCATGACCCTGGACGACGCCTTTCCCGGGGTGGCGGCGGACCTTGGGCGCAGGGGGTTGTGCGAGCGGCGTTCCGGCCGGCTGCGCCTGTGTCCGGGCGCGGTGGCGATCGCCAACCGGGCGTTTGCCGCGTTTATCTGATCGATCTCCGGGCGGGGAGGGTTGCCGTTTGGGGTCGGGTGGGGATCGCCGGCGGACGGCCGACGCCGGCCTCGCCGCCGCGGGCCGGCGATCCGCCCTGGAGGCCGAACTGGCGCGCCTGCTGCCGTTGCTGGTCGCGTCCGGGGCGTTGCGGGTCGTGCTGTATGGGTCGATGAACCGCGGCAGGGTGCACCCGGACTCGGACCTCGACCTACTCGTGGTCGTACCGCCCGGCGCGCCGCCGCTACCGGTCCGCCTGGCGCGGCTCTATGGCCGTCTGTCGCCGCGGTTGCCCTGCGACATCCTCGCGTACACCCCGGCGGAACTCCGGGCCCTGGCCGGCCTCCCGGGTCCGGTGGCGGAGGCGCTGGCCGAGGGCCGCATCCTTTACGACGCGCCGCCGTCCGACGGCCCGTAAAAGGTCTGGCCGCCACCGGTGGCCTGCCCGCCTTCCGCCGCGACGGCGGTGGCGTCCGCCGGATAGAGCTGGGGCGCGGGAGCCCAGAAATTCGCCGGTTGCACCACCGGCTGCGGGGTCGGGGGCGGTTCCACCTTGGCCGGGACGCTCCATGGCGCCCGGACTGGGCGCAGGGTCTGGACCAGCGCGACGGCAAGCCAGGCCGCCGCTGCCGACCGGGCCAAGGGTCCGGAGAGCAGGGCGCCGGCGACGAGGCCGTGCGCGGGCAGGCCGTAGCGCTGCGCCCAGCCATAGGCGTAGAGGATCGGCATCCCGGCCATCGCCAGCGCCGCCAGGGCGCCGACCAGGCCCATGCCCGCCCCGGTGCGGCCCCCATAGGCAAGCGCCAGGAAGACCCCGAACAGCAGTGTGGCGGCCAGTGGCAGCAGGCTGGCGGCCCATGTCGGTATGGTCGCGTTCAGACCAGGCATGCCGGCCTTCGTCCAGTTGGACTCCCATTGGATGGCTCCGGTCAGGACCACGCCTGCCAGGGTCCAGGCGAGTATGCGCACCAGGCGCATGGCACGTCCCTCCTTATGGGTGCTGGGTGCGTCTGCGCGTTTGGGCGCGCCGCACCCACGCCCCTTCGATGCTCCCTTCGTCCCTCGGGTCCGCGCGACGGGGGCCGTATGGCTATGGTGCCCATCGTACGCCAAGCAAACCGTCCCTTCGTGTCGAGCCCCGGCCCCAGGCCGTCCCGGATTGACAGTCCGCGGTCGCCAGTGCTATCGTGCCCACGGTGTTAGCACTCGATAGATGAGAGTGCTAACACTCGGGGTGCCGGAAGGGGGACGGACGGTGGACCTGCGCAAATGGCGCGTGCTCCGGGCCATCGTCGACGACTACATCCAGACGGCAGAACCTGTCGGCTCGCGGACCGTGGCCCGTAAGTATGGTCTTGAGGTGAGCGCGGCGACCATCCGCAACGAGATGGCGGACCTTGAGGACATGGGCTACCTTGAGCAACCCCACACTTCCGCCGGCCGGGTGCCTTCGGACAAGGGCTACCGCTTCTACGTCGACACCCTGCTGTGCGGGACGGAGCCGATGGCGGCGGACGCCGAGGCCGTACGCCAGGTGCTGGCCTTCAAGGCGGCGCGGCTGGACCAGTTGGTGCGCCAGGCGGCCCACCTCCTGTCGGAGGCCACCGACTTCCTCGCGGTCGCCACCCAACCCGGAGGGGGGGGGGAGCGGCTCGCCGGTTTGCAGGTGGTGCCGCTGCACGGGAGTGAGGCGGTGGTGGTGCTCGTCGGCGACGACGGCCGGGCGCGCACCAAGGTGATCCGCTTCGCCCACAGCCCTTCGGCGCGGGACCTGGAGCAGATTGGTCGGGCCCTTTCGGAGCGCCTGCGGGGTCAGCCCCTCCGGGCTCTGGCCGGCGGCCGGCTTGGCGCGCTGGCGGCGGAACTCGGTCAGTTCCGCGAGGTGATCGACCGCGTCAAGGAACTGTTGGCGGAGCCCGATGCCGGCCCGGAGCGCGTCGTGGTCGACGGGGCGACCAACCTGCTCAAGCAGCCCGAGTTCCGTGAGGTGGCCAGTGCCCAGCGTGTGCTGCAGGCCTTGGAACGGGACCGCCTGCTCGGCGAGATGCTCGGGTTGCCCCTGCCGAGGCTGAACGGCCTGGAGGTGGCGATCGGGAGGGAGATCCCGCTGGAGGAGATGGCCGACTGCAGCCTGGTTACGGCGGTATATGCCGCACCGGGCGGAGTGATGGGGAGGATCGGCGTGCTGGGGCCGCGCCGGATGGACTACACGCGCGTGATGCGCTTGGTGGAGGGGGTCGCCGGGGCGGTCACGAAGGCCCTCGGCGAAGACACCGGCCCGGAGCGCGGAGGGCCGGGCCTTGACGCGCCTCCGAAGCGGTCGGCGGATCGCAGGGATCGTGGGGAACGATGAGGGGTGGCCGCCGTGGGCGGTACGCCGTCAAGGGGGGCCGGGAAGCGGATGGCGGACGAAGAGCGACAGCCGGAGGGTGGCGAGCCGGTGGCGGATGCGCCCGAGGCGGAGTCGGAGGGCGGGCCGGCCGAATCGCCCCAGGCCGCGGTCGAGGATCGGACGGAGGAATACCGCCAGGGTCTGTTGCGCCTGAAGGCGGACTTCGACAACTACCGACGGCGCGTGGCGCAGGATCAGGCGCGGTGGGGCGAGGCGGCGGTCGCGGCCTTTGTGGTGCAGTTGCTGGGCGTGGTCGATAATCTGGAGCGCGCCCTGACCGCAACCACCGACGGGCCGGGGGTCCGCCAGGGGGTGGAGTTGACCCTGCGCCAGCTGCACGAGGTTCTGCAGGGCGCGGGGGTCACCGTCGATGAGTGCGTCGGCAAGCCGTTCGATCCTACCCGCCACGAGGCGGTGGCCCACGGGCCGGCGGACGGGGTAGCCGAGGGCATGGTGGCCGAGGAGTATCGCAAGGGTTACCGCATGCGGGATCAGGTGCTGCGCGCCGCCATGGTGAAGGTGGCGACGGCGGCCGCCGGGGCAGAGGCCGCGGACGGCGTTGCGCGGCAGGAGGAGGAGCACTGATGGGCAAGATCATCGGCATCGACCTCGGAACGACCAACTCGGTGGTGGCCGTCATGGAAGGTGGCGAGCCGGTCGTCGTCGCCAACGCCGAGGGCAGCCGCCTCACGCCCTCCGTCGTCGGCTTCACGAAGGACGGCGAGCGCCTGGTCGGGCAGGTCGCCAAGCGGCAGGCGATCACCAATCCGGAGAACACCATCTTTTCGATCAAGCGCTTCATGGGGCGGCGCTTTGATGAGGTCGGCCCCGAGGCCGCCCGCGTGCCCTACCGGGTGGTGGCCGGTTCGGACGGCATGGTGCGCGTACAGGGGCGCGACAAGAAGGATTACACGCCCCAGGAGATCTCCGCCATGATCCTGGGCAAGTTGAAGGCGGACGCCGAGGCGTACCTCGGTGAGACCGTGGGCCAAGCCGTCATCACCGTCCCGGCCTACTTCAACGACGCCCAACGCCAGGCCACCAAGGACGCGGGGCGCATCGCCGGCCTCGAGGTGCTGCGCATCATCAATGAACCGACGGCCTCCGCACTGGCCTACGGCGTGGATAAGGCGGGCGACCATACGGTCCTCGTCTTCGACTTGGGCGGAGGCACCTTCGACGTCTCGCTGCTGGAACTCAGCGACGGCGTTTTCGAAGTGAAGGCGACCTCCGGCAACAACCATCTGGGTGGGGACGATTTCGACCAGCGGATCGTCGACCACATGGCGGAGACCTTCCGGCGCGAGCAGGGCATCGACCTGCGCAAGGACCGCATGGCCCTGCAGCGGCTGAAGGAAGCCGCCGAGAAGGCGAAGATCGAGCTGTCCAGCGTGCTGCAGACCAACATCAACCTGCCGTTCATCACGGCGGATGCCAACGGTCCCAAGCACCTGGAGCTGACCCTGACCCGCGCCAAGTTCAACGAACTCACCGCCGACCTGGTGGACGCGACGATGGGCCCCTCGCGCCAGGCGATGGAGGATGCCGGCATCGACGCGGCCCGCATCGACAAGGTGCTGCTGGTCGGCGGCAGCACGCGCATCCCGGCCGTCCAGGATGCGTGCAAGCGGTTGTTCGGTAAGGAGCCGTTCAAGGGCATCAACCCGGACGAGGTGGTCGCGCTCGGCGCCGCCGTCCAGGCCGGGGTCCTGGGTGGCGAGGTCAAGGACGTCCTGCTTTTGGACGTGACGCCGCTGTCGCTCGGGATCGAGACCCTCGGCGGGGTGTTCACGCGGATCATCGAGCGCAACACCACGATCCCGACCTCGCGCTCGCAGACCTTTTCCACGGCCGCCGACGGGCAAAACCAGGTCGAGGTGCACGCGCTGCAGGGCGAACGCCCGCTGGCCAAAGACAACAAGTCGCTCGGGCGCTTCATCCTGGACGGCATCCCCCCCGCCCCGCGCGGCATGCCCAAGATCCAGGTGACCTTCGACATCGACGTCAACGGCATCCTGAACGTGTCGGCCAAGGACGAGGCGACCGGCAAGTCGCAGAAGATCACGATCCAGGGCCACGGCGGCCTGTCCGAGGCCGAGATTCAGCGCATGGTGGGCGAGGCGGAGGCCAACGCCGCCGCCGACCGCGAGCGCCAGGAGCTGATCGAGGCCCGCAATGCGGCCGATCAGCTGGTGTATAATGCGGAGAAGACCCTCAAGGACTTGGGCGACAAGGTGGACGGCGCCAAGGCCGCCACGGTGCGCACCCAGATCGAGCAGGTGCAGGCGGCGATGGGCCGGGAGGACACCGCGGCCATCCGCCGCGAGACCGAGGCCCTGCAGCGTTCGCTCATGGACGTGGGCGCCGAGATGTATAAGGGGGCCGACGGGGCCGCAGCCGGAAGCGGTCCGGCTCCCGATACCGCGTCCGAACCGGGTGCTGCCGCTGGCGGCGAGGGCGTCGTGGATGCGGAGTATGACGTCAAGGGCGGCTCCTAGCTCCCAGTCGGGGCGGCCGCGGGGGGGCACCAGCGGCCGCCGTCCCTCCCGCGGGTCCCGGGCGGGGGCCCGCGGGATCCGGGATAGAGGAGGGCGTCCATGGCGGCGCGAGACTACTACGAGATCCTCGGCGTGGGCCGCACGGCCGATGATGCGGAGATCAAGCGGGCCTTCCGCAAGCTGGCGCGTCAATGGCATCCTGACGCCAATCCAGGGGACCCCAGCGCGGCCGATCGCTTCAAGGAGATCGGCCTCGCCTACTCTGTACTGAGTGATCCTGAAAAGCGCACCCGCTACGACCAGATGGGGGCGGCGGCCTTCGAGGCCGCCGAGAGCGGGGGCGGTGGGCCCGGCGCCGGGTTTGCCGGATTCGGTTTCGAAGACCTCTTCGAGAGCGTGCTCGGGGAAGCGTTCTTCGGCGGCCGGGCGCGGCGGCGCGGCGGACCCGCCCGGGGCAACGACCTGCGGGTGGCGCTGCAGATCACCTTTGAGCAGGCGGCCTTCGGCGCCACGCGCGAGATCACGGTGCCGCGCGTCGAGGCCTGCGAGACCTGCGGCGGCAGCGGTGCGGCTGCGGATTCGAAGCGCCGCACCTGTGCCACCTGCGGCGGCGCGGGCCGTGTGCGGGTCGGCCGGCCCACACCCTTTGGGCAGTTCGTTACGGAGCAGTCCTGTAACCAATGCGGCGGCACGGGATCGGTGGTGGACCACCCCTGTGCGGACTGCCGCGGGCAGGGCCGGGTTCGGCGTCGGCGCACGATCCAGGTGCAGATACCCGCCGGGATCGACGACGGCCGCCGGCTGCGTCTGGTCGGTGAGGGCGAGGCGGGTGAGCGCGGCGGGCCGCCGGGCGATCTGTATGTGGACATCGGCGTGGCGCCGCACCCGCAGTTCCGGCGCGACGGCCAGGACGTGATCAGCGAGGTGACCGTCGGCCTGGCGCAGGCGGCCCTTGGCGCGGAGGTCCAGGTCGAGACGCTCGAAGGGCCCCAGAGTGTGCGGGTGCCGGAGGGGACGCAGCCCGGGGATGTGCTGCGCCTGCGCGGCAAGGGCATTGTGGTTTTGGGCGGCCACCAGCGCGGCGACCACCGCGTCGTGGTGCGCCTGGAGGTGCCGCGCCAACTGTCGGCGCAGGAGCGTGAGGCCTTGCGGCACTACGCGGCGGCGCGCGGTGAGCGCGTGGACGGCGGCGAGCGCCACCTGTTCCGCCGGGTGCTCGGTCACTGAAGGCGATGCACCGGAGGAGGCGCGCGGTGGACAGCGGGACGCAATACTGCGAGATCGCGCTGGTCGTCCCGCCCGACGCCCTGGAGGCGGTGACGCACCTCCTCCACGATTCGGGTACCGGCGGGGTCATCATCGACGACGACGCGCGGGCCGAGTTGCGCGCCTACCTGCCGCGCGACGAGCATCTGGCCACGCGCTTGCTGGCGCTGCGAAGGTCGTTGACGGACCTGGTGGCCTTCTTCCCGGGGATGAGCGAGTGGCGACAGCAGGAGCGCTTCGTCCAGGAGGAGGACTGGGCCAACGCCTGGCGCGACCACTTCCATGCGGTGCGCGTCGGGCGCCGGCTGGTTGTGGCGCCGACCTGGGAGCCGCGCGCCGCCCAGGCGGACGAGGTGGTCGTCCGCCTGGATCCCGGCATGGCCTTCGGAACCGGGACCCATGCCTCGACCGTCCTCTGCCTGCGGGCTCTGGAGGAACTGGTGGCCGGACCGGCGCACGTTTTGGACGTCGGCACCGGTTCCGGTATCCTGGCGATCGCCGCCGCCCTGCTCGGTGCGGGCGAGGTCACCGCGCTGGACATCGACCCGCTGGCGGTACGCGTGGCGCGCCAGAACGCCCAGGTGAACAAGGTCTCCGACCGTGTCCACGTCCACTACGCGGAGTTGCGCGACCGGCTGCGGGACAGCCTGCCGCGGGTGGACCTCGCCGTGGCCAACCTCACCGCCGATCTGCTGGTCGGCATCCTGCCCGACCTCGCCCAGGCGCTGGCGCCCGGGGCCAGGGCGGTGCTTTCCGGCATCATCGGCCCAGGGGCGGCGGACCTGGAGGCGGCGCTGGCCGCGGGCGGCTGGCGGGTGCTGCAGGAGTCGCGGTTGGAGGACTGGCTCGCACTGTGGGTGTCCAGGGGATGAGGCGACCCCGGGTCGTCCTCGCCCGGAGGCCGGGCCCCGACGGCGCGGTGCGGCTGGATCCGGCGGCCACCCACCACCTCACCACGGTGCTGCGCCTGCGTCCCGGGGCGCGCGTCGTCGGCGTCGATCCCGGCGGCCAGGTGTGGGAGCTAGAGTTGGGAGCGGCAGACCGGGACGGATGCAGCGCCCAGGTGTGTGGGGAACTGGCGCCGTCGCCGCCCGCAGCGGTGGCGGTCACCCTGGCGGTGGCCGTGCCGCGGGGCGGGCGCATGGATTGGTTGGTGGAAAAGGCGGTCGAGCTCGGGGTCGAAAGCCTGCAGCCCCTGTTGGCCGAGCGGTCCTCACCGGGCGGCGGCGCACCGGAGGCGCGCCTTTCGCGTTGGACCCGGCTGGCGCGGGCGGCCGCGGAGCAGTGCGGCCGCGCCCAGGTACCGCTCGTCGCGGCCGCTCGGTCGCTCGACGAGGTCCTGGACGGCTTCGCCGGGCCCTGCCTGCTGGCCGACACCGCCGGCGCGGCGGCAGCGCCGTCCGAGGCCGCCCGCTCGATCCTGCCGGCATCGCGGTTGTTGTTGCTGGTCGGGCCGGAGGGTGGCTTCAGCGGACGGGAGCGCGCGGCGGCGCTGGCCGCGGGCGCGCTGCCGATCGGTCTGGGACCGAGGGTGCTGCGCGTCGAGACCGCGGCGCTGGCGGCGCTGGTGCTGGTGACGGCGGCTCTGGGAGGCCTGGAGGGTGCGCCCGCATAGCATGGCGGGGTCCGGGTCACGGGAGGGGGAGGGTGACTACGCCGCGCATCAGGGTCGCTATCGTGTTCGGGGGACGGTCCGACGAGCATGCGGTTTCGTGGATGTCGGCGCGTTCGGTCGTCGCCGCCCTGGATGACCAACGTTTCGAGCCGGTCGGCCTGTTGATCGACCGGGAGGGTGGCTGGCACCGGGTCCCCGACCTGGCCGGACTCCTGCGCGCCGGCCCCGCGGCGGACGGCTCCGCGGGCCGCATCGGGCCGGCGGTGGGGGGCGCGGCCGCCCTGGCCGCGCCGCGCGACTCCGCGCTGACCGGTCAGACGCCGGGACTCGGTCTCGACCGCAGTTTCGACCTGGACGTGGTCTTTCCGCTCGTGCACGGCCCGAACGGCGAGGACGGCACGCTGCAGGGCCTCCTGGAGCTGTGCGGCCTACCCTACGTCGGCAGCGGAGTGCTGGGCTCGGCCCTCGGAATGGATAAGATCGTGCAGAAAGACCTCCTCACCCGCCACGGGTTGCCGACCGTGCGCTATGCGGCGGTCCAGAGGCGCGACTGGCGGGCCGATCGGCAGGGGACCCTCGACGCGGTACTGGCGGCCGTCGGGTTGCCCTGCTACGTCAAGCCGGCGCATCTGGGCAGCAGCGTCGGCATCGGCCGCGCCACCGACCGGGCCGAACTGGAAGCGGCCCTGGACGCGGCGGCGGGGTATGGGCGGCGCGTCGTCTGCGAGGCGTCGGTGGAAGACAAGCGCGAGATCGAGTGCGCCGTGCTGGGCAACGAGTCGCCCGTGGTGTCCGTACCGGGCGAGGTGCTGCCGCAGCGGGCGTTTTACGACTACGAACTGAAGTATCAGCCGGGCGGGGCGCAACTGGTGGTGCCGGCCGAACTGTCGCCCGCTGTGGCGGAGTCCGTGCGGAACCTGGCCCTGCGCGCCTTCGCGCTCCTGGACTGTGCTGGCCTGGCCCGGGTAGACTTCTTTGTGGAGCGGTCCACCGACCGGGTCCTGCTCAACGAGGTCAACACCATTCCGGGGTTCACCTCGACGAGCATGTATCCGCTGCTCTGGGAGCACAGCGGTCTGGACTATCGGTCGCTGATCACGCGCCTGATCGAGCTGGCGCTGGAGCGCCATGGTGCGGACTCCTAGCCGGAAAGGGGGGCGCGCGGTGTCCGAATGCATCTTCTGCCGCATCGCGGCGGGGGACCTGCCGGCGCGTTTGCTGCGAGACGAGCCGGATCTGGTCGCCATCGCGGACCTCCACCCGCAGGCACCGACCCACGTGCTGGTGCTGCCGCGGGCGCATTGGACGAGCCTGGACGCGGTGCCTCCGCAGGAGACGCCGGCACTCGGCCGGTTGCTGGCGGTGTGCCGCGACTTGGCGCGCGAACTCGAACTGGGTGACGGCTATCGGGTGGTGGTCAACACCGGGCCCGCGGGCGGCCAGACCGTCGACCACCTCCACCTGCACCTGCTGGGCGGGCGGCCGATGGCCTGGCCACCCGGATGAGCGGGACGGAAGAGGGGTGCGCCATGACTCTGGCGCAGCGGCTGCGGGCGGACATGATCGAAGCGATGCGCCAGCGCGAGGACGGGCGGCTGCGCCTGTCGGTGCTGCGCCTGGCCCTGGCGGCGGTGCGCAACGCCGAGATCGCGCAGGGCGGCGCCGCGCTGGACGACGCGGGCGTGCTGGCGATCCTGCAGCGCGAAGCGCGGCAGCGGCAGGACGCCCTGGAGGGGATCCGGGGCCGCGACCGGCCGGAGGCGGAGCGCCAGTTGCACGAGGAGTTGGCGGTTCTGGCCGGCTATCTGCCCGAGCCCCTGCCACCCGAGGCGCTCGAAGCCGCGGTCCGCGCCGCCGTCGCCGAGTCCGGCGCCAGCGGACCGGCCGACCTCGGCCGGGTGATGGCGGTGGTGCTGCCGCGCGTGCGCGGACGTGCCGACGGGGCGGCGGTGTCCGCGCTGGTGCGGCGACTGCTTTCCGGCGGCTAGCTACAGGCCGCTGTCCGGATCCCGCGGCCCTTCGTCCCGGCGCGGTTCCACCGCGAACGCCAGGTGGACGTTGGCGCGGTAGCTCTTGATGCGTCCGTCTTCGACCATGGCCGTCAGGTTCGTGACCTCGACCCCCGTGATGTGGCGCACCGTCCGGTTGGCCTCCCGCACGGCGTTCTGCACCGCTTCGACCCAGCCGCTTTCGGCGTCCGCCACCAACTCGATCACGTTGACCACACCCGCCACCGTGGACCCGCCCCTTCCGAGCGCCGCATCGTCGGCGACCGCTTCACAGCGTGCGCAGTCGGGTCGCCGGCCATTCCCGCTGCGGCGCGGCGCCCGGCGTCCCGGTGTCTACGGCCTCGGCGGTGTTCATAGCACTGGGGTGGAGGGGGGCCGACCTTCGTGCCGCACCCGCCCGGGCGACCGACGGCGGCCCCGGGAGACCTCCGCCCCGGCCGGACGGATCTGGGCCGGCGCCTGCGCTTTGCCATGGCCGATACGCTGGACGTGCCGGCCGACCTGGTATTCGACGTGCCGCGCTTGACACTCATCGGCTCGTTTCAACTGGTGGTGGAAAACCACCACGGCCTGCTCGTCTTCGAGCCGAACCGACTGGTGATCGGGGCCGGCGGCGGCCGCATCGTCGTGGAGGGGGGTGACCTCGGCCTTGCGGCGGTGCGCGAAGGGGAGATCGTGGTCCGCGGCCGCATCACCGGGATCAGCTTTGCGGCGGATCCGCCACCCGGACAGGGGGAGGTGTAGGGTGTTCAGGGAAGGGCTTTCCTGGTGGTGGACCGGCCATCTGCGTCTGGAGGGACGGGCCGCGCGCCCCGCCGCCCTCTTCGACCGCCTGCTCGCCGACCACGTGCCGCTGCACGGCGGCAGGGTGGCGGCTGGGCGGGTGCAGTTGTGCGTGCGCCTTGCGGACTTCCGCCGCGTGCGCCCGGCCGCGCGCGACGGTGGCGCCCGCCTGCACATCGCGCGGCGGGTGGGCCTGCCATTCCTCGTGGGCGGGCTGCGGCGCAGGCCGGTGCTGGTGCTGGGTCTGCTCATCGGGGCCGGTTTGCTCTATGTGCTTTCCGGGTGCGTGTGGTTTGTGCGGATCCAGGGCGCCGAGCGCGTTTCCGCCGCCGAGGTCCGGTACGCGGCGGCGCGGCTCGGGGTGCGCCCTGGAATCTGGCGGGCAAGCATCCATCCGCAGGAGGTGGCGCGGCGACTGCCCATCATGGTGCCCGACCTGGCCTGGGCGGCCGTGCGGCTGCAGGGTACGCTGGTCACGGTCCAGGTTATGGAGCGCCTGCAGCCTGCCCCGTCCGACCAAAGGGTCGCCCAGGCCGGGGACATCGTCGCCGCGCACGCCGGGGTGGTCAGCGACATCCAGGTGCAGACGGGACAAGCCATGGTGCGGGCCGGGGACCGGGTCCAGGCGGGCCAGATCCTGATCCAGGGCATCGTGCCGATGGCCCCGTCGCGCACCGGCGGCGGGGCCGTGCCGACACCGGTGCACGCGGCCGGTACGGTAATCGCGCGCGCCTGGTTCGGGGCGTACGCCGAGGCGTCCCGCACGATTAGCCTCGCCCTGCCGGACGGCCGCACCTTTGTACGGCGCGCGCTGGTGATCGCCGGCCACCCGCTGCCGCTGTCGGGCTTCGGGCGCTTGCCGCTACGCAGCTATCGGTTGGAGCGGCGGGTGCAGGGTCCTCCCACCTGGCGCGGCTTCACCCTGCCGGTCCAACTGGTTACGCAGCGCTACCTGGGGGTGGCGCATGTGCTGCGCCGCCTGTCGGTCGCGGCCGCCGGCGAACTCGCCACCGCCTCGGCGCGCGCCTATCTCTTGCCGCACCTGCCCCGTGGGGCGCGGGTAATCGCGGAGCGCCGCAGCGTCTTTCCCCTGCCGGGTGATCGGGTGGGCGTTGAATTACTCGTCGAAAGCGAAGACAATATTGGA
Organism: Bacillota bacterium; assembly: GCA_021806565.1. Taxonomy (GTDB): domain Bacteria; phylum Bacillota; class Sulfobacillia; order RBS10-35; family JAJYVN01; genus JAJZXK01. Next base: position 3,575 of record JAJZXK010000047.1, on the reverse strand, counting down.
GTGTTCCGTCCGTTTCCCGCCGAGCCGGCGGCGCGGGCCGCTGGCACTGCGGGTGCGACCGGACGGTGACGCGGCGCCGCAGGCGCGGGCAGTCCCGCGGCAGGCGGCGCGTGGGGGAGGGGTCGTCGCTGGCAGAGCCGGAACCGCTGCATTTTTCCGTCCCGGACAACCAGCGCGCCGCGCAGTTGTATGGGAGACACGAAGAGCACCTGCGTGCGGTCGAGGCCGGGCTCGGAGTGCGCATTCTGGCCCGTGGCAACGAGGTGGTCATCAGCGGCGACGGCGCGGCGCAGGCGCAGGGCCTGTTGGAACGCTTGCTGCGGCTGACGGAGGCGGGGCGCGAACTGCAGTTGCGCGATGTGCAGTACGCGGTGGACGTCGTGCGCCGCGGCCAGGCCGACCGGCTGGAGTCGCTGTGGCAGGACGCCGTCTGCACCACGGTGCGCGGCAAGGCGATCCGGCCCAAGACCCTGGGCCAGCAGCACTACGTGGAGGCGATGCGCGCCCATGCGCTCACTTTCTGCATCGGTCCGGCGGGGACCGGCAAGACGTACCTGGCGATGGCCTTCGCCATTACCGCCTTCAAGAATCGGGAGATCAGCCGCATCGTGCTGACCCGGCCGGCCGTCGAGGCCGGCGAGAAGCTCGGTTTTCTGCCCGGCGACCTGCAGGAGAAGGTGGATCCCTACCTGCGGCCGCTGTATGACGCGCTGTATGACATCATGGGCGTCGAGGCCTATGAGCGCCATATGCAGCGCGGCGCCATCGAGGTCGCGCCCCTGGCCTACATGCGCGGCCGCACCCTGGACGATGCCTTCGTCATCCTGGACGAAGCCCAGAACACCACGGGCGAGCAGATGAAGATGTTCTTGACCCGATTGGGCTTCGGCAGCCGGGCCGTCGTGACCGGGGACATCACGCAGGTGGACCTGCCCGCCGAGCGCTCCTCTGGACTGGTGGAGGCGCGCCAGGTCCTGGACGCGGTCTCCGGGATATCGTTTGTGCACCTCGATGAGTCCGACGTCGTGCGTCATCCCCTGGTGCAGTCCATCATCCGGGCGTACGAACAGCACGCCGTCGCGCGGGCCGGCCTGCCCAGCGGTGCGGGCTGACCTCCCGTCCGAGGTGAAGGGGGGGGGGCCGCTGTGGCAGCGGACGGCCGGCGTCGCTTTGGCGCGTTGCGCGGGCTCGCCGCGACGCTCCGCGACCCGGCGGTGCGCAGGCCGCTGTGGGTGGCAGTCTTTGTCATCGTGGGCGGACTTCTGTTCGCTTCGGTGGGCCTGTCTCAGGAGGTGAACCTGCGCGCCGGCCAGGTGGCGCGGTTCACCATCAAGGCACCGCGGGACATGGTCGACCGGCCGACGACGCAGGGTCTGCGCCAGGCGGCCGCCGACAAGGTGGCCACGGTGTACCGCACCGATACGGCCGTGACGCAGGATGCGCTGTCGGCGTACGATAGCGGCATCCGCACCATCGAGTCGGCGCGGACCTCGCTGGCGGCGACCCCCGCGCGCCCGGCCGCCACCGCCCCGTCCAAGTCCTCCTCCGCCGCCAGCGGTTCCACGGCGGCGGCCGCTTCGTCCGGCAAGGCGACGCAGTTGGCGGCGGTGGCCAGTCTGCGTCGCCGGCTGCACCTGCCGGTCTCGGGTGCGGACTACACCGCCGTGCTGCAGGCCCCTGGCACGACGCTCGGCGCGGCCAGCGCCGAGGCGCGCTCCCGGCTGGCGCAGTTGCTGCAGGCTGGGGTGCGTGCCAGCCAGCGGGCGGCGGACCGCGCCCAACTGCAAAACGACGTACTCTCGCAGTCGGCGCCGGGCCCGGTCAACCGCGTGCTCGCCGCCCTGGCCACCCAGTCCCTGGTGGCCAACCGCTTTCCGGATGCCAGCGCCACCGCGGCCGCGCGGGCGGCCGCCGCCGCCAAGGTTACCCCGGTGGTCATCGGGCGCGGCCAGGTGATCGTGCGGGCCGGCGACCGGGTCAGCAAAGACGAGATCTCGGTGTTGCGGGATGCCGGGTTGCTGCACCCGGGCGGCACGCTCGGCCTGCTGGCTGGCTCGTTGTTGCTGGCGATGCTGTTTTCCGGGCTGTCCTGGGCCTTTTTGGCCCAGTTCCGGCCACAGACGCTCGCCCACGAGATGGAACTGGTGCTGTTCGGATCGGTGCTCCTAGCCGCGCTCGGCGCCGTGCGGCTCGGGGCGCAGCTGTCGGCCTTTCTGGCACCCGTGCCGTGGGCGGCGATGCTGGCCGCCGTCGCCTTCGGACCGGCCGTCGGCGTGTTCGTCGGCGGGCTGGGGGGCGTGGTGGCGGGGCTGCTGGACCACAACCTCGCGGTGGGCGCATGCGCCGCGGCCGCCTCCTGGACGGCCGCCTTCGCGGTGCGGCGGGTGGCGGCGCGCGCGGATCTGCTGCGCGGCGGTCTGCATGCGGCATGGGTCGGGGTCGTCTCGGCCGGCGTGCTTAGTGGTCTGCTCCTGGGCGGCGGCGTCAACGGGTCCGGTCTGTTCGGCGGCGGTTCGACGCCGCTGCCGTGGGACATGGTCGCCGCCGGCTTCACCGGCCTGCTGTCGGGCGTGTTGGCCATCGGTACGCTGCCCTACGCGGAGGCGCTCGGGGTGCTGACGCCCTTCAAATTGCTGGAGTTGGCCAACCCCGGCCAACCGTTGCTGCGGCGTCTGATGGTGGAGGCCCCCGGGACCTACCACCACAGCCTGATGGTGGCAAACCTCAGCGAGGCGGCCTGCCAGGCGATCGGCGGCGACGCCCTGTTGGCCCGGGTCGGGGCCTACTACCACGACATCGGCAAGATGAAGCGGCCGGCCTTCTTCGTCGAAAACCAGATGGGCGGCCAAAATCCGCACGACAAGCTGACACCGCAGATGTCGGCGCTGGTGATCGTCAGCCACACCCGCGACGGCGTCGAGATGGCGCGCCAGGCCCGCCTGCCGCGGGAGATCGTCGCGTTCATCCGCTCCCACCACGGGACGACGCTGGTGCGCTACTTCTACCACCAGGCGCAGCGCGCCGCCGAGCAGGCGGGCGCGGAGGCCATCGCGGTGCGCGAGGAGGATTTCCGCTACGACGGACCGCTGCCGGACACGCGGGAGACGGCCGTGGTGATGCTGGCCGACGGCGTCGAGGCGGCGGTGCGCGCCCTGGCGCATCCGAACAGTGACGCGATCGAGGACACGATCCGGCGGTTGCTGGACGAGCGGCTGCAGGAGGGGCAACTGGAGCAGGTCCCCCTCACTCTGAAGGACATGGAGACGATCCGTTCCACCTTTCGCGCCATTTTGGTCGGCGCCTACCACGCCCGCATCGTCTATCCGGACGCCGGCGGGCCAGGGCAAAAGCCCCCGTCGCAGGAAGTGGTTGCGGCATCGCAGCCGGTGTCCGGCCCGGGCGTGGGGCGCCTGGCGCTGCGGCCCGGGCCGCTCCTGCGCCGGCCGCGCAAGGGTGGCTCGCCCCCCCCGCGGGCGGCCGAGCGGGGGTGACCAAAGAGGCGCGGCGCACGCCCCTGCCTGTAGGCATGGGAATAAGCCGATTCGTTCGCTTGCTCCGGGTACTTGCAAGGTCGT
>JAJZXK010000181.1 GCA_021806565.1 Bacillota bacterium | reverse complement strand
GGATGCGGCCACGCTGGGGTCGGCGGTGCCCGCTAGGGAGGCGGGGCGGCCGTGAAGCTCAGCGATGCGCAGCGGCGGGTGCTGGGGGGCCTTTCCCCAACAGAGTGGCGCACGGGGCGCGACGTGGCGCTGTACATGGCTCAGAACACGCGCCGCGCCCTGGAGGCGCATCTGGTGGACGGCATCCGCCTGGAGGTCCACGTGCCGCCCGCGCCGACGCGGACGCTGGGGGTCCTGGCGCAGCACGGGTTGGCCACCTACGAGGTGCGCCTGGTCGTGACGGTGTGGCGCAGGACGCCGGCCGGGACTGCCGCCCTCGCGAGTGGCGATGCGTCATGAAGCTCAACGAGGGGGAACGTGCGCTTCTCTTGGGGCTGAAGGATGGGGAGTGGCACGACACTGCGTACATGCAGGGATTCAGGCTTCGCCCACTGCTGGACATGGCGGTCGGCGGGATGGTCGAGTACCGCGGCGGCAGCGAGAACCCGCTCTTGCTGAGGATCACTCGGCTTGGAGCAAGCGAGATCAGCGGGTTTTTGACGCCATTTCAGCGGGCGGTGCTTTCCGCCGTGCCGTGCGACGCGGAATGGACTGCCGGGGACATCCGAGACGTCCTTGGTCTTCCGCGAGCGCCGTCTTCGGTGCTGAGGGCCCTGCGAGCCAAGGGGCTCGTGACGGGGATCGTGGGGGCCAACACGTCGCTGTGGCGCCGCACCCCGGCCGGCACCGCGGCCCTGGAAGGGGGTGACGGGCGGTGAAGACGGCGCAAGCGTATCCCCTGGCACCCAATGCCGCCGACCCATCCTGGGCGAGCCCCTACGTTCCCGGGTCCGTGCCCGACTGGAAGTTGTGGCACGAGCCGACCGTCCGCGGCATGATGGCCGACCTGTCCGCGGTGCACCCCTGCTGGGACGCGGTGTGGTGGCGGGACGCGCGCCGGCTTGCGCCGTCTGGGGCCGACGAGCACACGTGGTACGCGGTATGGCCTCATCCGCTTGGCCAGACCGACACGCATCCCTGCGTGCACTTCTGCTCCTGGAAGCGCGCAGACGAACACGGCAACCGGGTGGCGGGCGCACCGCTCCGGATAGCCGCATACCCAGGCCTGTGGCGCGACGGCTCCTTCATCTGGTCTTTCTGCTGCCACTGGCAGTCGTACGCCGCGTGGCGGGCGCCTTTGGCGCTTGAGCGCGCGTGGGCGGCGGCGGCCGCCTGCTCCTGCTGTGGTGCACAGGAGGCCCTCCCCCTGGACGGCGAGGAGCACGCGGCGTTGGCGGTGGCCGAGGGGATGCGGTCCGGTCTGGGGTGGACCAAGCGGTCAGCAATCCTGGCGGCGCTCCCGGATGACGGGCCCAACGAGTACATCCGGAGCCTCGTGCAGCCGGTCGGCACCCGGCAGTGGGCGGACTTCCGGGATGCGCGCATCGCAGAGCGCGCCGAGCGCCTGTGCTGGGAGCGGGCGGAGGACGATCTGCCCTGGCGTCCGGCGGCCGTGCCCATCGTGGAGGCCGACGAACGACCCGCGCGGCGTCCAGGACCGGACGAGCACCCGCGGGCGCGCCAGATGTCGTTCTTCGAGTTGGTGGCCCCGTGAGCACCCCGCGTGAGTCCTGGCTGCACTCCGACGACGCGCAGCGGTGGGCGGCGGCGATGGCCCGGTGCCAGTATCCACTGGCCGACTGCGGACAGGCCGGCATCGAGCGGTGCCACTACCGGGCGTGCGGGCTGGAGTCGTGCTTCCCGCGACGACCGGACCGGGACAGGCTGGCGGACCTGGAGGCGCGGGTTGGGGCGCTGGAGGCGGCCATGAGCCCAGTGAGGGGAGGTGACGGACGGTGAGCATCCTGCGGCGGATCGGTTCCGGCGTGCGGCGGTTCGTGGGCGGCCAGACCGACGGGCAGTTGGGCCTCCTGGCGGTGGTCTACGGCGCGCTTGCGACAGCGGCGCTGGTGCTGGCGGCGCGGGACATCGCGGATCAGTAGCGGGCAGCAAAATGGCCCCGGGCCAAACCGAACCCGAAGGGAGAGCGCGTTCATGGCCACTGAGTACCGCGAGGCACCCGAGGTTGAGCGCATCGGCACATCCCTGATCCGCGACTTCCACAGCCGCCTGCGCGACTGCAAGATCCGCTACCTGCTGCGCTTCGGCGAGTGGCGCAAGGGGGGCAAGGAGTGCTGGTCGGCCACGACCCTCCTGTCGGGGGCCACGCAGCACGTCGCGTCGGACGTGGACGCCATCGTCCAGATCAACGGCGAGGCGTGGGAGGCACTGCGGGAGAGCCAGCGGGTGGCCCTCGTGGACCACGAGTTGACGCACCTGGAAGTCAACACGACTGGCGCGGGCGACATCATCCACAACCCGCAGACGGGCCGGCCGATGCTGCGCAGTGTCTCGCACGACGTTGAGGAGTTCGCGTCCGTGATTGAGCGCCATGGCCTGTGGCGGCCCGACCTGGAGATGGCGGCCGAGGCAATCCGGGCCCGCGAGTTGTCCATGTTCGACGTGTCTGAGGACGAGGACACCAACGGGCGCCTTCCGGGTGACACGGCTGTCGAGTTGAGCACCCCGGACGGCCAGAGCGTGCGCACGAACGTCCGCGAGCTGCGTCGGGTAACGCGGGATCTTGCTGGCCGGGCGCGGGGAGGCGCCATCGCCGAGGGATGAGACGGAAAAGGCCCGCCGGGTAGGGCGGGCCGAGAGGGGCGCTACGGCGCCAGCGTATCGCAGAAAGGGGCGCGAGGCAATTGGCGCAGACGTTGGGCCCGGTGGTGGAGGAGCGGCATTCGTCGGTTCCTGAGTTGTGCGGGAGGTGGCGGCTGCAGGCGGTGCTCATGGATGGCGCCCTGTACCCGGAGTGGCTGGCCGGCCTGCCAGACGACGCCGAGGTATACCCGCCAATGGAGGTCGGCGCGTGGACGATTCTGGTCCACTACCGCGTGCGGGAGCGTGAGTCCTGATGCCTCTCCTCATGGACCACATGGTCGGCTTCCGCGCCACGGTGGAGGTGCATGCGTCCCTGGCGGATGTCCTCCGCCTGGCGGGGATCGAGGAGGCCGAATACCTCGCCCTGGACGACAACGCCCGCTGGGCCGTGCTGGATAGCGACGAGATCGTGCGGGTGGCGCTGGGCCTGAAACTGGGGACCGTGGGCCAGCAGATCGGCCGGCAGGCGGATTCGCTGGGGACGACGATGCGACCGCCGCTGTTGGTGGGCTTTGACGTGACGCAGCGCCGACTGGCCCGCGAGTCCGCGCGGCGGTTTCTGGACGGGGAGTGAGGGGGGGCGGAGACGGTGGCGGTTCCCGAGCAGGAGATACCGGCTATCGAGATCCCGGACGAGCTTCCGCCCGAGGTGGAGGCGTTCCTGGACATCGACAACGCGGCGGAGACGGTGTCTCCCCCGCCAGCGGCCCAGGTTATGCCCATCGTTCCCCGCATCGCGCGGCGGCGGCGGACGCTGGCCGAGCGGCGGGCCCGGGTGCAGGCGCAGTTCAACGCCGAGATGGAGCGGCTGGTCTACTGGCGGGAGCAGCAATTCTCCCGCATCGACAAGGAGGCCACGCGCTGCGACCTGATCTTGGAGGCGCATCACGCGTGGACCCTGGAGGGCGACCCGAAGGCCAAGACCCTGCAGTTGCCCTACGGCGTGACCTGCAGGGTGCGGGCGCAGCAGCCCGAGTGGCTGCGCGACGAGGACGCCCTGTTGGGGTGGGCCCTGGAGTCGGCGCCGCAGTTCGTGGAGCACCGCCCGCGGTTGAAGTGGGCCGACATGAAGAAGGCGGCGCACCCGACGCCGGCCGGAGGGGCGATCCTGCCCGAGACGGGCGAGGTATTGCCGACCGTCCAGATTGTCAATCGGGCAAGCAAGTACACGGTGGAGGTGGATTTGGATGCCTAACGGGGCCATGCAGTTCAAGAAGGCCACCAAGCAGCAGGCAAAGGCCCGGGTGGCCATCGCCGGTCCGTCTGGCGCCGGCAAGACCTACACCGCCCTGGCGCTGGCTACGGCCATCGGCAACCGGGTCGCTGTGGTGGACACCGAGCACGGGTCGGCGAGCAAGTACGCCGGCGAGCCGTTCGAGTTCGATGTCCTTGAGCTTTCCGACTTCCACCCGCGGTCATACATCGAGGCGATCCACGCGGCGGAGTCGGCCGGGTATGACTGCCTGGTAGTGGACTCCGGCTCGCACGAGTGGTCGGGGACGGGCGGCTGCCTGGAGTTGGTCGACGCCGCGGCCAAGCGCATGAAGGGGAACAGTTACGTCGCCTGGGGCGAGGTCACGCCCCTGCACAACCAGTTCATCGAGGCCATGCACCAGTCAAAGTTGCACCTGATCGTCACCTACCGCTCGAAGATGGACTACGTCCAGACCGAGAGCAACGGCCGCAAGGAAGTCAAGAAGGTTGGCATGGCGCCCATCACCCGGGACGGCGCCGAGTATGAGTTCGACATCGTCCTGGACATGGACCTGAACCATGACGCCGTCATCAGCAAGACGCGGTGCTCCGCGCTGACGGACAAGGTGTTCCACCGGCCCGGGCGCGAGTTGGCCGACGCCATCAAGGCGTGGCTTGGGGATGGGGCGCCCGCCGTGGCGGATGCCGCTCCGGAGGAGCGCAAGGACCAAGACCCCACAACGGATGCGGACTGCGAGGACCTGAGGTGCGAGATCCGCCATGTCGCCGAACGCCTGCATAAGACGCGCGGCCTGGATGCGCGGCTGAAGACCCTTGGCGACGACCGCGCCGCGCTAGAGGAAGCCCTGAGCAAGCTGTCAGCCCTTGAGATGGAGCAGGAGGCCAAAGAGGAGGTGCAGAGCGCGTGAATCAGGTGGCGTTGGTCGGACGGCTGGGTCGCAAGCCGGAGTTGCGCTACACGGGCCAGGGAACGCCCGTCTGCAGCTTCAGCATCGCCGTGGATAACGGCCAGGGCAAGGAGCCGGACTGGTTCGACATCGTTGCGTGGCAGAAGCTCGCCGAGACGTGCGGCCAGCACCTGGACAAGGGCCGCCAGGTGGCGATCAGCGGCCGGCTGCAGACTCGCAGCTATGAGACGCAGGATGGCCAGCGGCGCAAGGTCGTGGAGGTCGTGGCGGCCCGTGTGGACTTCCTGGGCAGCAAGGCGGATGGCGAGGCGCAGGGAGGCCGCGGCGACCCAGGCGGGGGCGTTCCGGACGATGAGGACGACGTCCCCTTTTGATGGGTCGTGGAGGGGAGGCGCGGCCGGTGGAGATCACGCTTGGAACCGCAGTGGAACCCGGTCGCGCCGTTGCCCTGCGGGCAATTGAGGCGTACACTGGGGGCCAACCGAAATACGAGGGGCCCCAGGGTGTAGTCAGCACCCCGAGGCCCTGCACATCCAGAGTAAGGCTGGAATGTGCGTGCATGATGGTACCCCATCGTGCCGCCCTCCGCCTACCTGGCCGGGAGGGTTTTTTCGTGGCAAACGCGGGCGGGGGTTCGACACAGCAAGCCATGCCGACCTTCCTGCAGTGGTGCGCGTCCCGGCGTGCCCGCGGGTTGCCGGCGTGGGGATGCGGCATGCGCGCGTTGCGGCTGTGGATCTGCGAGACAAGCGCACGGGGGCGATAGCGGGTGGCCTGGGTCAAGATCGACGACCATTTCGACGAGCACCCCAAGCTGGCGCAGGTTGGCCCGCTCGGCTGGGGCGTGTGGGCGGCCGGTCTTGCCTACTGCAACCGCAACCTGACGGATGGTTTCATCCCGTCGTCCATCGTTGAGGGCATCGGTGGCCGCTGGCGTGTGCGGCGTCCATCCGAGGACGGCGAGGAGCAGGTGTGGCAGATTTACCGCGGCTCCGGGGA
>JAJZXK010000180.1 GCA_021806565.1 Bacillota bacterium | reverse complement strand
GTGGGCCAGCAGACCACATCGCGGCGATCAACATCGGTCGCCGGGGCGCCGTCATGCGTCCGCACGCCACGCCCGCGCAAGCGGGGTGATTGGCAAGCCCCCGGCTCTAGCCGTGGGGTCATGACTGCCAGTACAAGCGTCCCTGCGTGGGCAGGTGGGCCCTTGGGTAAGGGGAAAACCCGGTGCCGGCGGGTTCGGGCGCCAACGGCGTGAAATGGACCGGGTTAGGCCCCGCCTGCGTGAATGTCCGCTGCCGCGGAGAGCCGGGCGTGGATCAGGGAGGTCGAGCCGTGCCGTGATGGCCGTCGAAGAGACGCCGACGGGGTCTCCTCTCTGGCGCCGATTCGCCGTGGTCGGGCTCGTGGTGACGGCGGCGTTGCGCATGGCCGCCTGTGGACCGGCCGCGGGCGGGGCCGTTGGGGCGTCTCGGCCTTCAGGCCGGTCCGGTCAGCCCATCGAATGGATGATCGCGGCCGGCGCCGTGCCGAGGCTGCTGGCGGTGCCGGGCGCGCGGTCCGCGGTGACCGCCGCGCTGGATAGCCGCCGTACCGTGCTGATCGGTTCCCCGCCGCGGGCCATCCGGTCCTGGAACGTCCGCCGGGCACGTACGGCCACGAGCCTGGCTGGTATCTCCACCGTCATCCGACAGGCCGGTGCGGACCGGCTCAGCGCGGTGGTTTACGATCAGGAGTCCTGGAGTTTCACCCCGAAGGCGGAGCAGACGGATCCCGCCCCGTACGTCCGGCGCGCCGAGGCGATGGCGCACCGGCAGGGGTTGAAGCTGATCGCCACCCCTGCGACCGACCTCGTCTGGTCGGTCACCCGACCGGCCCCCGGGACGGTGTACGACACGTTCCTGCGCTTGGGCATCGCCAGGAAGGTCGGCCGCTTCGCGGACATCTACGAGATCCAGGCGCAGGGGGCCGAAGCGGACGTCCAGCGGTACCGGTCGTTCGTCGCGGCGGTCGCCGCCCAGGTGCGGCGGGCCAACCCGCGGGTCGTCCTCTTCGCCGGGTTGAGCACCAATCCGACCGGACACCGCGTGACGGCCTCGGAACTCGAGGCGGATGTCGCGGCCACCCGGCATATCGTCAGTGGTTATTGGCTCAATGTCCCGTCGGGCGGCGCCTATTGCCCGACATGCGGGGTCGCGCAACCACAGGTGGGAGCCCGCCTGCTGGAGTGGCTCTACGGGAAGGGTGGGGGAGGAAGCGGTTAGGCGGGCCGTCCGTACTCGGCCCGGCGGCCGGGGCCCAACCGGAGGGCCGATCGGTTCCGAAGCCGGGGGGTGCAAGCGGGGTGGGGGCGCGCCGGGGGCGGCGCCTCCTTGCTCCGGTTTGCGGCCTGCGGTGGCGGATGGCGTCGCGGGCGATGCTCATGCGTATGGTTTCTCGACATCGAGATCGAAAAAGTGGTGCTGGGTGGCGTGGTGCGCGAGCCAGTGCCGCAGGGGCACGATCCAGGGACGGAACTGTGATGAACGACCCGAGTTCCGCCGGGGTCGCGAGGCGGACCTCGCCAATGGCGGCATCGATCGCGGGCCGGCCGGCTTCCGTCGGAGCCTCGATCGTCGCTTCGTAGTACACCTGCAGGTAGAGGCCCCACCGACGCGAGCGGTATTCGGTCACAAAGGCGATGTCGCCCAGGGTGACGGTGCTGCCGGTCTCCTCCAGAGTCTCCCGTACGGCGGTATCCCGCAGGGCTTCTCCGGCCTCCGGTGTGCCCTTGGGCAGGCGCCATTGGCCATCCTCCTGGACCAGGAGGATGGATCCGTCCACGATGACCACGACCCCGGCGGCGAGGTGGTGCCCGTCCATCCATCACGTGGCGCGGGGACTGTCGAGTTCAGGCGACAGCGGAAGCGCCGCTCCCTCCCTTGCGTTGTGAATGCGGCGCACATACGGTACTTGAGTTCCGGGGCGTGAGTCCACCGGGGGGGGCAGCCCTTCGAGGATTGGGGCGGGAGCCCTTGGTCCCAGCCGGGGGCAAGCTCAGGGCCGGAGAAGCGGGTCACACCGGACGCAGGGAGAGTGCCGCAACGCGTTCCATATAGGGTCGCAGCGTGCCGTCGAACGGAAAGGTGCCGGAGCGGATCCGCTCGCGCAGTCCTTCCACTTCAGCGCGGGCTCTGATCACCAGCGCCAGTGGGTAGCCGAAGCGTTGGGCGTTGGCCTCAAGCTCATCTTCGTCCACCACTTCCCATTCCTTTCCGGGCCGGCGAATCAGATCAAGGTCGAGGTCGACGAAGGATAGTGTCGCGGCGGCGAGTCTCGCCGGCTCGGCGATGTTGCAGTAGTGCTGGTGGACTTGTCCCTCCAGGAAGTCGATGCTGATGGTGAACCACTCCTGGAGCGAGAAGAACTCAAGCGCCCAATGCTTGGCGGTGAACCTCCGCTGCTTTGTGTGGTGTGTCAGTATCCTGCCCGGCTTTCCAAGGCAGACCAAAAACTCAGGCTTCCGGGCGAGGACGCTGGTCGTCCATTCATAATGCGGGTGGTTGCCATATTTTAATGCCTGAATCCGCAGGGTATCCGAACCTGGTCACCCCTCTGTGTCCAGATGGAACCTGCGCCGCTCCGCCCACGACCGGGGGCGCCTCCGCGGGGCTCCCGCCACCCGAACCGCCGAGCCAGCGGGTGGTTGACTCGGCGGATTTGGGGGCGATCGGTGTCCGTGGAGACGCAACGTGGTTCGGGCGGGCGCGGGCGGAGCGCCTTCAGGCGCGCTGGCCTTGTGGAACGTGACGGCGCGCAACGCGTCGCCCGCGTCCTCTCAGCACACGGGATTACGGTTTGGGGACCGGGGTTCCTCCAGATGGCGCGGCCCTTCACTTTGGCCGTGGGAGCATGGGCCATGTGGAATGGGGGGGGCCGCGACTGCGAGCGTAGAAGCTGGTGGATACGGTCTTGTCCTGTAACCCGGACGCGCCGTCGCTCGGCGAACGGATGCGGGCGTCTTGGATGAGACGGGATGTGTCGTCGGAGGGGGCGCGCAGTGCAACGCACCCACATCCGCGCTCCAGCAGGTTGAAACGAGCCGGAGCCGCGGACACGGCCCGCGCTTGCCGGCGTCGGGGGAGAAGATACGCCGATGGACCGGACCACGCTCGCCCGTAAGATCTACGCCACCGCCCATCTGGCCGGGGAGTTCCGGCTACGCTCTGGAGCGATGGCGCACGAGTACTTCGACAAGTATCTCTTTGAGGCGGACCCGGCCCTTCTCGAGGAGATTGCCGGCCACCTCAGGCCGCTCGTGCCGGATGGCACCGAGGTGCTGGCCGGTCTGGAACTCGGGGGTGTCCCGCTGGTTACGGCGCTGGCGTTTGCCACACGGCTGCCGGCCGCCTTCGTCCGCAAGAGCGCCAAGACGTATGGAACGTGCAAGCTTGCGGAGGGTGCGGCAGTCGCGGGGCGCAGGGTGTGCGTCGTCGAGGACGTCGTGACCACCGGGGGGCAGGTCTCGCTGAGTGCCGCGGAGTTGCGGCGGCTTGGCGCCGACATCTGCGGCGTCCTGTGCGTCATCGAGCGCGACCCCGGGGGACGTCCCCGGTTGGCCGCGGAACGGCTTGAGCTCCGGTCGCTCTTTACGAGCGCGGACCTCACCGGGTAGTCCGCCGCAAGCAACTGGGGCCGGATGCGGTGGGCGCAGGGAGCGGGGCGATCCGACGTGGGCTGAGAAACGCCCCAGGAAGAGGCTGTCACCGCATGCTCCGGTCGGTGGCGCGCGCGCCGGCGGCCAGGTGCGGATTCCCACGGTGGCTGGGGCTGCCCCCCACTGCCCTATGGCCCAGATGCCCGGCCGCCGCGCGGCACGCTACGACCGCGCCGGGAGCCCCGGTCAGACGATGTGGGCCCAGACCTCCGGGGAACCAGGTGCCGCCGCCGCCCCGCAACGGTCCCGGAAAGCGTCGCAGGGGGGCCCGCGCGTGCGGTCCACCCTGCGGCGCGGCACCGGTTCAGGCGTGCAGGCGGTAGAGTCGCGCGGCACCGGCGGCCAGGCTGCAGTGGAGGCCGGGACGCCCGACTCCAGGAAGATCCGCCAGCCTCCCGACAGCGGCATCGAACTCGGCCACCGCCGTCACGGATGGCCCGAGCGACAGGTCCACGCCGGCTGCCGCGGCAGGGGAAGCGGTCGTCAGCAGGAGCCAGTGCTCTTGGGTGTCACCGGATTCGGTGGAGAACCGACTGAGGATCACCGGATCACCGCTCACCCCCGCCACCCACCGGTCCGGGGCGAAGGACTCCAGGCCCGCGATCCCCGGGGTGCCGGTGTAGGTGACCTGCTCGGACCGCAGCGGCCGCATCCGGGCACCCATGGCGCCCACCTGGGCGTTGATACGCACGGCGCTGTCATACGTGGCGGTCGGATTCCCATCGACATCGATGAGGGCCGCCGTGAACTTCTCGCCGCCCCCCGGAGTCCAGTAGGTGAAATACATAATCCCCTTGGCACCGAAGGCCAAGGCCACGTTTGCCTGCCAGTGGATCTCCGCGGCTGAGGGGCTGCGGTGCCCCATGTAGCCGAGCGCCTGTAGGAAGATCCACGACGGGACGTCCATCGCCAGGGCCGCTTGGCGGACCGCCGCCCAGTTGGGGAAATAGGTGGAGCCCACACGGCCGTCGGCCAGTAACGGGTAGTGGTCGAAGGACAGAACGGGCGGCCGCACCTCGGTACAAAACGCCTGCAGGTACGCGTTGTACGACGGGGCCTGCAACTGCGCCGCGGTGGCGTAGTCGGGGAAGAGGTTGATATACGGCAGGCGACCGGGTGCCACCTCGCCGATGACCCGGCTCAACTCACCCAGCCAGGCGAACGCACGGGTGTCCGGCTCGTCGACCAGCAGGTAGCCGGCGAACGAACGGCGACGGGCGTAGGCCGCGCTCGCCTCCTGCAGGTTGGCGAGCCACGCGGCGTGGTCCGCCGGTGCCGCGGGGGCCGCGAGCGCCTTCGGATCGTTCACCAGGGCCCAAAGACCGTTCGCCTCGGCCGCCGCGAGCATGTCCAGGTTCTGCTCGCGCGTGTGGATCCCGTTACCGCCGATGACGAATGTGAAGCCTGCGGCGGCGATGCGGCCATAGGCGGCCGCGGTGGTCTCCTGCGGTGGCGGTGGCCACCACAGACCGATCGGGAACCGAGGGTCGCTGAGCATCCTCCCATTTCCCTCCCAGCCGATGCGCCAAGGTTCAACGGGTTCGGAAATTCCAAGGGCGCCCACCGGGGTCCTGCGCAGGACCTATGCACCAAGCATAGCGCGGCACCCTCAGGCCACCCGGGCCGCCGTCCGCCCGCAGCACGCCGTGGCCGCTGGGGGCCGCCGCAACCCGCGGTGGCGTGTCCGGTACGCAGCCGCCAGTGACACGGATACTTGGTGCCCGCTCGGTCTTGCAGGGGGCAAGTCGCGGAACAAGATGGACTGGTCATCGCTTGTCTCGATCATGGCGTGCTTCAGTGAAAACTCGACATGCGCGCGGTATCCGCCCGTGTCAGACGCGGAACGTCCGCGCACCGGGCATGAGGATCCGCGTCCGGTCAAGGGTGCTCTCTTTGGGGATCCGGCCGCCGGGCAGGTGCTGCCCGCCCGGGTGCGTATGACCAAAGAGGCGCGGCGCAAGGCCCTGCCTTTGGGCGTGGGGATAAGCCGATACGTTAGCTTGCTCCCGGTGCTCGCCAGGTCGTGGTGCGAACATGCGGACGGTGCTGCGTGCGAATCGAAACGTGGTCTGGTCTTGCCAGTACCATGTCGTGTGGTGCCCGAAGTATCGGCGCAAGGTGCTTGTGGAGGGCGTGGATGTTCGCCTGAAGAGGAAATCCTTCGCGAGGCCGCGGG
>JAJZXK010000046.1 GCA_021806565.1 Bacillota bacterium | reverse complement strand
TTCTCCCAACGCCACGACCATACGGGGGTAGTTAGACACAAGCCTGCCAAATCATGGGGAATATCCTGGAAATCACCCCTCAACTAATCGACATTCTTCGACATCTCGGCTTGTGGGTAACGGTAAGACCACTGGACACCGGCGATCGCCGCGCTCACCGTCGCCTTCGCCGCCGGTCAATCTGTGGGGCCGATCCTTGCCGGCGTTCTCTCCGAAGGAGCAGCGGGGCTCCGCGCCGGCCTCGGTGCGTCGACCGGCCTGCTCTTCCTCGCCGCACTGGTCGCGTTGGCCCAGCCCAGTGACCCCTTGAAGATCACCCGGGCACCATCGACAGCTCGCGACGTGTTTCTGGCTGATTGACAGTGGAGTTGCGTGATCTCGGCAACTTCGTCACGGGAGAGCCTCCTGTCCTCGACCCGATACCCGAACCTCTCCGTCCGACCTGCTTCGCCGCCGCATTCCGGCACGTGGGGTCCGCCTCGCCCAAGAGGCCCGACCGGACGTGGTGCTTCTGGACCTGCGCATGCCCGGCCTGGACGGCCTGCAGGCGCTTGAGCAGATCCGCGCGCTGGCCGGAGATGGCCGCGGTCATCCGCACAACGCATAACGAGGACGAATGGCCGCACGCGCGGCGGCGCGTGGCGAGACCCTGCCACGACCGGAGGTCACGGCGCGGCTGGGGATCAGCGAGCGCCGACAAGGCACCGCTGTCCAGCATCCACACCAAGGTCGGGGTGGACCCTCGGGCCTCGGCCGTGGCCAAGGCGATCGCCAGCGAGATTCAGCCGCCGGCGGATGCCCGCCGATAACCGGTCTGTCGTCAGCGTCAGGGGCCATTTCGCCACGAACTCCCGCGCCGTCCGTGCGGTGCCAACGGGATCGGGGCAGGCGCAGCCCCCCGCCCGCGAGCGCATCGCATCGACGTCCGCGCAAGGACACTCACCGCCGCAGGGTGATCCCACCGGGGACGCGAACGGTTGGCACCGGGAGGGATCGCCACGTGGCACAACCCAACATCCTTTGGATCTGCTCCGACCAGCAGCGGTTCGACACCCTGGGCTGCTACGGCAACCGCTTCGTGCAGACCCCGCACATCGACCGGCTGGCCGCCTCGGGGGCCCTCTTCGAACAGTGCTACTCCCAGTCGCCGGTGTGCACGCCGAGCCGTGCCAGCTTCCTCACCGGACGCTATCCCCGCACCACGCGCTGCCGCCAAAACGGTCAGGACATCCCCGCCGACCAGGTCCTGGTCACGCGCCTGTTTGCCGAAGCCGGCTACACCTGCGGCTTGGCCGGAAAGCTCCATCTATCACCCTGCCACCCCTCGACCACCCCAGCCGTCGAGCGACGTATCGCGGACGGTTACGCCGAGTTCCACTGGTCGCACCACCCCGCGCCGGACTGGCCGAGCAACGAGTACGTGCGCTGGGTACACGAGCACGGCGCCCAGTACCGCACGCCCCCGTTTGAGGGCAGCCGCTACGTCCGCAGCGGCATGCCCGAGGAACTGCACCAGACCACTTGGTGTGCCGAAAAGGCCATCGGCTTCATCGAGGACAACGCGCCCTATCGCCACCCGTGGCTGATGTCCGTCAACATGTTCGACCCGCACCACCCCTTCGACCCGCCCGAGTCCCTGGTGCGCCGCTACGCGGCCTGGCTGGAGGACGTGCCCCTACCGGACTACATCCCGGGGGAGTTGGATAACAAGCCCGCTGTACACATGCAGTGCCATGGCGGCGCGTATGGCAACGCCGGCAACTTCGCGTGGCAGGACATGTCCCCGTCCGACCACCGCTGGGTTCGCGCGGCGTATTGGGCGATGTGCGATCTGATCGACCGCCAGGTGGGCCGCATCCTGGCCGCCCTGGAGTCCTCGGGTCAGGCCGAAAACACCATCGTCGTCTTCATGTCCGACCACGGCGAGTTGCTCGGCGACCACGGCATCTACCTCAAGGGCCCGTTCTTCTATGACGCGTCCGTGCACGTGCCGCTGATCCTGTCCTGGCCCGGCCACATCGTCCCGGCACGGCACGGCGGCCTGGCCGAGTTGGTCGATCTCGCGCCCACACTCCTTGACGCGGCCGGCCTGCCGGCGGAACCCGGCATGCAGGGGAACTCCATGTGGTCCGGGCTGACCGCGGGGTCACTGGGTGGCGGCCGGACGGACGTGTATTGCGAGTACTACAACGCCTGCTCCCCAGGCGGCAACGCCACCATGGTGCGCACCGAGCGGCGCAAACTGGTGGCCTATCACGGTACCGGTAGCGGCGAACTCTACGACCTAGGGCGGGACCCCCTGGAGGCCGTCAACCACTGGGACGACGCCGATTACAGCGCCGACAAGCTCGATCTCCTGGAACGCCTCTGCGACCGGATGGCCTGGACCGTCGACCCTCTGCCCCTGCGGCGGGCACCGTGGTGACCACTCCGGCTCCGGTGCTCGGGCATCGCTGCGGCCCGGTGTTGCACAGGAAGCATGCCCGGGTAAAGGTGGCCTGCGCCACCACGGGCGTCCCGTACCCGACCAGCGGGGCGACCCCGGCCCGGCCAGCCGCGCGGCCGCCGGGAAGTACCCGGAAAAGGCCACCGACTGGACCAACGTGAAGCGGGCGCACCCGTTCAAGGGACGCGGCGCACTCAGCCTGCGGCGCGTAGCCACAGGCGGGGCGACGACCGCGTCTCGCGCTTGCTGGAGGCACTGGCGCTGGGCCGGACTGACGGGAGCCTGGGCCCCCTGACGCGCAAGCTGGGGGGCATGCGGCCCGTCCGCACCCGTACCACACGGGGCCTACTCACCATGCCGACGCTCAGAGATCTAACAATAATGGATGCAACACATCTCGTTCCCTGGAACCACCTGAACGGCGAGACACCTCCGGAACAGACTGACTCCGTCCGACAATCGCATTTGGTAATAATAGTTGGAGAACCGCCAAGTTCAAGTTGGTTCTGGCATTCAGGTTTGTCACGAACCGTGGATGTCATCGGTCACGATCGACCCTAAGTTTCAACCGCGTCCCTATCTCCGCCGCCGTCTCCGGCGAACACGAGTAAATAACCACTTTCTGATCCGAATTTGTAGGAACCTGCAATGTAACATATTCAAACTCCAGAACCCCGAGAAACGGGTGTTGATTCATCCGCTTGTGTCCATCCGCAATGCTTGTAACGTCGTGAGAGGCCCAGGCGGACCGAAACTCCTCACTTATCTCCATCAGGTCCCCAACCAGCGCTTTGAAGCGCGGATCGCCCGGATACCGCGCAAAATCGACACGGAATTGGGCGACCAGAATTGGAGCCAGCAAGTGCCAGCGTTCATGTCGACGAAAGTACGGATGGGTAAAGCTGCGCCACAAGTAGTTGCGCGAGTGCGGTGGCGCAATGTCCGAAAACGCGAATACGGCCTCCGCCGCATGGTTCCAGACCAGCAAGTCCCAACGACAGCCCAACACATAAGCTGGATGCGGATTCAACGCCCGAATGGCCAGTTCCAGCGCAGGTGCCACCGATTCTACCGGCAACCCACGCTGCGCGTCTTGAGTGCTCTGCAGCCGCGCCAGTGAGAACATGTGATTACGCTCTGCGGTGGTCAACTGCAACGCAGTACTGAGATTCTCCAGAACCTGACGGGATGGCTGGACATCACGTCCTTGCTCCAACGACACATACCACGAGATACTGATGTTCGCCAATTGCGCAACTTCTTCACGCCGCAGTCCCGGTGTCCGCCGCCGACTGCCTCCGGACAGTCCAGCGTCGGTTGGAGCCAGCCGCTCGCGCCGACTGCGCAGAAAATCCGCCAGAGACTTACGGCGTTCCAGGTCGTCCATCGAGTTGACCTCCTTCCCACGGCTAAAGCCGGGGGATTCCCGATGATCGCTCGGGGGGCTTCCTGCTTCGCCGGGGTCCGCCCACCCGTCTCCGAGTGGGTCTCACGTCCCAGACACCGCCAGCCCGGCGGCCAGTTCCGCGAGTCCCGCGTCCCAGATGTTCTGCGCGGCGTCCACGCCCCGGTCCAGGGCAGCGCCGCACGCGGGGCTCTGCCAACGCCGCGCTGCAAGCGGCAACGCCGCCACGGTGTGCCCACAGGCATGGCACCGCTCGCTGCTCGGGTAGAGGCGGTCGATTTGGACGAAGGTGCGGCCGTACCACCGTGCCTTGTACTCGAGTTGCCGCAACGGTTCGCCCCAGCCCACGTCCAGGATGCTCTTGGCCAAGCGTCGGATGCGCCTGCATGCCCTTCACGTTCAAGCCCTCGGCACGCACCACTAGGTCTTCGCGGAGGATGCGCGTGGTGGGCTTGTGCGTGCAGTCCCCGCGCCGGTCGGCCATGCGGGCATGGATGCGGGCCACCTTCCGTCGAGCTTTGGCTCGATGGCGTGAGCCCTTCCGCTTGCGGGCCAAACGCCGTTGAGCCTTGGCCAGCCGTTGCACGTCCTGGCGCAAGCACCGCTCGTTTCCCGCCTTCTCTCCCGTGCTCATGCACACGGCATCCAGCAATCCCAGGTCGATGCCCACCGTCGCCTTGACCACAGGCAGCGGGACAACATCCTCCTCCGTCGACAACGAGATGCAGTAGCGGCCGGCGGGGTCCTTGCTGATGCTGACGCTGGTGGGCTCCGCACCGACCGGCCGCGTCCAGCGGATGTCCAGCGGCGCGTCCATCTTGGCCAGCGTGAGGGTTCCGTCTTTCCACCGAAAGCCGCCGATGCGCTCGGTGGAACTCTGCCGGCCGTGCTTGCGGTGGAAGCGTGGGTACTTGGCGCGGCCGGCGAAGAAGTTGACCAACGCGGCATTGAGGTGTCGCAGGGCTTGCTGGAGCGGCACGCAGGAAACCTCGTCCAGCCAGGACTTCTTCGGCTCCTTTTTCATGCGCACCAAGCGCCGATCCGTCTCGGCGGAGTCGATACGTTCGTGGCGCCCAAACCACGCCTCGGTGCGCAAGCCAAGCGCCCAGTTATACACGTACCGCACACAGCCGAAGGTCCGCGCCAGTTCGCTCGCCTAGTCCTCGGTCGGGTAGAAGCGATCCTTGTACGCATTGCGCTCAATGCCTTGCATTCTCAACCTTCCGCGCAAAGAGGTTGACCGATCGGCTGATCCCCTTGGCCGAAGCCCGGGGCTTGCGCCGCACCTCCCTAGTCAACCCCTGAGCATGGCATTTGGGATCCTAGGATCAGGCAGATCATGGTACTACCTTTTGAGAAGTATACGATGAGATCCGTTCGGCTGACCAGGACGTAGGCAGGAGGAGGTCTCAGGTGAAAATCTTGGTGACAGGCGCCACCGGACGGGTGGGTAGCCGGCTGGTCCCGCGCCTCTTACAACGCGGTGATCACGTGCGCGTGCTTGCGCGTGATCCTGACTCAGCCGCGGCGCTCTATGCGCAGGGGGCGCACATTGTGCGCGGAGACTTGACCGACGCGGATTCATTGGCGCAAGCCGTTACGGAAATGGATGCCATCGTTCATCTTGCCGCGTTCTTTCGTGGAGCGACGCCGGAACAGGCGCAGGCCGTGAACTGCGATGGCGCCATCGCGATGGCGCGGGCCGCCCTGGCCGCTAAGGTGGGGCGTTTCCTGTTCACGAGCACAAACCTGGTGTACGGTCCCGGCCATGGAGGACGGTTTCAGGAGCAGGAGCCGTCAAAACCGACTTCACCCTACCCGAAAAGCAAAGCCGCAGCCGAAAAGGCGCTGCGCGCGATGCACGAGACACAGGGACTCGGCTTGCGGATCTTACGGCTGGCGTTCGTCTATGGTGACGGCGATCCGCACTTGACGGAAGGTATGCGCTGGTTCCGCAGTTGGAATCCGGGCCAGCAGATGCATCTGGTCCACCACGCAGATGTGGCGCAGGCGGTCCTGCTCACGCTGGCGGCGCCCCAGATTGACGGCCAAGTCTACAATGTGGCCGACGATGTTCCTGTCGCGGCGGGAGATATCTTGCACCTGCTGGGCGAGGACCCCGCGCCCGACGCCACCAGCCGCCCGATCGATCCAGCTTTTCAACAGCTTGTGGACACATCGAAGATCCGGAGGGATCTCGCGTTTCGACCGCAATACCCTGCCCTGCGCGACGCGGTGGCAGCCGGCGCACTATGACACGGGCGCCAGGGCGCTGGCGGCGACCTTCAAGGCCGGATGACCGCCGCCCGGGTTGCCCCCCCCGCTGCAGGCTCCCGATGGTGCCAGCCAGATGGCGACGGCCGCACAAACCGCGCGCGGCGCCGCCATCTGGGGGCGGTTTGGCGGTGTCCGGCCGTGGTGGGGTGGTCAGACCCACTCGGAAGCGGCTCGCGGTCCCCGGCGAAGCAGGCCGCCCCGGTGAGCGATCTATCGGCAGAATCCTCCGGCTCCAGTCCTCGCAAGCACGTCGACGGCCGATGTACAGGGCAGGCCGAGGCCCGCCCCGCGGCGAAGCGGCGGAGCACCGGAGGGATAGCCCATGCCGACGCCCCAACAGACGCGATTGCCACGCAGCACCCCGGCGGCGGAGGGCGTGGCAGAGGCGGGCTTGGCCGCGATGCTCGACGCCTTCGCCGCACGCGATCTCGAAGTCCACAGCTGCATGGTGCTGCGCCACGGCCGGGTGATCGCCGAGGGCTGGTGGCGGCCGTACACGGCGAACACGCCACACATGCTCTTTTCGCTCAGTAAGAGCTTCACGTCCACCGCTGTGGGCCTGGCGGTGCACGAAGGCCGCCTGTCCCTGGACGACCCCGTGACATCGTTCTTCCCTGCGGAGCTGCCGGCGGAGGTGGGGCCGAACTTGGCCGCTATGCGGGTGCGCCAACTGCTCACGATGGGCACCGGCCACCACAGCGACACGACCGGACGCGTGCGGGCCGCCGGCAACGACAACTGGGTGCGGGCCTTCCTGGCGCTGCCCGTCGAACATGCCCCCGGATCGCGCTTCGTCTACAACACCGCCGCCACCTACATGCTCTCGGCGATCGTGCAGCAGCGCACCGGCCAAACCCTGCTGGACTATCTCACCCCCCGCCTGTTTCGGCCGCTGGGCATCGAGGGGGCCACTTGGGAGTCCTGCCCGCGCGGCATCAACGCCGGGGGTTGGGGCCTCTCGCTCACGACGGAGGCCATCGCCCGCTTCGGCCAACTCTACCTGCAGCAGGGGCGCTGGGAGAATCGCCAACTCCTACCGGCCGCCTGGGTCGCAGAGGCCACGGCCAAGCAGATCAGCAACAGCGACGGCCGGGCCGGCGACTGGGCGCAGGGCTACGGCTACCAGTTCTGGCGCTGCCGCCACGGGGCGTACCGGGGCGATGGCGCCCACGGACAATTCTGCGTCGTGCTGCCGGCGCAAGACGCCGTCCTCGCCATGACCGGTGGCACGGGGAACCTGCAGGGCGTGCTGGACTGTGTCTGGGACCACCTGCTCCCCGCATTGGGGGACGGGACCGCCCCGGCTGGAGACCCAGCGCGGGGGGGCGGGTTGGCCGAGCGCCTCGCCCGGCTGTCCCTGGGCCCCCGCATCCCACAGGGCCGTCTCGCCGACCCTGCCCCCGGCGGCACCTTTCGCATCGAGCCAAACGCCGCGCAACTGGAGGCCCTGACCTTGGAGTTCCACGACAATGCCTGCCACGCCGTCCTGGTGGAGGCGGGTCTGCTGCGGCGCCTCCCCTGTGGATTCGACGACTGGCAGCGGGGGGCGGTCCCCTTGGTGGCGGGGCAGGACCCCAGGGACTGCGCCGGCCGCGCCTCCTGGGAGGAGGACGGGACGCTGCGGCTCGACTGGTCCTTCGTCGGGACGCCCTTCGGCCGCACGCTTCGCCTGCGGGTCTCCGCCGGAGCCCTGGAGGGCTCCTACCGGACGAACGTCGGAGCGCACGCCGGGGGGGTAGAGATCCGCGGTGCGCGGGCCGGGCAGACCCGATAGCGCCGCCCGCTACCGGATCTCGTGGTCGCGTGCGCGCTGCCTACGCACCCTCTGATGGTCACGGGGACCCGTGAAGCTGTCCCCAGCGGGGTGAGAGCCGCCGTCCCGCCCCCAGGCCACACGGCGGAGTCCCAACCGCGGAGTTGAGTCCAGTATCGTCTGTACATTGAGAAGGCTTTGAGGGGGAAGGGGCACCCAGGATCCTGGCTCTACGGCACCATGTGTGGGTTGAGACTCGGGTGAGGGCGGTTTCCCTCTCTGCCACAATAGAGTGAGACAGGCGAAGACACTAAATCGACACTCCCGAGGGCGGGGAGAGGATGCGAACAGATGGACGGAGCGAGGCACGTGTCCGGACAAGCAGTGGACGTTACCGGGCAAGGTCGCCGAGGTCCTGCCCAAGCGGCTGGCGAAATTCGGGTTAGAAGTGGCCTGCGAAAAGACGCGGCTGCATGAGGCTCAGCGCGGGGGTGCTGGCGCTCTTTGGAATCTCGAAGGAACCAGGTGTGGATGGAGACTTGCGGAACGTCTCCGTCTGCTTGACACGGAAAGGGTAAGCAATTACGCGCTGACCATCTCCCTGCTCGCGGTTGGGGGGGTGCTTCAGACGGCCACCAGCACAGACCGGGTCTTGAGTGGTTCGGCAGGGAAGCGCTCGCGGTGCGGGGCGGGGGCATCAGCCAAGGCGGTCCCTCCCGTCGTCGATCAAGGATTCGCCGCTGGATCCGTGACGTCCCTCCTTCCCGAGCCCTCAGCGATCACCGCCTCCACCGGCCAAGGAACCCCCGCCTCTGCCCCGGCCGATCCGGCAGCACGTCCGCCAGCAGGTCGGCCACCACCTCATCCACCGCCGGTACGCGAGAGCGATCCCCCGGTGGCAGAACGTGCGGCTCGCCGAGGTGCGAAACGACCGCACCGGCCCCCGCACCAGGCCCCCCCCGGCGGCGCACGGAAAGGTGTCCGCGTGCGGCCGCCAGGTGCCACCCGCTCCCTCCAACGCCAGCATCGCATGCGGCCCGATCCCGACCAGGGCGGTGTCATGACCCAGCCGAGCGGTGTACGCCGCGATGGCGCAGGCGACCGTCGTCGTGCCGACCCCGCCGGCCATGCCGGCCACCAGAATCGTCACCGGGTGCGAGCCGACGGCCACCCGCCGCTCGACGACCCGCTCCCGCACGGGCACATCGCCGTCCGGCACCAAACCAGGATTTCGCCACCGTAGCGCGGCGGCGAGGTCCGGCGCCTGCTCCAACGCCTGCCCGATCTGGCCCGCCTCGGTGCAGACGTCCAGGATCTCCGCGCCCGCGCACACCCCGGCGACGGCCGCACCCCCGGGCCAGCGCCCCAATGCCAGCACGACAATGCGTGCCTGCCGCCGCGCCAGCCGGTAGCGCACCACATCCACCGGCTCGGGACGCGCATCCATGTCCAGGACCAGGGCCGACGCCGGCAGCCGCGCGATCTTCTCCAGTAAGGGCCCAGCCTGGCCGGGCTCAACGACGTGGACATGGCTCGGGCTCTCGCCCAAGGCCCGGAGCGCAGCGGTCACGTCGGCCGCCGCGGCACGGGTGACGAAGGCCGCGATCATCCGGTCTGCCCGAGGTCACGGTTGCGGTGACGGTCCTGAGCACACCGATCTGGGCGGACTCCTGGCGCTGCCCCGGGGTTGGGAACTGAGAGATGGGACACCGGATACCTGTTCAGTGCCCACGACCAGCCCCGCTGGCAATCTTTTCGAGCGCTCACCCGGTTCCTACGAGCGCGCGGGGAACCATCGCCAGCCCCGGGACCCACCTGCATGTGGTCTGTCCGCCGCACCCCCTTATACGAGGGGGCCAGGGCACGCGTGTTCGGTCCGGGGTCCGGATGCTCGGCAGGGGGTGGGCGCCAGCGGTTAGGGGGAGCGCGGCAGGGTGGTGCCTGTCCCGCGCTACGTCGAGGGAGCACAACGCAGGAGTCGGGCGACCGAGAGGGCGGGTTCCGGGGGATGTCATGTTCAGCCCTCCGCCCGGGCCGGGCCGGATACCGGAGCAGTGAGGGGCCGTCGTGGAGGTGCGGCTGCGCTCCTGGTGGGATCGAGACCGCTGTCGGCCAGCGGGACCTGGTGCGATTGCGGAGCACGATGGGACGACTCTCGCCACCGACCTCGGACCTCGTGGCACTACCTGCGGATTTCGGTCAGGTCGGCCACCTGTTTCGGCCCAAAACGGCCACCCCTCCCCGTCTCCCCCCGGTGCTGCCCTTGTCCCCTGTCCCAATGGCTCGGGTCCGGCCGGCCGCTCCGAAATAGGTGGCCGGCGAAAACCGAAACGGGCGGCCGACTGGGTCCGAAGCAGGTACCGTCAACGCGGTCGCTCCTGGCTATATCGCGGGCGGTGCGCGTCGCCGGGCCGCTGCTTGACGGGTGGAACCCGTTCGGATTCTATGGCCACGTGGAGTGGAGCCAAATGCTGGCCTGGCACGGCTGAGGTGGCGGTGGGCCAGCGCAGGCTCGCCACGGCCGGCCTGCCTCGCCGTTGCTGCCGGACTCGATCGCCTTCCATGTCGGGCTGGGGGCAGAAACGAACCCTCGGGTCCCACAATTCAAGTGTCTTGCCAGACCACCGATACGGGCGGTTCGATTATTCGTCGTCGATCCACCAGCAAGCCTGTCCAGTTCGATCTTTCATTCCCTGGCCGTGTCTTTTATTCCCTCACTCCAACACACATCCCCTCCACCACCGGCTCACTCCACCGTGACGCTCTTGGCGAGGTTGCGCGGCTTGTCGACGTCGGTACCCCTGGCCACGGCCGTGTGGTAGGCGAGTAGTTGCAGCGGGATCGCGGCAATCACCGGGGACAGCAGGGCTGGCACCTCCGGCAGGCAGACCAGGTCGTCGCACAACGGCTCGGCAATGGCGGCGAGCGAAGCGGTGGCGACACCGAGGACGCGCGCACCGCGGGCCTTTACCTCGGCGACGTTGGATGCGGTCTTGGCCGCCAGTTCAGGTTGGGTGAACACGGCGACCACCGGGGTGCCGGCCTCGATCAGCGCCAGGGTACCGTGCTTGAGTTCGCCGGCGGCGTATGCCTCGGCATGCAGGTAAGAGACTTCCTTGAGCTTGAGTTGACCCTCCATCGCGGTCGCCCAGTCCAACCCGCGGCCGAGGAAAAAGCAGTGGTTGGCCCGCGCGAGGCGCTCGGCGAGGTCCGCGATCCGCGGTTCCAACATGAGCGCCGCCTGGGCCCATTCCGGCAACCGGGCCAAGTCCGCGCTCCAGGCGGCGAGCGCCTGTGCGTCGAGCGCTCCCCGGAGCCGGCCCGCGTGCACCGCCGCGAGCGCCAACACCGCGATCTGCGTCGTGTATGCCTTGGTAGAGGCGACGGCGATCTCGGGGCCCGCCTGTGTATACAGCGCCACCTGGGCCGCGCGGGCGATGGCGCTGTCGACCACGTTGACCACCGCCAGGGTGTGGGCCCCGCGCGCTCCGGCCTCGCGCAGCGCGGCCAGGGTGTCCGCCGTCTCCCCCGACTGGCTGACCGCGATGGCCAAGTCGCCGCGCGCCACAAAGGGGTCGCGGTAACGGAACTCGGAGGCGATGTCGGCTTCCGCCGGCAGAGCGGCGGACCGCTCGAGCAGGCGCCGTCCCACCAGGGCGGCGTGATGCGCGGTACCGCAGGCGACCAGAACGGCCCGGCCGGCGGCACGGACGGCGTCCGCGCAAGCTTCCAGTTCGGGCAGCACAGGGCCCCGCGGTCCGAGCCGGCCGCGCAGGGCCTCAGCCAGCGCCTGGGGCTGCTCGTGGATCTCCTTGAGCATGAAGTGGGCGAATCCCCCACGTTCCGCCGCCGGCAGGTCCCACTGCACACGCGTCGGCCGGGGCGCGGGCAGCGGCCCGCCGTCCGCCGCATAGAGCTGCGCGCCACTGGTGCGCAGGACGACCAACTCGCCGTCCTGCAGCGGCAGCACCTCATGGGTGTATGGCAGCAGGGCCGCTACGTCGCTGGCCAGCAGCATGCCGGCCGCGGTCCAGCCGACGACCAGCGGCGTCTGATGGCGCACGCCGACGATCACTCCGGGGGCGCCCTGCCAGAGGACGGCCAGGGCATAAGAGCCGTGAAGCCGCCGGCAGGTGTTGGTCACGGCAGCCCGCAGGCACCCGCCGGGGTCGGTGCCGGCCGCGCCGGCCAGCGCCTCCTCGACCAGATGGGCAACGACCTCACTGTCGGTCTGCGAGCGGAAGGTGTGGCCGCGCGCCACCAACTCGTCCCGCAGGGCATGGTGGTTTTCAATGATGCCGTTGTGCACCACGGCCACCGTCGCGGCCTCATCGGCGTGCGGGTGGGCGTTCTCCTCCGAGGGGCGGCCGTGCGTCGCCCATCGGGTATGCGCGATCCCGGTGCGCGCGGAGGAAAAGAGTCCGTTGCCCGCCGCCACGGCGCGGGCCAACGCCTCCACCCGCCCGCTGCGCTTGGTCAGCGTCACCGCACCGCCGGCCGCCTGGACGGCCAACCCGGCGGAATCGTAACCGCGATACTCCAACCGCCGCAGCCCGTCGAGCAGGACGGGCAGTGCTTGTTCCTCGCCCACATACCCCACAATGCCGCACATCGCCGCCACCCCCATAACCACATGCCGCACCAGGCCGCACGCGACCCATGGGCCGGAGCGGTCCTGGGCGCTTGGCGACCGGACGGCAGGGGTGGGAGACGCAGGATGGGCACAACAACGTAATCCAACACAACCCGCGCGCTCCGGCGCGGATCCACCACCGCCGTTCCCTTGTCCCCGCGGTCACCCGCGGGATTTGCTGAACGGCTTTCGACCGTGGCCGGCCGGAGGGTATCCGCCGAGTGTCTCGATAACCCCTCTCCTCGTCAACTCCGCCAGACCAGCGGAGTCCAGGCGCTCCTATGTCGTTGTGCCGCGACCCGCCCCGCCCCACACCGCCTCCTTTGCCGACCACCCTCGCCACAGATTACACACCGCCGATCTCCGCCGCCACCACCTGCGTAATTCGCGCCGCCGCTTGGCGCACGGCCGCCTCGTCGCCGCCCTGGACCATGACCCGCACGAGCGGCTCGGTACCCGACGGCCGGACCAGCACCCGCCCGAGATCGCCGAGGGACCCCTCCGCCGCCCGCACCGCGTCGGCGATCGCCGGATACTCCTCAAGGCGGACCCTGCCGCGCACCGGCACGTTTTGCAGCACCTGCGGCAGGCGCGGCATCACGGCCGCAAGCTCCGACAGGGGCTCGCCGCTGCGGCGCAGCAACGCGGACAGCATCGCCGCCGTCAGGAGTCCGTCCCCGGTCGTATGATGCCCCAAGAGCACGATGTGCCCCGACTGCTCTCCCCCCAGGGCGTAGCCGCCCTGCTGCATCGCGTCCAGGACGTAGCGGTCGCCCACCGCGGTGCGCTGCAGCCTTCCACCGGCGCGCCGCAGGCAGACCTCCAACCCCAGATTGCTCATCACCGTGCCGACGACGGTCGATCCCGGCAACTCCCCCCGGCGCAACAGGTCCAGTCCCAGCATCGCCATGATCTGGTCGCCGTCCACCGTCTCGCCACATTCGTCGACGGCGATGACCCGGTCCGCGTCGCCGTCGAAGGCGAAACCGGCCTGCGCCCCCTGCTCCACCACGGCGCGCGCCAACCTCTCCGGATAGAGCGAGCCGCAGCCGGCGTTGATGTTCATGCCGTCCGGCGAGGCCGCCAGCGCCTCGACCGCCGCACCGGCCTGGCGCAAGGCCGCCGGAGCCAGGGTGGCCGCCGCACCGTTGGCGCAGTCGCACACTAGGCGCAGCCCGTCCAGATCACCGGCCAGACCGGCGACGAAGTCGACGTAGCGGGCGAGCTCGCCCTGACGGTCCTCGGCGTGGCCCAGGGCCGCCCCATCGGGCCGGTCCGTCTCGCGGCCCCCCGTCACGATGGCGGCGATCTCGTCCTCAAGGGCATCGGGCAGCTTGTAACCGTCGTGGCTGAAAAACTTGATGCCGTTATCCGGGGCGGGGTTGTGTGAGGCCGAGATGACCGCGCCGGCATCCACGTCCAGCACACGGACCAGATACGCCACCGCCGGCGTCGTGGCGATTCCCAGGCGCAGCACGTCGGCACCGACGGACATCGCCCCGGCGGCCAGGGCGGCCTCCAGCATGTCCCCGGACCGGCGCGTATCGCGCCCGATCAGCATCCGGGGGCGCCGGCCGGAGCGGCGGGCCAATACCGTCGCCCCTGCCCGGCCCAGGGCCACCGCCAGGTCGACGCTGAGTTCGCGGTTGGCCACCCCGCGCACACCATCGGTACCAAACAACCTCGATCCCGCCATCCTGCACCCCCGCGCCCGTCAACCACGGGCGATGGTCGCCGTCACCTGTACCGCTCCGGGCTGCACCGATTCCACGCCGCTCGGGGCGACGATCAACTCACTGGCGTGCAGCGTATGCGTGGCGCCGTTCAGGGGCAGCGGCTGCGCGCGCACGCTTGAAATACCCGCGATCACCGAACCCGTACCGAGCAGGTCCACGGTGCTCGGGCTCGCCGTGACCGAGACCACGTGGTACCCCGACGCCGGGGCGCCGCTGACGGCGGGGCGCACCCGCACGCGCCGCTGCGGAACGGCCGGGGCCACGGGTACCGTCACCTCGATGTGGCCGGGGACCACGGTCACGCCCTTGACCGGCTTTCCCTGCTTGTCGAGCGGTTCCGGCACCGCCTGGGTGCGGATCGGGGCGCGCGCGCCCTGCACGTCCACCGCCACCACCGTCTGCACCACCTGGTCGATCGCGGACACCGCGCCACGCAGCACGACGAGCTTCTGGGAGAGGGTCGGCGAACCCAGGCCGAAGCCCGTCCCCACCACGCCCCGCACGTGCACCTGTACCGCCGTGTCGCGCTCGGTCACCGCCTCCGTCACCACGGTCACGTCCTGCGGCTGAGACTTGACCAGGGTCAGTCCGGGCGGCACGGAGACGTTCACAAAATACTTCGCGCTACCCGCGTGCGCCGCCGACAGATTGACCGACGCCCCGAGGCTCGACGGCAGGAGGCCGTTCACCAGGGCGCTCGAGCCGCTCACCGTGATGTTGACCGTACGCGGCTGCCAGTTCTGGATCACCAGATCGGCGGGACGGTTCACAAACCCCAACTGCACACCGACCACGGTGCGCTGCACGCTGGCGCCGACACCCTGCCCCACCACCTGGGCATAGATCAGCACCGCCAGCACCACGGCCAGCAGTTTGACAAAGAGTTCGTTGCCCAACAACTTATCCACTCTGGCCCCCCCCCCGCACCGGCTGGCGGCCGATGATCTGGGGCGGTTGCAACGCCTGGTCCAGCATCTCGGACAGGGTGTCCATGTCGATGCCGCGGATCAATTTGCCCGCATTCGCCAGGGAGATGGCGCCCGTCTCCTCCGAAACCACCAGCGCCTGTGCGTCGCAGTGTTCGGTGATACCCAGGGCCGCCCGGTGCCGCCCGCCGACATCGGCCGCCAGCGGCTGCGCCTCCGCCAGCGGCAGGAAACAGGCGGCCGCGACGACGCGGTTGCCGCGCACAATCACCGCGCCGTCGTGCAGCGGGGTCTTCGGGATGAAGATGTTGATCAGAAACTCCGACGAAAGCAGCCCGTCCAGTTTGATCCCGGTCTCGGCGATATCGCCGAGGCCCGTCTCCCGCTCCAGGACGATCAGGGCGCCGATGCGGTTGCGCGACATGACGCCGGCCGCCCGACAGAGTTCGGACACGATCGCCTGGGTGCCCTGCGGTCCCTCCTCAGGCAGCGCCCGGGTGAAAAAGCGCCCTCGGCCCACCTGCTCCAGGGCCCGGCGCAACTCGGGCTGGAAGACGACCGGCAGGGCCACCAGCAGGCCCACCTCCACCCGCTGCAGCAACCACGACGTGGCGCGCAGGTGCAGGCGCGTCGCCACAAAGGTGGCCCCGAACAACAGGATGAGGCCGTTGAGCAGTGCCACCGCGCGGGTGCCGCGGATAAAGGTCAGCAGCCGATAGATGGCATAGGCGACGATGGCGATGTCCGCGACCGTCGTGGCCGCCTGCAGCAGGTTCACCGGCGCCAGCTGGCGCACGAAAGCCAGAAGCGGCACCGTGACCCCCCCGGTCGGCGCCGCAAGCGGCACCGCCCGGCCGCCCGGACGGCTACCGTCGCTCGCCCCGCCTACTCCCCCTCCGCCCCCGGTGCATCCGGCCGCACGTAGTAGGCGAGGGCCTCCAATTCCATCGCGAGGTCGACGTTGTGCACGCGCACCTCGGCCGGAAGGTCCAGTCGCACCGGCGCGAAGTTCAGCAGCACATCGCAGCCGGCGGCGACCAGGCGCATCGCCACCACCTGCGCCCCGACGGCCGGAACCGCGATGATCGCCATCCGGATGCCTAGGGCCCGCACCGTCGCGTCGATTTCATCCATGCCGCGGATGAGGGCGCCACCGAGGCGCTGGCCCACCTTGGCCGGATCCGAGTCAAAGATGGCGCCGATACGCGGTTGCTGGCGCCGGCTCTCATTGTAACGCGACAGGGCCGTCCCCAGGTGGCCGGCCCCCACCAGGGCCACCGGCACCTCTCGGTCCAACCCCAGACAAGAGCGGATGGATGAGCCCAACCGCTCCACATGGTATCCCACGCCGCGGGTGCCGAAGCCGCCCAACATGGCGAGGTCCTTGCGGATCTGCTCGGAGGTCAGACCGGTGTGCGCCGCCAGTTCGGCGGACGAAACGATCTCCTGGCCTCCAACCGCCAATTCGCCCAAGGCCCGCAAATACACCGGCAACCGCTTGACAGCCACGTCCGGCAATGCCCGCGACGACCCGTCCGCGGGGCGGTGGCGCCCGCCGTGCAACTTAGCGCGCACCCCGCCTCCCCCTCTCAGTATGGGTTCAGGACACCCGGTGCGTCAGTTCGTCCGCCAAACGGTGCAGCGCATCCCGCTGCAGGCCCTGGGGCAGGGCGGATAGCGCGGCCTGCGCCTGGCGCGCCAGCTTCAGGGCCTGTTGCGCCGCGTGCGCCAGGGCGCCTGACCGCTCCAGCACCTGCCGGACGCCGGCCACCCCGGCATCCGTCACCGGCCGCTCCGCCAGCAGCCGGCGCAACTCCGAGCCGTGGGCGCCCTGCAGGGCCCAGACCACCGGCAGCGTATACACCCCGGCCCGCAGGTCGGACCCGACCGGCTTACCCAGGACCCCCTCGGTGGCGGTCAGGTCCAGGAGGTCGTCGACCACCTGATAACAATCCCCGACCCCGAGCCCGTAGGCACCGAGCGCTCCAGAGATGGCGGCCGGCGCCCCCCCCACTGCCGCCCCCATGCGGCAGCAGGCGCCGATGAAATAGCCGGTCTTGCCCTCGACGCGCCGCATGTAGCCGTCGAGGCCGACCTCCAAGTCCCACGCCGTCGAGATCTCTTCGATCTCTCCCGCACAGGTGTGGGAAACGACCTCGGACATCAGGCGCACCACGACCGGGTCTCCCTCGGCGGCCAGGATCGCGAAGGCCTTGGCGAAAAGGTGGTCGCCGATCAACACAGACATCGGCACGCCCCACTTGGCGTGCACCGTCGGCAG
Source organism: Bacillota bacterium (assembly GCA_021806565.1). GTDB lineage: Bacteria > Bacillota > Sulfobacillia > RBS10-35 > JAJYVN01 > JAJZXK01. Next base: position 10,822 of record JAJZXK010000046.1, on the reverse strand, counting down.
ACCGCGCCGGCGGTCCGAGGCGTCCACCAGATCGTCATGCACCAGCGTGGCCATATGGACGATCTCGCATGCGGCCGCCACCGGCACCAGCCGCTCCAGCGCCGCGCCGCAGAGCGACCCAGCCAGCAGCACCAGGGCCGGACGCAGGCGCTTGCCGCCGGCGAGCAGATGGGTGCCCAGCGTGGAGAGCATGCCCTCGGCCTCTCCCAGTTCGCTGTGCAACCGCTCCTCCACCAGCGCAAGCCCCGGGGCCACTGCCGCGAAGACATCGGCCGTCCGCCGCCCATCCGCAACTGTGGCGGCCGCATCGCGTGGCACGTTTCCGCCTTCCTCTCACCGGACCTCCGCCCTCGGGTCCGCGGGGGTCGTCCGCCGCCTATCCTGTCGCACCTGGACCCACATTGCAACGCGGCGCGCGTGGACGGCCGCCGCGCTTACTTCTCCCGCCGCCCCTCCCGGTCCTGTATTCCGGTGGAACCGCCGGAAGATGCCAAGCGGCTCAGGGTCCGCAGCCGGTGCTGCACACCCGATTTGCCCAGCGGCGGATTCAACAGCGCCCCCAACTCCCGCAGGCTCGCCTCGGGATGGCGCAGGCGCGCCGCGGCGACGGCGCGCAAGCCGGGGGCCAGGCCCTCCAGGCGGCCGCTGGCCGCCAAGCGCTCCAACAAGGCGGCCTGGGCCACCCCGGTGGCGGCCGCCTTGTCCAGATTGGCCGTCTCGGCGTTGACGACGCGGTTGACCTCGCCGCGCACCTGGCGGCGGATGCGCTGCTCCTCATAGGCGAGATAGCTTTGCTCCGCGCCCATCGCGGCCAGCATCTCGGCGATCGCCGCCCCGTCCTTCAGATACACCACCGCCCGCCCGCGGCGGCGGCTGCGGTGGCCGTGCAGGCCGCAGGACGCCAGGGCGCCCGCCAAGCCCTCCAGGACCTGCGGCCACACCTCGTCGACCTCGAACTCCAAGTGATGATCGCGCCGGGGGTCGTCGACCGAGCCGCTCCCGAGGAAAAACCCGCGCAGCAGCGCCGGGGCGGCGGCCGGACGCCGCTGCGCCGCCGGGATCCCCGGGCGCGGGTGGCCGCGCCGATCCACCAGGCCGATCCGCTCCAAGAGCGGGCGGGCCGCCGCCAGCCTGCAGATGAAGCGGCCCCGCCCCGGGCCGGCCGACCGCCGCACCGCGAGGATCGGCCGCTCTCCCAAGGCCCGCAACAGGCGGTAAACGCGCCGCACGACGGCCGCGCGGCCGGCCCGGATCTCGCAGCGCAGGCCGGCGGGACCGAGCAGCAGGGAGCCCGCGGTGCGGAAGAGCCCGTGCAGTTCGGCCTCCACGGCGCGGCCCCGCGGCGGGACGGCGCACAACTCGTCCTTCACGCCCTGGGAGAAGCTCGCCACTTGTCCCACGTTCGCCTCCCCGACCGGCCGCGGCTCAGGCCCCCGCGCCCCGGTCGCGCCGGCCCTGGCGCAACCGCTCCTGAAGCAGGTAGTGGTCCAGGAGATTGCGGGTGCTCGGCGGCCCGAGGTGCTCCAGCGCGGCCTCCACGACGGCCGCCGCCAACAACTCTGGGTCGTGGCGCACAAGGCCGTCGCCGCGGACGAGGTTCCGCGCCAGGACCCGCACCCCCAGCGCGGCGCAGCGTTCGGGTGCCGCCGCCACCGGCGCCGCCCCCTGGGCGCGGTACGCCGCCAGGCGCTCGGGTTGGATCTGTCCGTCGTGCACCAGCACCCCGTCGACACCGGGCCGGCCGATGTGCGCCTGCAGCGCCACCAGGTGGTCGGCCGCGCTGTAGCCGTCGGTCTCGCCGGGCTGGGTCATGACGTTGACGACGAACAGGCGTAGCGCTTGGCTGCGGTGCAGCGCGTCCCGCACCTCTGGCAGGCAGAGGTTCGGCAACAGACTGGTGTAGAGGCTGCCGGGGCCGATCACGACCACGTCGGCCTCCAGGATGGCGTCCACCGCCTCAGGCAGCGCGCGCGGCTGCTCCGGATCGAGGCGCAGGCGGCGCACGCGCCCCTGGGCGGCCGCGATCGCGGTCTCGCCGCGCACGACGCGGCCGTCTTCCATCTCGGCCACCAGGGTCACGTGCTCCACCGTGGAGGGAAGCACCCGCCCGCGCACCGCGAGCACGCGGCTGGCAGCGGCCACCGCCTCCACGAAATCACCGGTGACCTCGGACAATCCCCCGAGCAGCAGGTTGCCCACGCTGTGCCCGGCGAGGCTGCCGCGCTGGAAGCGGTGCTGAAAGAGCTCTTCCATCAACGGCTCCGTGTCCGCCATCGCCAGCAGGCAGTTGCGGATATCCCCTGGCGGCAGGATGCCGAGCTCGCCGCGCAACCGGCCCGAACTGCCGCCGTCGTCCCCCACGGTGACGACCGCGGTCAGGTTACCGGTATAGGCTTTGAGCCCGCGCAGCAGGACCGGCAGCCCGGTGCCGCCACCGATGGCCACGATGCGCGGGCCGCGCGCCACCTGCCTGCGCCAATAGAGAAACTCGCCCAGGCTATCGGCCGCGGCGGGGGCCAGCGCCTCGGTGACGGACAGGGCCACCCCCCGCAGGGCGACCATCGCCGCCGCCAAGCCGATCAGACCGAAGGCCAGGGCCAGGGCCCAACGCGGCACCATCGTCCCGTCCGGCCGCCGCAGGGCGTGCGCCACCGCGGCCGCCAGGGCCGGGACCGCACCGGGGTTGAGGCTGAAGGCAACGGCGAAACCGAGACAGACCACCGCCACGGCAAACAGGGCCAGCCAGCGCTTGATGCGGAGCCCTGGATACAGCCAGCGCAACAAGCGCACAGGGCGTGGCCTCCCGATCCTTGCAGGCAAGGCGATTCGGACGGGATCTCAACCGTCGCGGTCGGGCGGCACGGGCTGCCCGTCCGGCGGCAGGTCGCAGTCGCGATGCACCACCTCGACGGTGCGCCCCAGACCCCGCAGATGCTCACCGATGGACTCGGCCACCACCACCGACCGGTGCCGCCCGCCCGTGCAGCCGATACCGACGATCAGTTCGGCCCGCCCCTCCGTCTGGTAGTGCGGCAAGAGAAAATCCAGAAGGCCGTACGTCAACTCGAGCAGCTTCCGCGTCACCGGCCAGCGCAGCACATACTCCGCGACCGCCCGCTCGCGGCCACTGTGCGGCCGCAGGCTCTCCACATAATGCGGGTTGGGCAGAAAGCGCACATCCAAGACCAGATCGGCGTCCTGCGGCAACCCGTTGCGAAACCCGAAGGACACCACGCTGATGCGCAGCCGCGACGTCGCCTCGGCCGCGAACAACTCGCGGACCCGCGTACGCAACTCCGCCTGGCGCAGCGTGCCCGTGTCCAGGACGCGGTGCGCGCGGCCGCGCAGCGGCTGCAGGCGGCGGCGCTCCTCGGCGATGCCGTCGGCGACCCGCCCGTGCGGCGCCAGCGGGTGCTGCCGCCGGGATTCCTTGTAGCGGTGGATCAAGGTTGCGTCGTCCGCCTCCAGAAAGAGGATCTGGTAGGGCACCCCGTCCGCTTCCAGGGTGGCAAGGGCGCTGGTCAGGCTGGAAAAGAACTCCCGGCCCCGGATGTCGACCACCAATGCCGCCCGGTCGATCGCCGTGCCGCGCCGGCAGAGCTCGGCAAACGTCGGGATCAGGGCCGGCGGCAGGTTGTCGGCCACGTAGAAACCGGCATCCTCCAGCGCCCGGCTGGCCTCCGTCTTGCCGGCACCCGAAAGTCCGGTGATCACGACCAACCGCAGGTCGGACATCCGGGTCGCCCCCTCGCCGCGGACCAGGCGCCCCATGGCGCCATCCCCGCCTGCATTTCGCCCGCGGGCGGCCGAGCCCTTTCGGGAGGATCCGCCAGCCGGTCAGGCGCGGCACTCCAGGGACCCGACCGCACTTGCCCCGGTGCACACACGCGGATAGGCTGACCCGGGGGGTGGTCGCCATGCGCGACCCGCGCGTGGGGCTATGCGGCATCTCCGCCGGCATCGGCCTGCTGTCGGCGCTGTTTTTGGGTATGATCGGCCAGCACTGGGCCATTGTCCCCCTGCCCCTGGCCACCGTCTCGATCCTGCTGCTGATCAACATGGGCGGAGGGCCGCTGCGCCCCGTCCTGACGATCCTGCAGGCAGTCATCCTGGGGCTGCTCTCCCTACCGTTGATGCTCAACGGCACCGGGGTCATCACCCTGATGGGCTGCCTCTTCGCCGTTGCGGCCATCTTCTACCGCACCCCGGCCCCGGAAGCCCCCATGCCGGAATGGCTGCAGACACGGCGCGTCCGGCGCCGCCGGCTGCGCCACCGCTCCGCGTCCCAGGCGGCGGACCCCGCTGGAACGCCGCCTCCCGGCGCGCACCAGGCGCCCGGGCCGCAGGAGGCGGTCGCGCACCTGGACACCGGGCACGGGGCAGCACGGGCCCGCTGAACCCCGTGCCCGCGCCGCTCCTGCGACCGCGGTGCTTTGCCGAGCCGGGATTCCGGGGAGGAGACGTGAACCGTCCCCCTCTTCATACCCTTTATAGCCTTTTGTTTCCGGCCGATTGCGCGGTCAGTTTCCCGCCTGGAGATTCCTGCTTCGTTGCGGCTGGTTTCGCCAGGACGTTCTCCTGTCCAGAGCCCTCCACTCCACAGGCGTTTTGTGTCTCTGGGGAACTCCCGGCGACAAGTCCGGTCCCGGACCTGTTTGAGCGTCTGTGTTCTTACGTGCCGGACGCTGTTTCCCAGCACAGCCGCCAAAACACAGGTTCTCAAGGTGCGGGGAACGGATCCTATACCTATGTTTCGCCACGAACCGTGATACCTCCAGCGGCTGCTGGCAACCCTCCGGACGGCGGCTCCTGAGTCGGCGGGCACCCCCGGCGGGGACGGTGTGGCCATCCCCTGGCCGCGTCGGGACGGAACACGGGGGGTACCTGCCGCGCCCCCGCTTCATGCCGCCACCGCGATCGGGCGGGACCCGCCCGAACCGCGTTTCGCCGAGGAACGCCAAGGGGTTCGTCCGTCCGCCGCCCCGGCGCGTCGGCGGGGCACTCGCGTTGACGATCGTGCCCCCCCGTGCTAGCGTGAGGGCGCATGGAGACGGTGGTCCGCCATGCGGTCGGTCGCCGACGGGATGTGCTGTGAGGGCACGTTCCTCGCCCCTCGCAGGGGTGGGGATTTGTTTTTGACCGAAACCACACGACGGCGTGCCGGCCGCGCCCAGGGCCGGACCGGGGGAGGCACGGGGGCATGCCGCAAGACCCGGCGATCACACCGCAGGCCCGCATCGAGGATCCGGAGATCCCCGAACAGTTGCTCTTGGTGCCGGGGCCGACACCGGTACCGCGCGAGGTACGCCTGTACGGGGCCGGTCCGCTGATCAACCACCGCAGCCAGCCGTTTCGCGATCTGTATGCGCGGGTGCACGCGGGATTGCGCCAGGTCTTTCAGACGGAGCACGACGTGTTCGTCTGGCCCGCCTCCGGAACGGGGGCGCTGGAATGCGCACTGGTCAACTGCTTCAGCCCCGGGGACCGCGTGTTGTCGCTGCCGATGGGGGCGTTCGGCGAGCGGTTCGCCGAGATCGCCGAGGCCTTCGGGCTCCAGGTCGAACGGCTGGAAACCCCGTACGGCCGCTCCGTCGACGTGGCGGCCGTGGCCGAGCGCCTGCGCCAGGATGCGGCAGGACCGGGTCCCCGCTTCGCCGGCGTGCTCATCACCTTCAATGAGACGTCGACCGGTGTGCTCGCCGATCTCCCGGCCCTGCTGCCGGCGATTCGCGAACACGGGGCGCTTTCGCTGGTGGATGCGGTCAGCGGCCTCGGCGGGGCCGACCTGCGCATGGACGCCTGGGGCTGCGATGTGGTGATCACCGGCTCGCAAAAGGCCCTCATGACTCCACCGGGCCTCGGCATCGTCGCCGTCGGACCGCGCGCCAGGGAGGCTGGCGAGCGGGCGCGCCTGCCGCGTTCCTATTGGGACTGGCGGGCGTACCGCGCCATGGCGGGCCACGGCGAAACCCCATACACCCCCGCGGTCTCGCTGTGGTACGAGCTCGACGCGGCGCTGCGGCGGATCCTCGCCGCCGGCCTGCCGCAGGTGTTCGCCCGCCACAGGGCGATGGCCACGACGGCGCGCGCGGCCTTCCCCGCCGCCGGCTTCCCGCTTTTGACCAGCGAGGCCGACGCCTCCCCCACGGTCACGGCGGCCCGGCTGGCCGAGGGTGTGTCCTTCACGGACCTGTCGGCCGCCCTGGAGGCGCGCGGCGTCACGATCGCGGGCGGCATGGGCCCGCTCAAGGGCAAGATGCTGCGCATCGGGCATATGGGGGGCCTTTCGGGTACCGACCTGCTGCGGTTTTTCGCGCTGCTGGACGAGAGCCTCGCCGGCCTCGGCGCGCAGGGGGCCGGACGGGCCCATCCGGCGGCCCAAGCCGCGGCCCGCGCCGCCGGCCTGCTCTGAGGGCGGCGGCCGGATGCGCCAGCACGGGCGGGGGGTTGAATCAGTGGCGAGGATCCTGGTCACCGAGCCGATCGACGAGGCGGGTCTGGCGATCCTGGAAGAGGATCACGAGGTCGTGCGCCAGACCGGCTGCACGCCGGAGGATCTCCTGCGCCTCATCCCGGAGTTCGACGCGCTCATCGTCCGCAGCGCCACGGAGGTGACGGCCGAAGTCCTGCGCGCCGGCCGCCGGCTGGCGGTGGTCGGGCGGGCGGGGGTCGGGGTCAACAACATCGATGTCGACGCAGCCACGGCCCAGGGCGTCGTGGTCGTGAACGTACCGGACGGCAATACCATCGCGGCCACCGAGCACACCTTCGCCGTGCTGCTGGCCCTGGCGCGGCGCATCCCGGACGCGGTGGCCTCACTGCGCTCGGGCCGATGGGACCGCTCCGCCTTCGTCGGGACCGAACTGCGGGGCAAGACCCTCGGCGTGGTCGGCCTCGGGCGCATCGGCCAGGAGGTGGCCCGCCGCGCCCAGGCGTTCGGCATGCGGGTCTGCGGCTATGATCCCTTCCTGCCCGCGGAGCGCGCCGAGGCGATGGGGATCGCCTTCGGCACGGTCGACGCGGTCGTGGCGCAGTCCGATGTGTTGACGGTCCACACCCCCCTGACGCCCCAGACGCGCGGCATGATCGGGGCGCGCGAACTCGCGGCGCTGCCGCGCGGTGCCCTGGTCCTCAACTGCGCCCGCGGCGGCATCATCGACGAAACCGCCCTCTTTGAGGCCCTGAGTTCCGGCCACCTCGGCGGCGCCGGCATGGACGTGTTCGAGCATGAGCCGGCGACGGAAAACCCCTTGGTGCGTCTGCCCAATGTGGTTGCGACCCCGCACCTCGGGGCGAGTACCCGCGAGGCGCAGGAGGCGTCGGCGCGCGAGGTGGCCCGCTACGTCCGCGACGTGCTCGCCGGAAACCCGGTGCAGACCGCAGTCAACCTCCCGGCCCTCTCTGAACGGGACTGGGAGGTCGTCCAGCCGCTGGTACCGCTGGGCGAGGTCCTCGGCCGGCTCTACGTGCAGGCCCTGGACGGGCGCCTCGGCGGGGTCGAGGTTCTGGCTCCGGACCTGCCCGGCCGCGGCGGAGAGTGGGTAACGGCGGCCGTGCTCAAGGGCATGCTGGTCGGCACAGTGGACGACGTCGTCAACCTGGTCAACGCCCGCTCCCTGGCGGAAGGTCAGGGGGTCTCGGTCACCTTCTCCCAGAGCCGCGACGCGCAGCCCCGCAGCCTGCGGCTGCGCGTGACCAGCAACGACGGCGCCCGCACCGTCGCCGGCCATGTCGGCGGCGACGGCGGCCTGCGGGTGACCGACCTGGACGGCCTGCCCATCGATATCGCGCCGACACCCGCCATGCTGTTCACCCGCCACCAGGACCGGCCCGGCATCATCGGGCGCGTCGGAACGGTGCTCGGGCGCGCGGGCGTCAACATCGCCGCCATGCTCGTCGGGCGCAGTGCCCCGCGCGGCGCGGCGCTGATGGTGCTCTCGGTGGACGATCCGCCCACCGACGCCGCCTTGCGCGAACTGCGCGCCCTGCCCGATGTGGAACAGATCCGTGCCGTGCAACTGCCGGCGGCGCTCCTGACCCCGTCCTGAGCGGCAAGCCGCGAATCGGCCACGGGCCATGACCGGGGGGCGAGTGCGCATGCGGCCCATTTTCGACGACCCGGCGGCGGTGCGGGAGGCCTTGGCGCGATTTGCCGGCCAAACCGTCTACGTACACGCCGAGTGCATCCCGGGCGGCTTCGTCCGCAACGCGCGCCTGGCCGTCACGTCGGCGCAGATGCGCGGCGAAGGCCGCTACCGCGTGGCACTGCGGTGTGACGACGACGCCTGGGTCCGCTGGGAGGACCTGACCCACTGGGAAATGGACGGGCAGGGCCGCCTGTTGTTGCTGGCCTTCGGCGACGCCGAGCAGCGGCTGTCGCGCACCCTGGAGTTGAGTCTGAAACCATTCCCGGCCTGAGGGCCCATCCCACGATACGACGGGGGGCGACCGCGGATGGACCGGCCCCGCCTGCTGGTGGTCCTGGCGCATCCCGACGACGAAACCTTTATCTGCGGCGGCGCCTTGGCGTCGTTTGCGGCGGCCGGCGGCCAGGTGCACCTGGTCTGCGCCACCCGCGGCGAGCACGGCCGGCGGCTCGGCGTGCCGCCCTTCGCCAACCGCGAGTCCCTGCCGGAGTTGCGGGAGCAAGAACTGCGTGCCGCCTGCCGGGCGCTCGGCATCACCGACCTCAGCTTCATGGGACTGCGGGACAAGTGCCTGGAGTTCGAAGAGGAAGACGCCCTGGCGGCACAGGTGGCGCGCTATGTCCGACGCCTGCGCCCGGACGGCATGCTGACCTTCCACGAACGCCGCGGCGGCCATCCCGACCACTGCAGCATCGGTCGGGCGGCCACGACGGCGTGGCGGCGCTGCGGGGATGCCGCCTGGCACCCGGAACACGCGGCCGAAGGACTCGCGGCGTGCACGCCGCCCCGCCTTTACCGGCTGGCGGGGCGCGAGTTGGCGCGCGATCCGGGGCGGCACGGCTGCGTCGCGGAGCAGATCACTGCCGTCGACGTGTCCCCGGTGGCCGACCGCAAGCTGGCCGCGTTCCGCGCCCACCGGTCCCAGACCGGCCTGGACCGGGCCCTGTGGACAGAAGAGGACGCCACGCTGCAGGCCCGCTTCCGCGGCGTGGAGTATTTTGAACAGGCGGCTCCCCCGTTTGCGGCGGGAGAGGACGGGCTGATGGGTCTGTCCCTGCGGGCCGCAGGAGGAGGCGAGGCGCCGTGAGCGAACCGGCCGGTCCCGCCCCCTGCTGTGCCGCCAGCCGCGCCGCGGCCGGCACCAGCCATGCGGCGGAGCCAGTCCGCATGGCGATGCCGACACCGGCGGCGCTGCCCAAGCACGACACACTGATTCACCTGGTCGGCGGTGCCTTCCTCATGGGCACCAACAGCCCCGTGGCCTTCGAAGCCGACGGTGAGGGCCCGGTGCGCCAAGTCCGAGTCTCCCCCTTCCGAATCGACCGTTACGCGGTATCCAACGAGCGCTTCGCCGCCTTCGTCGCCGCGACCGGCTATCGCACGGAGGCGGAGGTGATCGGCTGGTCGTTTGTCTTCCGCAACTTCGTGGACCCGGAACTCGCCGCGCAGCATCCGGCCTCGCCTCCCGGCGCCCCCTGGTGGTATGCGATCCGCGGGGCCGACTGGTGCCACCCGGAGGGGCCGGGATCCGACATCGCCGGACGCCCCGACCACCCGGTGGTCCACGTCTCCTGGAACGACGCCGCCGCGTACTGCGCCTGGGCCGGTACGCGCCTGCCCAGCGAGGCGGAGTGGGAGTTCGCGGCCAGGGGGGGGCTGGAGCAGGCGACCTATCCCTGGGGGGACACGTTCTGCCCGGACGGCGAGCACCGCTGCAACACCTGGCAGGGCAGCTTCCCCGACCACGACAGCGCGCAGGACGGGTACCGCGGCACGGCACCGGTGGACGCCTTCGCCCCCAACGGCTATGGGCTGTATAACGCGTCGGGCAACACCTGGGAGTTCTGCTCGGACTGGTGGAGCACCAGTTTCCACCGGATCGGGCCGCGCGACAACCCCCAGGGCCCGCCGCTCGGGTCGGCCCGCGTCATCCGCGGCGGCTCGTACCTCTGCCACCTCTCCTATTGCAACCGCTACCGGGTAGCGGCCCGCACCGCCAACACCCCCGACAGTTCCACCGGCAACATGGGCTTGCGCTGCGCCGCCGATGCCTGAACGGCGGGGTGGGATGGAGGCGCCGTTCTCCCGTCCCGCCCCCTACCCGGCCTGAAAGCCACGCACCCGGCTGAACGTGCCGGACCCCAGGGCATCCCCCTGAAAGCCGTAGGCCGCGCCGGCAGGGTGGAAGCCCCGCAGCACCAGCGTACGCCCGCCGCCGGACCAGCGCGCCGACGCCGTGACCGTGGACCCGCGAAGTGTGAGGCGGACCGCGATCCAGGTCGAGCGCGGCGCCACAAAGCCCCGCGTGGGCGCGTCCCAACGCGTCCAGTTGAACGTGCGGGCAAAACCACTCCAGTTGCCGCCCCCGCGCGTGTCCAGCCGATACATCGTTCCCGCGCCGCCGGCGGTGCAGCCGAAGTAGAAGTCGACCAAGCCGTCGCTCTGAACGGAGAACCGGTACACCGCATCCAGATGACGCGCCGGATGAAACAGATAGGACTGATCTCCGGGAAGCCGCCAGAGGGCGGCCGGCTGCGTCCCCGCCGGCTGCAGCGCCACGTCGCCCACGATGCGCCACCCCGGCAGCGCCGAGGCCCGTCGCGCCGCCGGCGCGGGCAGGTGGACCGGCCGCGTCGGCGCCGGTCTCCCGGCGGGCCGGACCGCCACCACGGGAG
>JAJZXK010000045.1 GCA_021806565.1 Bacillota bacterium | reverse complement strand
CTACCCACATCCACATCCACACCCACACAGGGCTGACCAACTCGGTTCGTCCATCCGCCGGCCGTCTGAGCCCCGACACCACACGTGGTGCTGGCTAACTCCCGTTTGTGGGCAAAGGGCAGGGCTACCCGTGCCGTTCGCCATCCACCTTGCCGCGCGGGCAGCGGGCTTGGAGGTCTGCCTCCACGGCCCGCTGGGGACGTGGAGCTTTCCGGCGGCCGCGGCCGACCTGCCCGCCTTCCGCGAGGCCCTGGTCCCGGCGGAGCACGCCCTGGTGCTGCTGTACGCGGAGCGGCCGCTCGCCGCTCTGCTCTGCCCGCTGGCCGACGTCGTGCTGCCGGCCGAGCGGCCGGCCGGAGCCTGAGCGCCGCAGGAACGCCTCAACACGCCCTCTGACCGCGGACGAGGCCTACCCGGCGCCGTCCGGCACGGTCAGTTCGGCGGCAAGGGCGTCGGCCTCCGCGGCGGCCCCGTCCAGGGCCTGAAGGACAAAACCCCACTGCTCGGAGGTCAGGAGTGCCGGCGGCATCACGCGTAGCACGCGCGGCTGGTTGAGCGAGTGCACCACGAGCACCCCCGCATCCAGCAGCCGGCTGAGCAGCCAGCCGCCCAGGCCCTCGCTGCGCAATTCGATACCCCACAGCAGCCCGACCCCGCGCACCGCGGCGATGCTCGACGCGTGGGCGTCGGCCAGGCGGCGCAAGTCGGGGCCGATGCGCTCCCCCAACGCGCGGGCCCGCCCACAGAGGTCCTCCTGCTCGATGGCCTCCAAAGCCGCCAGCGCCGCCGCGCACGCCAGCGGGCTGCCGCCGAAGGTGGAGGTGTGCAGGAAAGGGTTTTCGTCGAACGGCCGCCAGCAGGCCGCTGTGGCCAGGGTGGCGCCGATCGGCATGACACCGCCGCCAAGCGACTTGGCCAGCGTCAGGATGTCCGGACGGACACCGCTGTGGCCGCAGCCAAACAGCGTCCCGGTGCGCCCCATACCGGTCTGCACCTCGTCGAGGATCAGCAGGGCGCCGTGGCGGTCGCAGGCGGCGCGCGCCGCCGCGAGGTAGCCGTCCGGAGGGATGACGACGCCGGCCTCCCCCTGGATCGGTTCCAGCAGCACCGCGGCCAACCCGCCAGGCTGTGCCGCCGCCCGCTCGCAGGCGTCGAAAAGCGCCGCGGCGTCGCCGTAGGGCACGTGCGTGAACCCCGCCAGCAGGGGCTGGAACGGATCGCGGTACGCGGGCTTGCCGGTGGCGCTCAAAGCACCCAGCGTCTTGCCGTGGAAACCTCCTTCCGCAGCCAGCACGCCGGTGCGGCCGGTCGCCGCGCGGGCCAGCTTCAGCGCCGCCTCGACCGACTCCGCGCCGGAATTGGAAAAGAATGCATACTGGAGCCCCTGCGGCGCTACTGCCGCCAGGCGGGCCGCCAACTGAGCCTGGCCCGCGTGGGGCAAGAGCCGGGTGGATTGCGCCAACAGAGCCGCCTGGCGTTGCACCGCGGCCACGACGTGTGGATGACTGTGCCCGTGCAGGAACATGCCGTAGCCGCCGCAGTCCAGATACTCCCGGCCGTGGACGTCGCGAACCACCGCGCCGCGGGCCTCCCACTCGAGGGTGGTCAGGCCCATGAAGCGCATCACCCGGGCCAGATTGGTGCCGACATGCCGCTCGATATCGGTTAGCACGCCCTCCACCAGGGCGTCTGGATCCTCCGGCAGGGCGCGCGTCCAGTCCCCACCACCCGGCAGCCTGCGCATCCCCAACCCCCCCCTGATCAGCCGACCGCGCCGTCCAGCACCTGGAAGAAGGACGGGAACGTCTTGGAGACGCAGCCCGGATCGGCGATGACCACACCCGGACGCCGCAACCCGGCCAGCGCAAAACTCATGGCCAGACGGTGGTCGCCATAGGTCCGCACCCGTACCGGCGCCACCGCCTCCGGCGAAAGCGGCCAGACCGCGAACCCGTCGGGCCGCTCCTCGCAGCAGGCGCCGAGCCGGCGCAACTCCGTCACCGCGGCCGCGACCCGATCGGACTCCTGCAGGCGGATATGGGAGACGTTGTGCACCTCGCAGGGGCCGTCGGCGAACAACCCGAGCACGCCAAGGGTCAGGACCTGGTCGCCCATGGCGCTCATATCGCGCCGGACCGCGCGCAGGCGGCCTCCGTCCGGCCCCTGCACCACCGCCCCCCCGTCGGAGGCGGCCTCGACGCGGCAGCCCATCTCCTCGAGCACCTCCAAAAAGGCCGCATCGCCCTGCAGGCGGCTGCGGCCGATGCCGGGGGTATGCACGCGTCCACCGCTCAGCGCGGCCAGTGCCCAGAAATACGCTGCCGCGGAGGCGTCCGGCTCGATCTCGTAGGTGCCCGGCCGGTAGACCGCACCGGCTGGCACACGGAACCGCCCCTCGCCGGGGGATTCGCACGCCACGCCGAACCGCGCCATCAGACCGGCCGTCATCGCCACGTGCGGCAACGCCGCGCGCCTGCTGTCCACCGTCAGCTCGAGGTCGCGCCGGGCAAAGGGCCCGGCCATCAGCAGACCGGAGGCCGGCTGGGTGGTGTCGTCGCCCCCGATGCGCAGCGCGCCACCGGCCAGGCCGCCGGCCCCGTAGACCGTCCAGGGCAGGGCCGGCCCGCCATCGATCCGCACCCCCTGATCGCGCAGCGCCTGCCACAGGGCCCCCATCGGCCGCTCCCTCATGCGCGCGGCGGCGTCGAGCCGGTAGCGGCCGCGGCCCAGGGCCAGGTACGGGGCGAGAAAGCGGGCGGTCGTACCCGACAGCCGCGCGTCCACGCAAGCCTCCGCCGCGGTAGGGCCGCCGCCGGATCCCTCGACGACCAACACCTCGCCATCCGACTCGACGCGCACGGCAATGCCCAGGTCGCGCAGCCCCTGCGTACAGGCGACCGTATCGTCGCTTCGCAGGGCACCGACCAAGCGCGAGCGCCCTTTCGCCATGGCCGCCAGCACCAGGGCCCGGTTGGTCAGGCTCTTGCTGCCCGGGATCCGCACCCGGGCGTCGATGCGCCGCCCCGGGGCGAGCGGACGCATCCTCCGGACATCCTCGGCCCCGTCCACATCGCCTTCCACACCCTGCGCCTCGTCGTTTTCTGTCTGCATGTCACGGGGCCGCCAGGCAACCCCCGCTCCCCCTCTTTCCCACATGGTGGACATACCACCGCCGCTACCCACGACCGAGATGCATGGCCCGCATGACCAGAACCGCCGCCTGGGCCCGCGTCATCGGGGCGCGGGGGTGCAGGGCGCCGGTCGTGCCGCCGCGCACCAACCCCAGCAGCACGGCGCGGGCAAACCATGGCGCGTCGGCGGCCGCCACGTGGTCACCTCCGGGATACGGCGCCAGGGTGCGGGCGACCTGCGCGGCGGGAATCGCCGGCCAGCCGAAGGCCCGCACCAGCCAGGCGATCGCCTGCTGCCGCTGCAGCGGCAGTCCGGGATGGAAACGGCCGCGGGGGGTGATGCCCGGTAGGAGGTTGCCCACCGCGTCCACGAAGGGTGCGGCCCAAGACCCGAGGGGCACGTCCACGAAGCCCGGGCGGCCGGAGGTGAAAAGCGGGGTGCGCAGTCCGGTCGCCAACATGCGGGCCATCTCGGCGCGGCTGACCGTCGCGTCCGGCCGGAACAGGCCGTCCGGATAGCCGCCGACGACGCCGTGGCGTACCGCCGCGGCGATGCCCGCCCTAGCCCAACTGTCGAGCGTGTCCGGAAAGACGCCCGAGATGCGCGGCACGGGGATGAACGCCGGGTTGCGCCACACCTGGAGCGAGGAGAGCACCAGGGTCGGACTCTCGGCGTCGATCTCCATCCCGCCGCTGCGCGGTACGGCCACCCGCGCACTCCAGGCCGCGCCGGGATGCAGCGTCGCCAGCACAGCGCCGCCGGCCACCTGGACGGTGTACGGGCCGCCGGAGGCCTGCGGCGCGAGGGCCAAACGCAGCCGCAGCGACGCGGAGCCGGTGAAGTCCATCGCCGTGAAGTTGCCGAAGGCCACGCTCGGCCAGGGAAGCCGCCAGCGGACCCAGTCGGCCGCCGCGAAGGGCGAATGGTTCGGTTTCGAGGGAAGTCCGAGCCAGAAGCGCACCAGGGCACGCCGCTGCGCGGCCGTCGGCGGCGCGCAGGCCGCCTGATACGGGAGCCCGCCGCGCCGGTGATAGACCATGGCGAAGTCTTCGGCAAAGCACTCCGGGGTCTGCAGTGCCCAGGGATACAGGGTTGGGTCGTGCCAGCGCAGGCCGCGGATCGCCAGGTACGTCCGCCAGAAGGACGACAGCGGCTGCCCGCCGGAGGTGGTGTCGTAGCCGCCGAAACGAAAGTGCAGCGTGTGGGCCAGTTCGTGGTGCAGCACGTGGCTCAGGTGGGCCGCCGAGTCCGCCGCCAGCCAGATGCGGATGCCCGGGCCGTAGACATCGGTAACCCCGTACTCCTGTGGCAGGCGGTAGGGCATGAGAAAGACGCGGTCCCCCGCGAACAACGCCCCGGGCAGGGGCAGTTGCGAAATCAGGGACCCCACCTGTCCGGGAGTCACCCCATCCGCCTGGCGGCGGCTGCCGACCGCGTGGGTGCCGTCCCGGTAGCCCAGATCGGCAAACGAGGGGTAGCCGCGGCGCGGACCGACGCCCAGCAGGTGCAGCAGGGCGCGCTCGCGTGCCCATAGGGCCAGGTCCAGCACGTGCAGCACCGCGCTCGGCCCCGGGGGATAGACGACCACCCCGTCCGCCTGGGCCTGACCGGCCGAGGTGTACAGGGCGGTCCGCAGATCGGCGATCGCCAGCCACTGGTTATACAGCAGGCGCAGTCCGGCTGGACCCTGCGGGTGCAGCGCGGCGAACTGGCGGGCATCCAGCCGGTACCAGGCGCCCGGGGTGAGCCGGCGGCCGTAGAACAGATCGATCCTCGCACTGGAGACCACCCCGGCGGCTCCAGCGGGCAGCGCCACGCCGGCCGCGCGCGCGCCCGGCGAAGCGGCGAGCACAAGACACAGCAACGCGGCGACGGCCGGCGGCGCCCGCCTTGTCCGACCCGAGGCCCCCATGCGCCATGATCCCCTTCCGTCCCGCCGCCAGCGAAACACCCGGTCCATGTGGCCGGAAGATTCGCGGCCGCATGGCGGCTTTCCCTCTGGCTTACGGCCTGCCCGGCCCGTGGGCAGGAATCCACAGCCGGCCGGCGTAATCGTCAACCACCTTGTCGGGATGCGGTTTACAATTCTGCCCGCGATGGAAGGAGTCCCGACCGTGCGCCTGCGCCGCCTGGCCCTTGCCGCCCTGCTTGCCGCGCTGACCGCCGTCTGCGCCCAGATCGCCCTGCCCAACCCGCTACTGCCGGGGGTGCCGTTCACCCTGCAGATCTTCGCCGTCTGCCTCACGGGGGCGCTGCTGACACCCCGCTGGGCGTTCGCGTCCCAGGCCGTGTATCTGCTGCTGGGGGCGGTGGGCCTACCCGTCTTCGCGGGCGGTGCGGCCGGCCCTGCGGTCCTGTTCAGCGTGGTCGGCGGCTTCCTCTGGGCATACCCCTTGGCGGCCGCGGCCTGCGCCTGGATCGCGGGTGGCCGCTGCGCCTACCCCCGTCTGGCGGCGGCGGAGGTGGCGGCGATCGTGGTCGTCTATGCCGGCGGCCTGGCTGGGATGGTGCTGCTCGGCCACCTGCCGCTGAACACGCGCACCCTGCTGGGGCTGGGCAGCTTCCTGCCGTGGGATCTGCTCAAGGCGCTCCTGGCCGCCGCCGTCACCCTTCGGCTGCGGGTGGCGGTACCGGAGCTGGCCGGATCGTGACCGACCCCCGCCTGCCCCCCGGCCAGCTCGCGGCGCAGGGCTGGCCGGTGCTGCACCACGGCGGCGTACCCGAAGGACCCGATCCGTGGCGGCTGGAACTCGTCGGCGCCGTCGAGCGTCCGGCAAAGTACACGCTGGCCGAACTCGCGGCCATGCGGACGTGGACCCGCCAGGCCGACGTCCACTGCGTCACCGGCTGGTCCGTGCTCGGGCGCCGCTTTACCGGTGTGGACTTTTCCCTGCTGGAATCGCTGGCGCGGCCGCTGCCGCGGGCCAGCCACCTCATGGCCCACGCCGCCGGGGGCTGGTCGACGAACCTCTCGCTGAGCGACGCGCGTCGCGCCGGGGTCGCCGTGGTCTGGGCGTCGGACGGCCTGCCGCTGGAGCGTGTCCACGGCGGCCCACTGCGCCTGCTCGTCCCGCACCTCTACTTCTGGAAGAGTTGCAAGTGGCTCGTCGCCCTTGAGTGGATGACCGAGGACCGCCCCGGTTTCTGGGAGGCCGACACCGTCTACACGGAGATGGATCCCTGGAAGGCGGTGCGCGGCAGGCCGCTCGCCGAGGTGCTTCAGTCGTCCCCGTCCTCCGGCCGCTCCACCCGGAGGCCGTGAGCCTCCAGTTGGCGGATGTACTCGCGAAAGCCGCCCATGCGGGCCGCGGCGCGCCGGCCGTCGATCCCCGCCTCGTCTTCGATGGGCAGCGGTCGCCACGTACCGCCCTCGGTCAACTGGAACTGGGTGCCGTAGCGCTGCGGGCGTCCCTCCAGCATGGCCAGCCGGTCCTCCAGGAAGGCCAGGTGGCTGGCCTCCGCCTCCTGGCGCTGTACCGCGGCTTCCAGCAACTCGCGCACCCGCCGCAGCAGCGTCCAATCGGCTCCGGCGTGCTGCACCAGGAGCCACGCCGCCGAGGCCCCGTCGCGGCCCACCAGCGACCACCCGGGCCATCCGTGCGCGGCGAGCACCTCGTCCAGGCGCGCCCGCTGCGCCGGGGTCAGGGCCCGTGAACCAGCGCGGTCGCGCAGGGGCTTGGCCAGCGCCAGCAGTTCGGCGCGCAGGGCCTCGTCGCGCGGCCGCAAGGTCAGCGTATCCACCAAAGCCTGGCGCATGCCGCGCAAGGCGGCCCGCGCCAGGGCCGGCGAACCGCGCCGCCGCCCCCCGGGCGCGGTCACCGCCGAGAGCCAACCCTGATAGCCCGCGCGCACCAGCGCCCGCACCGCATCCACGACGAGCGCCGAACCTCGGGCGGGCACGCGGCGGTCGGCGTCCGCCAGCGCCGGGCCCGGCACATCCTCCGGCGCGGCGCTGAGGCGCGTCAGAAAGACCCGGTCGGCCGGCAGGGTGGCCAGACGGTCCACCGCCACCCCCGCCCGCAGGCAGGTGAAGGCGTCCACCGCCACCCCCACCTCCGGGCGCCCGCTGGCCTGCGCCGCCTCCATGGCACGCTCGGGCGTGCACAGCGGCCCAGAGGTCTCCATCTCCAGGGCGATCCGTCCACCGGCGGGCGCAAGCCTTGCCGCCAGGTCGGCCGCGCGCGCCGCCAGGCGCTGGCGTGCCTGCGGCCAATCGACACCCCGCTCCGCGGCGTCCGCCCGCACCATCACGGCCGCCGGGAAAAAGTGCGGGCCGACCAGCGTCGCCAGCAGCCGGGCCGCCTCAGGCGCCTGCGCGGCTGCGACCGGACCCAGCGCGGCGACCAGCAGACCGTGGCGGTCCAGGGCACGGCGCACCCCCTCCCAGCCGGCACGGCCGGAAGCCGCCAGGACCGGCCAGTACAACTCGACGCCCGCGAATCCCCCGGCCGCGGCCGCGTCGCAATCCTCGGCCGCCGTCCGATACCCCTGCGACCCGCCCCATGCTGCCCGCACCCGTGCGCCCTCCCGTCCGGAAGGACCCGCCGCGCCGACGGGTCCCGACAGTGTTCTTTCGGTCCGGCCCCCGGCGGTCCTCCGACCGCTGCGCGCACCCCCAGCCAAAAGCGGGTACGATGCGGAAAACCCCCGACCGACCGGGAGCGGCCGGGAAGTGGAGGCGGACGATGCGCGACAACGTCCCGGCCATCGCCACCCAGAATCTCACCAAAATATACCGCCAGTATCGCAGTCGTCCCGGAGTCGGCGGCGGGCTGCGCGACCTCCTGGGCCGCCAGCACCGCGACGTCGTGGCGGTCGACCGCCTGAGCCTGAACGTCGGGCGCGGCGAACTCGTCGGCTACATCGGGGCCAACGGGGCTGGAAAGTCCACGACGATCAAGATGCTCACCGGCATCCTTGAGCCTACCTCAGGTGAGTTGCGCGTAAACGGCTACCACCCCCACCGCGAGCGGCGCGACTTTCTGCAGACCGTCGGCGTCGTCTTCGGCCAGCGCAGCCAGCTCTGGTGGGACATCGCCGTCCAGGAGTCGTTCCGGCTGCTGCAGCGCATCTACCGGATCGGCGACGACGACTACCGCCGCGATTTCCTCGGCGAGACGGTGCCGCTACTGGGGATCGAGGACCTGCTCACCGTGCCGGTGCGCAAGCTGTCTCTCGGCCAGCGGATGCGCTGCGAACTCGCCGCCGCCCTGTTGCACCGGCCGCCGCTACTGTTTCTGGACGAGCCGACCATCGGGCTGGACACGGTGGTCAAACTCCGGCTACGCGAGCGGCTGCGCGATCTCAATCGCCGCTACGCCACGACCGTGCTGCTGACGACCCACGACCTCGGCGACATCGAGGCCGTCTGCCCGCGCGTCGTCATGCTCGACCGCGGGCGGCTGCTGTTTGACGGCTCGCTCGCCTCCCTGCGCGCCCGCTTCGCCGGCGGCCGCACCCTGCACCTGCGCTATGCCCGCCCGCCGGACGTGGCGGCGACGCTCGCGGAACTCACCCGGATGGGCCTGCGGCCCCAGGGCGCGTCGCCGCTGGAGGTCACCGCGCCCCTGCCGCCCGACGGGCCGCCCGTGGCCGAGGTGGTGCGCCGCGCCGCCGCCCACGGTGAGGTCGAGGATGTCGAGGTCCGCCAGCCCTCGGTGGAATCGGTCGTGGCCGCCATCTACGGTGAGCCTACCTCCCTTGCGTCCGCCGCCGGCAGCGGGAATGCCGCCGGCTCGCCCGCCACCTGAAACCCGGGCAGCCGCCTCGGGCACGCGGCCCCGACGGCGTCGGGCAGGACCAGGCGCGAAGTCGGACGGCGGTGCACCGCGGCGGTTCCAACCGCCGCCCGGCCGCAGGGCAAGGGGGTCGGGCGGCGAACGGCCTTGAGCGGAGGCGGTCGTATGCGCTTTGCGGCCTGCAACGAGATGTTTCGCAACTGGCCGCTGGATCGCACCTGCGCGGCCTGCGCCGCCGCCGGCTGCGACGGCGTCGAACTCGCACCGTTCACCTTCGCTCACGAAGGGGTGGACCACCTGGACGCGGCCGCGCGCAAGCGCATCCGCGCGACGGTCGCGGCCGCTGGCCTGGAGGTCGTGGGCCTCCACTGGCTGCTGGTCGGACCGAGTGGCTTGGGCCTGACGGTCGACGATGCGCCGGTCCGCGCCCGCACGAGCGATTACCTCTGCGCCCTGGTCGACTGCTGCGCCGACCTCGGCGGCCAGGTCCTGGTTCTCGGGTCGCCGCGCCAGCGCAACCTGCCGGCAGGCGTCGACGAAGCCGAAGGGATGCGGCGGGCCGCCGCGACCCTTGCCCCGGCGGTCCGGCGCGCCGAGGCCGCCGGGGTGCGCTGGTGCCTGGAACCGCTGCCCGCCCCGGAGACCAACTTCCTCCACACGCTGGACGCGTGCCTGGCCCTGGCCGATCGGTTGGGCGGCGGACCGGCCGTCCGGGTGCAACTGGACGTGAAGAGCCTGTGCGCCGAAGCGGGCGATCCGGCCGCCGCCATCCGGCGCCACGCCGCCGCGGCCACACGCATGGGACACCTCCACGTACAGGGCAGGGACGGCGGCCCGCCCGACGGGTGCGTGCCGTGGCGCGATCTGTGGTCGGCACTGGCCGAGGTCGGTTACGACGCCTGGGCGTCTCTGGAGGTGTTCACACCGGCCGACAACCCCGCCGCCATGGTGACCGAGGCCGTGGCCCACCTTTCCGCAACCGCCGCCGCGGTCTGAGCACCTGGCGGCGCGTTCGTTCGAGCCGGCCGGCCGCGGCCCGGCCGCGTGTGCGCGAGAGCGCGCAAGGATGAAGGGAGGATCCGCGTGGCCATCGCACCCGGTGTCCGCCGTCCCCTCCGGTCGCAGGGATATGAGGCCGTTTGCACGGCCGGTGTCGACTTGGCGCATCTCAGCTTCGGGCTCTGCCGCCTGGAACCCGGTGCCGCCTGGTCCCGGCCGCCGGATGCCCAGGAGGTCGTCGCCGTCGTCATCCGCGGCCGCGTCGACGTCGGCGCCGGCACCGCTTCCTGGTCTGAACTGGGCGGGCGGGTGGACGTTTGGGACGGGCCGGCCACAGCCGTCTACGCGCCACCCGGAACCGTGCTGGAACTGGCCGCGACGCGGGGACCGGCCCTGGTCGCCGTCATCGGCTCCCCCGTCGCGCCGGGCCTGGCGGGGCCGGACCCGTACGCCGTCGGCCCGGATGACGTCCGGGTCCAGCAGCGGGGCCGCCACCCCTTTGCCCGCAGCGTGCACGACATCGTCGGCGCGGACCGACCCGGGGTGCGTCTGCTGGTCGGCGAGACCTTCAATGCGGTCGGTGAGTGGTCGAGCTACCCGCCGCACAAACACGACGTCCATGGCGAAGACGGGGAGGTGCCCCTGGAGGAGGTCTACTACTTCCGCCTCACCCCGCGCCAGGGATTCGGCGCCCAGTTCGTCTACACCGAGGACGCCTCGATCGATGCCGCTTGGCCGGTGCGCCACGGCGACATTGCGCTACTGCCCCGCGGCTACCATCCCGTCGCCGCGGCACCGGGCTACCGGCTGTACTACCTCTGGGCCCTGGCCGGCGAGGCGCGCCGGCTGAGGCCGCACGACGACCCGGCGCACACCTGGGTGCACACGGCGGAGCACTGAAGGGTGCTGGACCAGCGGCCGTCGGGAAGCGGCCGGGCCGTCGGGAGGCGCGCAACCGATGGAGGGAGGGCGGGCCCTCGATGCTGGGTCTGGTGACCTACAACCTGGCACGCGACTGGAACCTCGAGACCCTGCTGCAGCGGTGTGCGGAGACCGGCTTTGACGCGGTGGAACTTCGGGTAGACCACGCCCACGGGGTCGGGCCGCACCTCGACCCGGCCGCCCGCCGGCAGGTGCGCCGGAGCTTTGCGGCCACCCCCGTCGCCCTGGCCGGCCTCGGGACCACCTGCGAGTACCACGCGCTGGACCCGGAGACCGTCGAAGCGAACGTGCGGCGCACCGAGGCCTGGATCGACCTCGCGGCGGACCTTGGCTGTCCGGGCGTGAAGGTCCGGCCCAACGGGCACCAGGAAGCGGCCGGGGTGCCGCGCGCGCACACGCTGGCACAGATCGGCCGCGCACTGGGCCGGTGCGCGGCCTACGGCGAGAGCCGCGGGGTGGCCGTGCGTCTTGAGATGCACGGCACCGTCGCCGACGCCGTGGACATCGCGGCGATCGTCGCCGCGGCCGAGCATCCGGCGCTGCGGGTCTGTTGGAACTGCAACCGCTGCGATGTCCGCGACGGCTCGGTGGCGGCGGCGTTCGCCAGGGTGGGAGACCGCATTGGCCTGGTGCACATCCAGGAGTTGTGGAATCCGGCCTATCCGTGGGCGGAACTCTTCGCCCTGCTGGGAGCGTCCGGCTACCAGGGGCCCTGTCTGGCCGAGATCCCGGAAAGCGCCGACCCCGTGCGCCTGATGCGTTACTACCGCGCCCTCTACGAGGCCCTGCAACCCGCGGCCCCATCTCGACCCCGCGGCTGAGGCCGACGGCCCGCTGCCGCAGGACTGCGCCGCGATCGGCCTGTGGGCGGCGGGGCGCGAGCCCCACCACCGGCGGCGCCGGCAAAGGAGGGGGCGGTGGTGCCCCAGTTCTCGTTCACCGCGTCGCGGCCTTTGGCCGGCGCGCGCACCTCCAGGATGCCGCCGACGCGCCGCGGGGGCCTGGCGGGCGTGGCGCGAGGGCATCGTTTCGCTTCGGACGCCGCGGTTGCAGCCTACGACAAGGGAGGGAAGGCACGGCCGCGCCCACGGCGGAAGCCGGGGGGCTCAGGCGGCCGGGCCGGAATGGAATGGACTGGGACCTGCACCTGACGCTTGACGCGCCGCGACCCGCGGCACCGCTGCGCTGCCCCTGCCCCGCCGATCTCCCCGCTGGTCCTGGCCGGCTGACCGGGGTCCACGGGGAGGTCGCCTGCGATGTGCACGACGGCTGGCTGCACACCGTCTTACCCGCCCTGCCGCCCGGACCGCTGGTCTGGCACCTGGTGGACGCCTCCGCCGGACCGAGCCCGATCACCGCCGTGGCGAGCGACGGGGCGGTGAACCTCACGCTGGCAGGGGCGCCATGGGCGACGCTGCACCTGAACGACGCCCCCAAGCCCTACCTGCATCCCCTGTTCGCCCCGGGTGGCGCGTCTGTGGTCCGCGGCTGGCCCGTCGCGCCCCATCCGGCCGACCGCACCGACCACCCACACCAGCGCGGCCTGTGGGTGGCGCACGGGGAGATCAACGGCGCCGACCTGTGGGACGAGCGCGAGGGCAGGGGCGGTCGCGTCGCCGTGCTCGCCACCCGGGTGCGGCCGGCCCAGACGCACGCGGACGTGGCGGCCGACCTGCGATGGGACTCGGCCGCCGGAGCGCCGGCGGTCTCCGAACACCGTACCTTTCGCTTTTGGGCGCTGGACGGCGATGTTTGGCTGCTGGACGTTCACTCCGAGTTCGGCGGCATCTCCGGCGGACCGCTGCACTTTGGCGATACCAAGGAAGGCGGGCTGGTGGCGGTCCGCCTGGCGGCCGGCCTGGAGGCCAACCGCGGCGGCCGCATCCGCACCTCGACCGGTGCGGACGGGGAGAAGGAAGCCTGGGGCCGGCCGGCCGACTGGTGCGACTGCAGCGGCACGACCCTGGAGACGCCGGAGGCGGGCGAGGTCGGTGTGGCGTTGCTGTCACATCCCTCCAACCCGACCGGGACGATGCGCTGGCACGTGCGAGCCTATGGACTGTGCGCCGCCAACCCCTTCGCCCTGCTGGCCTATGAACCCGCGGCGGGACGGAGCGGCGCGTGGGACGCACCGGACGGCCGAGCGCGCTTTGCGTTCCGGGTCTGCCTGCACCGCGGCGACGCAAGCGTGGTATCCGCGCACTGGCATGCCTGGGCGCAGCCGCCCATGTGCCGCTGGCGGCCCGCCTGAACACCGCCGCTGCGGTACAATGCGACTGCATCCGACCCGCGGTCGCATGACAGGAGGTTCGTCTTGTGCTGCGCGCCGGGTTTGCCGCGGCCCTGATCGGGTACGGGGTCGCCGTCGCCCTCAGCGCCATCGGACTCGTGCACCGCGGCCCGGAAGCGCTGGCGCGCGCCTACTGGCCGGTGGTGCTGCTGGTCGCCGGCCTGGCGGGGCTGCGCGGCGGTGAACCGGATGGCGCGCGCCACCGTTGGCTGGCGGCGGGGTTGGCCGTCGTGGGGCTGGTGCTGCTCGCGGGCCGGATCACCGGCGTTCGGATCGGCAGCCTGGCGATCGCCGGCCTGCTGGTGTGGGCCGGAATCGCGGTTTGGCTCAGCGGACAGGGGGCGGGCGGCGGTTCCCAGCCCCGTTGACCCCGGCCGCGAAGGGGAGGTTGAAGCGCAGCGGTGGCGGTGTTCTGGGCGATGGCCCGCTTGCGCTTCCTGACGATGCTCGCCTACCGGCTCAACTACTGGAGCGGCGTCCTGACCTACACGGTCTATATCGGCGGTTACTACTACATCTGGCGGGCCGTCTACGCGGGGCGGCCGTCCGTCGCCGGCATGTCGATCGGCGGCATGGTCACTTACCTGGCCGTCGCCTGGATGACCCGCGCATTCACCTACAACAACCTGGACGGGGATATCGAAGAGGAGGTGCGCAGCGGCCTGGTGGCAATCCAACTGCTGCGGCCCTATCCATACGTGGTCGGCAAGCTGTGGTCGGCGGGCGGCGAGGCGGTCTTCCGGCTGGCCTTCTGGATGCTGCCCGGCATGCTCGTCGCCGCGCTACTCTTTCCCGTGCACCTGCCGACCCACCCGCTGACCTACGCCGTCTGGGTCGCCTCGGCGGCCTGCGCCTTCCTGGTCAACGCCCAGTTGAACACCGCCTTCGGCCTGTTCGCCTTCTCGTTGCAGAACGCGCGCGGCATCCGCTGGGCCAAGACCCGGCTGGTGGACCTGCTGTCTGGGGTGTACCTGCCGCTGGGCTTCTTCCCAGCCGCGGCCCAGAGGGTCATGTCCTGGCTGCCCTTCCGCGACATCGCCTACGTCCCCGCCGCCATCTTCACCGGGACCATCCCCCCGGCGCAGGCCGCGGCGGCCGTGGCGGGCCAACTCGCATGGGTGGGCGGCATGGCGGTGGTGGTGGCCGTGTTCTGGCGCCGGCTGCGCCGGGTCCTGCTGGTCCAAGGGGGGTGAGGGCATCGTGGCGGCCGTCGCCGGGCGCGTGGTGCCGAGCTACACACAGGTCGGGCCGCGAGGCCCCCGCCGCTACCTCGGCCTCACGGCGGCCTACCTCGGCCAGTACCTCCGCAGCCGCCTGGAGTACCGGGCCGACTTCCTCAGCGGCGTGCTGTCGGAGGTGTTCACGCAGGCGATCAGCCTGACCTTTCTGGCGGTCCTGTTCACGCACGTGCCAACCCTGGCCGGCTGGTCTCGCCCCGACGTCTACGTCATGTACGCGTTCTTCCAGTTGTCGTGGGGTCTTGCCGACAGCTGTGCCGGAGGGATCTGGGGCTTTGGCGAGCGGTACATCGTGCGCGGCGAACTCGACCGCTTGCTGCTGCGGCCGGCA
Source organism: Bacillota bacterium (assembly GCA_021806565.1). Taxonomy (GTDB): domain Bacteria; phylum Bacillota; class Sulfobacillia; order RBS10-35; family JAJYVN01; genus JAJZXK01. Next base: position 13,662 of record JAJZXK010000045.1, on the reverse strand, counting down.
CCCCCGCTCTTCCAGCTACTGCTGGAGGGCGTCGACCTGGAGTCCTTCTTGCAGGTGGGCGCGGGGCTGGTGATCCTGGTTTGGGCCATGCACGCCGCCGAAGTGCACTGGACGTGGTGGATGCCCCCGCTGATTGCGCTGTGGACCTGCGCCGGGGCGGCGATCTTCATCGGTGTCTTCCTGGCCCTGACCTGCGCCGCCTTCTGGGTCGACGGCCGCACCGGGGTGATGCCCCTGGTCTACAACACCACAGCCTACGGGCGCTACCCCGTCACCATCTACGGGCGGTGGCTGCGGCTGCTGTTCAGCTACCTCCTGCCGTTCGCCTTCGTCGCCTTCTACCCGGCCGCCGCCCTGCTGCGTCCGACCGCCTACCTGGCATGGGGGTTGGGCGCGCTACCGGCGGCCGCAGCCACCGCGGCCGTGGCAGGACTGGTCTGGACGCGCGGACTGCGCCGCTACCAGGGCACCGGCTCCTGATGGCCCTGATCCGGCCGGCGGCCCACGCGGTCCCGGCGCCTACCGGGGGAGCGACCTCCGCCGCCCCCCCGGCCCCGCCCCACGACGGGCGGGCGCCCCCCGGCCGTCACGCCAGCTTGATGGCGCCCCAGCCGCTGTCGGTCGCGTAGTTATTCTTGGTCCCCTGCCACATCAACTGACCGCCGCCCTGGCTGCGCTTGGCGGCGCCGGTGCCGGGGAAGTCGACACCGATGCTGAAGCCGACGTCGGCGCCCTTCTTGACGGTCGTGCCGAGGTTGCCCCACGGCATCGCCAGCAGGATCTGATAGCCCTTGGAGGTGGTGTGCTCCAGTTCCTTGGCGCCGCTGGTCGGCAGTTTGCCGTGATCGGTGCCGAAGGAGCTGTTGGTGAGGCCGGCGCTGTTGACCAGGATCTGCCCGGTGCCCTGCGGGTAGGGGCCGGAATGGTCGTTGGTCCCGCTCAGGTAGATCTCGACGGTGTCGTCTTCCCACGGATTGGCCTTGTTGCTGTTGATCAAAGGCCGGCCCGTCACCACGTTGGTATAGATATACAAGTCCTTCGCCGTGTAGGCCGCCTTCCAGCTGGCACTCGTGCCGGCGGGTTGGCTGCCGATCACCGACATCGTGATCGGCGAGCCTTTGATCTGGGCCCAGCACTTACCGGTGATCGTGTCCACACCTGAAGCCGGCTCCAGGGGCGCCGTACCGGTGGCGCCGTTCGCCGCGGCACCCGCGACGCACTTGCCGGAGCCGGACGCCGCCGGCTTGGAGCCGCTGGAAGCGGCGCCGCAGCCGGCGACAACCGCCAGCAACCCGGCCGCGAGCGCCGCACCGCCCACGCGAGACCATCCTCTTGTCCCCATGTCCACGTCCGTCCCCCGTCCATCCCGACGTTGATCGCCGTGCCGGCAACCGGGACCTCGGCAGCCGCGGCTTGCGCAGCCACGCATCCATCCGCGCCACGGGTACACTGCCACGGGCGCCGCCGGTCGGCAGCGCCCGCTTGGCCGCAACACGTAACGAGGATTTAGGGGAAAACCGTTCGCGGTCTGGTGCGAAATTCCTCTAGCCGGTCCATCCGGGTGGAGGCACGCACCGGGGCAGGCGGTTTAGACGGTGAACACCTTGCGCAGGTACTGCCGGCTCAGCTTGAGATCGTCGACCTGGCGCCGCGCCTGGCGGGTCTCCGCCTCGTGGTTCAGTTCGACGACAAGCAACACCTCGTGCTTGAGCGGACGCGCCACCTTGTCCACGGCGCGCAGGTCGACGTCCCCGTCCCCGAGTTCCTCCTGCCAGACACCCCCGCGCGATTGGCGCAGGTGGAGCGTCTTGAGCCGGTCCTTGTATGCGCTGGCGATCGCCGCCGGGTCCCCGCCGCCGCGGTGGCACCAGGCGACATCCAGCGCAAGGCCGATGTTCGCATCCCCGGCAGTGGCATCCAGCATCCGGCGCAGGATGCGGCAACCGTCGGCGCTTTCCGCGGCGTCGTTGTGCAGCGCAAGCCACGCGCCCCGCCGCTGCAGGCTGGAAGCGAGCTGGCGCACCCGCTCGATGGTGGCGTCCACGGTGGCATCATCGCGGGGTTGCTCGCCCGCCAGCGGCACGAGGACCACCCCGCGGAAGGACAGGTCGCGGGCAACGGCGCGCTCGGCCGCGGCGGCGATCGCCATCGTGTTCTGCGCGCCGTGGGCGGCATCGTCCAGAGCGACCTCCACCAGACCGGTGTACATCTTCTGATTGTCCACCCGCAGCGCCACACTGGCGGCCTCCGACGCGGCTTTGCTGCCGAAGAACTTGTCCAGCCGCATCTCCAAGCCGTCGAAGCCACCCACCGCGATCTCCGCAAGGTACGCAGGCAGGTCCTTGTCGCGCCCCTGCTGCTCATACACGATGAACGACAGCGCGATCCCCTTGTACAACTCCGGATCCCCCCTTCAGGAGCCCGGCCGCTCCCGGGCCTCGTCTCCCAGCCATTCGGCACCCGGCCCCGGCGGCCCCTGCCTATCGCCGTCGCCGCTTGCGGTTACCTTCGCCGCCCCGTACGATGGTGCGGCGCTGCCTCCGTGTGGACGGCGGCGGACCGCCCGCAGGAGGGGTGCCATCGGTGCCGCCGGCTGCCACCATGTCCTTCATCCAAGCGATCGTCCTGAGCGCCATGCAGGGTGCGACCGAGCTCTTTCCGTTTTCCAGCCTCGGCCTACAGGTGATCGTTCCCCGCCTGCTTCACTGGCACATCGCCCAGTCCGGCGCACAGTTCCTGCCGTTCGTGGTGAGCCTGCACGTCGGCACGGCCGCCGGGCTGATCGTGCTGTTCTTCCGCGAATGGTGGGCGCTGGCGGCCGCCGGCTGGCGCAGCCTGCGCACCGGCTTTCGCGAGGTGGGCCGCGACCCGGAGCAAAAGACGCTGTGGCTGCTGGTGGCCGCGACGGTGCCGGCCGGCTTGGCCGGTCTGCTGCTGCGGCACCCGCTGGCCCGCCTCTTCGCCGCCCCGGAGCTCGCCGCCGCCTTCCTCATCGTGAACGGGGCGGCCATGGCCCTGGGCGACCGCCTCCTGCGGCCGCGACCGGAGGGTATCCCGCAGATGCGCTTCGGCCAGGCGGCCGGGATCGGGCTCTCGCAGGCGCTGGCCCTGATCCCCGGCATCTCGCGTTCCGGGGTGACCATGGTGACCGGGTTGGCCGCGGGGCTCGGATACGAGACGGCGGCGCGCTTTTCGTTCCTGATGGCCACTCCCATCATCCTGGCGGCCGGCGCGCTGGAACTGCACAAGCTGCACGGCGGGGCGCACGGACTGGCCGCCCAGGCGGCCGTCGGCTTCGTGGTCGCCGCCGTCGTCGCCTATTTGAGCGCACGCTACCTGCTCCATTATTTCCGGACCCGCCGCCTGCTGCCGTTTTCGGTCATCAGCGCCGCCGCCGGCGCCGTCTTCCTGGTACTGCTGCGCCTGCATGCCTGAACGGCCGCGACTTTCCGGCCCGCCACCATCCGCCGAACGGACAGACTAGTCCACGAAGGCGAGGTGGCGGGCCGGTGCCCCAGGTCGTCTGCCCGTTTTGCGGCCAGCCGGTGTCCGTGTTCGACGGCGGCAGCATAGAGCCAACCTGCCGCCGCTGTGGCGCCTGGGTGATGGCGGCGCGGCCGGCCGCCGCCGTCTCCGCCGCGGTCGACCGGCTGAGCAGCACCATGGCCCTGGAGACCCGAGACGTCTCCGGCCCTGGCGGCGACCTTACCTTCGTCGCCTCCCCCTACCTCCCCGGAACGGACCCTCGCGCATGAGCCGGCCGCCCGTCTGGCGGCCGCACTGGACGGCTTATGCCGCAGAACTGCTGGGCACCGCCGCGCTGGTGTTTTTCGGCGTGGGCGCCGTGCTGGCGGACTTCGTTCCCGGTACACCGGTGGCGCGGCTGCTGCCCGACCCGACCGCCCGCCGCTATCTGACCGGGATGCTCTTTGGCGGCGTCGGGGCGGCCATCGCCTTCGGACCAGTCGGCCGAGCCTCTGGTGCCCACTTGAACCCGGCCGTCTCCTTCGCGTTCTGGCTGGCGGGCAGTCTCGGAGGTGCCGACGCGGCGGCGTACGGCGCAGCCCAATGCGTCGGAGGCCTGCTGGGCGCCCTGCCCCTACCGGCGGTCTGGGGCCCGGCCGGTGCGTCCCTGCACTACGGCGCCACCCTGCCGTCGCCCGCCGCCGGCCAGCTCGCCGCGGCCGCGGGCGAGGCGGCCGCAACGTTCTGCTTTCTCGCGGCCGTCCTATGGTTTGTGGGGCATCCGCGCCTGCGCCCCTGGACACCACTCCTGCTGCCGCCAATGATGGCGGTCATCGTGGGTGTCGAGGCACCCCTGAGCGGTGCGTCGCTCAATTTTGCGCGCTCGCTCGGCCCGGCCCTGCTCGCCCACACCGGCGGCTCACTGTGGGTGTACGCCGTGGGACCGACGGCCGGGGCCACCGCGGCCGCCATGGCCGCGGTGCGGGGCGACCGGGTCCACGTGGCCAAGATCGGACACCCGCACCGCGATCCCCACGGGCGCTTCCACGGAGCCGCTACGGGCGGCCCGGCGGTGGTCATGCGCCGGCGGTTAGGGCAGGCCGCCCGGCCCTGACGCCGTGGGCCGGGAGACCACCGGCCCGGGACCTCCCGGCCGTGGCGGGCGGTCCCGCCCCCACGGTATGGTGCGGACCAGGCAGGTTTCGCGGAAGGTGCAAAGGGTGTACCCTGCAATGGCTGCAGCTTCGGCCCTGGCGTTGTCCCTGCTGGTTGGCTGCGTCGCAGTCTACCGGCGGGCGCGCGGCGTGCTGGAGGGGACCGCCGCTCGGCGACCCGCCAGCCTGGTTGCCCGCGGGCGCAGCGACAAGGAGGCCGCCGATGCGCATCGAGCTTGCATTCACCCGTGAAGCGGTCGCGGACATCGACCTGCGGGGGGCCGCCGTGGCTGTCGTGGACTGCCTACGCGCCACGACAACCATCGCCGCCGCCCTCGCGGCCGGTGCCGCCGCCGTCGTACCGGCCGCCACGGAGGTGGAGGCCCGAAAGCTGGCCGCAAGCGGAGGCGCCCTTTTGGCCGGAGAGCGCCACTGCCTGCCGCCGGAGGGTTTCGACCTCGGCAACTCCCCCGCGTCCTTCACCCCGCAACGCGTCGCCGGCCGGACGGTCGCGCTGTGGACGACCAACGGCAGCAAGGCCCTGGCAGCCGCCACCACAAGCGCCGCCAGCGTGGTGGCCTTCGCCCTGGTGAACGCGGCCGCCGTCGCGCGCCACCTGGGCCGGCAGCGCCCATCGCGGCTGGTGATCGTCTGCGCCGGCACCGAGGGGCGGTTCTCGCTGGAAGACACCTACGCCGCCGGTGCCCTGATCGCCCGCCTCGCGGCCTGGTCCCCGCCGGTCTGCGATGAAGCGGCGAGCGCGGCCCTGCTCGCCTACCAGGCGGCGGCGCACCGGCCGCTGGAGTTGCTGCAGGGCACCGGCGCCGCGGCCCGGCTGCGGGCGAAGGGATTGCTGGATGATGTACGGTACGCCGCCCGGCCCGACGTGCTGTCCAGCGTCCCGGACTGGCGGGACGGGCGGCTGGTCGACGCGGTTACTGCATCGGCACCTGCCGCAGCAGCCGCGGGGTGACGCGGTCGAAGATCTCGTCGAGGTCCGGACCGGTGATGGTCAGGCCGTGGTTTTTCAATCCCACGACGGCGTGACCGGGATCGGGCGTGGTCGCCACCTGCACACGCACCGCCTCGGCGAGTTCGCGCGTGCCGCAGGGGAAGTTGATCTCGGTGCTGGGAATGCCGTCCATCCAGGCGTGAACGTGCAGGATCGCCCCCACCTGCGGGAACCCCTCGTAGATCATCCAGTGCTCGATTGCGTCCACCGAGACGCGCTTGGGCTGGACGTTCGGCGGCACGCTGACGACCATGCGGTTGTTCTCGGCATCATAGGTGCGCACCAGGAGGATCTCCTCGCCGACCCGGCGCAGGCGCGTCTTGTCGACCCCGCTCGCGCTCATCCAGAAACCCTCGCCCGGCTCGCGCACACTGAGGTTGCCGTAACTCAGCCCGCCCATCTGGAACATGCGCTTGAGGTGGGCGAAATCGCGCGGGGGCAGCAGGTCGGCGATGGGAAACGGCGCCGGCAGGAGGTCCAACTCCGCCAGCCTCCGTCCGGCGGCGGTGATCTGCTCGGTGCGCGGATTGCCGTCGGCCCATTCGGCCGGCAGATCGGTCAGGAACAGATTGTCGATCACCAGGTGGGATCCGGCCAGCGGCTCGACCCGTTCCAGGACGCGCTCGAAATAGTCGGGTCCCGCGCCGTCCAGCGCATAGTGGCCCCGCTCCAGGGTCACGAAATAGGTGCGCCTCGGCCGCTCGCCGTCGTCCACCACGTAAATGAGCAGGTTGGCGAGCGTGCGCACCAAGAGCGGATACGTGGCCCGCAACACGTCCCCAGCGTCCTCCGGCTCCGGACCGGAGGTCACCCCGACCACGAACGTCGACTGGGCCCGCCGCCGATAGGTGCGCGGCTCGTCTGAGCGAAACAGGTTCCACACCACCTGGGTCGCGGGGCCCTCGCCGAGCTCCTGCGCCAACTGGTGCCGCAACCCGTCGCCGAACCAGCGCAAGACCTGCTCCTGCGCCACCCCCGCCTCGCCCTCGATCACCCAGCGCACCCGCACCACTCCCCGCCTGAACGCACCCAGCGTCCCACCGTGATTCTGCCGCACCCGTCCCGCCCGCGCCTCCGCCGCTCAGACGGCATGACCGGCCAAAACGACAAGGCATCCAGGAACGAACGACCCTGGATACGCACGTACCGTTCATCTTAGCAGCTTCCAGCACGGTTCGCGCGTCGAGTTGCGCTCAACCCGCCGGACCGGCTCACCAACCGTAGCGTTCCGGACCCCAGGGACGGTGCTCAAGTTCCTGTGCCAGCAGCACAAGCGTCCGTGGGGGGACGTCCTGCGCCACAACGACGCCGGGTCCGACGCAGGCGTAGGCGCCGACGCTGCGGCCCGGCAGCAGGGTCACGTTGACGCCGGTGCGGCTGAAATCACCGAAGTATGCGGCATCGGCGCACACGGCCGGCACCTCCCACCGGCCGCCCGCACCCCCGACCCGCTGGCGCGAGGCGCCGTCGTCAAAGCGCAGGGTACCGCAGACGGTGGCGGCGCCGATGTCCACCGAGCGCCCGACGACCCCAGACAGTTCACAGTAGTGCACGATGCGCGCCCCGGCCATCACCACCCCCGACACCTCGGCGCAATGCCCGACGACGACATCGGCGCCCAGCACCGCGCCATCCAGCCGCGCATACTCGCGTACGTGTGATCCCGGACCGACCAACGACGGACCGGCGACGATGGCCCCGTCGGTGACACTGCCGCCGGCGCAGACGTAAAGCGGGGCGTGCACGATCACCCCGGGACCGATGCGCGCGCCCTCCTCCAGGACGACCGGGGCCCGCAACGCGGCCGTGGGGTCGACTTCCGCGCCAGGGGCCAAGCGGATACCGGTCACCGGTCCGAACCGCTGGGCCAGATCCGCTTCGTTCGCCGCCAGCAGGTGCCAGGGCTTGTCCAGGTCCCAGACGGGCCGGCGCGGGACGACGGCCCACACGCGGCCCCCGTCCTCGAGGAACAGGTTGAGGCTCTCTTCCAAATACGACTCGGCGGGCGGCATCCCCCCGACGGGCACCCGGACCCCCTGGCCCGGATTGGCGCGCAGGTAGCGGCCGAAACCGGGCGGCAGCCAGAAGGCCCCCCCACTGCGGTGGCTTCCGGACCTCGGATGGCCGCGCCACCCGTGCGCGCGCGCGACTCCGGCCCCGTCCCCGCTCCCGTCCCCGGCCGCCCCCGCATCGCCCTCGACCGCGACACAGATCCAGTCCTGCGGCCGCTCCGCTCCCAGTGGCACGGCCAGCGCCCATGCCGCGTCGACCGCCCCGGCCCGGGCACGCTCGACCAACCCGGAAAGGACCCCCCGGCCAAACCACACGTCTCCGAAGATGCACAGGATCGGCTGGCCGTCGGCGGCCGCACCCGTACCCTCCATATCTTCCATATCTTCCATGGCGGCAAGCAGGGCGGCCGCCGTGCCCGGGGCCTCGGTGGTCACCACATCGACGCCGGCCCGGGTTGCGAACGCCGTCACCGCCTGGGCGTGGCGCCCGCCGGCCACGACCCGCACCCACGTCACGCCGGCTGCGGCGAGTTCCTCCAGTGTGCCCGCCAGCAGGGGCCGCGCGCCGACCGGCAGTAGCGCCTTGGCCTGTGTCTCACCGAAGGGGGCCATCCGCGCGCCATCGCCCCCGGCCAGCACCACCGCCCGGATCCCCTCACCGCTTGCCATCACCCGTCCCGCTCCAGAACGGCCCGGGGCTGGATGCGTCCGGTCGACTGGCGGACAACCAGACGCGTCGGCAGCACGGCCGGTGCGGTCCGCCTTCCCTCCAACTGCGCCCGGAGGCAGGCGGCGGCGGCCTCACCGATGGCGTGCAGCGGCTGGCGAACCGTCGTCAGCGGCGGGTCGAGCCGGGCCGCGTAGTCCATGTCGTCGAACCCGGCCAGTGAACAATCCGCCGGGACCCGCACGCCCGTCTCCTTGAGCAGGGCCATCGTCCAGGAGGCGATTTCGTCGTTGGCACACAGGATGGCCGTCGGCGGTTGCGGGCGCGCCATCAGGCCGTTGACGGCCGCCCGCAGTGCGTCGTCCAACGGGTCCGGCAGCGCCCCGGCCGGCCGCACCATCAACCCCGGATCCGGTTCGATCCCCGCCTCCGCCAGCGCCTGGCGGTAGCCGGCCACCCGGTCGAGCACGCTCGTCAGGGGATAGGATCGCGGCAGCAGCATGGCGATGCGCCGGTGGCCGCAGGCCAGCAGGTGGCGCGCCAGATCCGCCGCACCCTGGCGGTTGTCCGCCACCGCGTACGGCACGTCCAACTCGGAGTCATAGCGGTCCAAGAACACCAGGGGAAAGCCCTCGGATCGGCAACCGCGCAGCAACTCGCGCGACGGTGTCCCAGGGAGTGGCTCCAGAATGATACCGGCGGCACCCTCGCTGCGCAGCCCGCGCACGGCTTCCGCCTCGGCGGCCGGCTCGTCGGCCGTGGCCCGCAGTTCGAGCCGCAGGCCGTCGGCGGCAAGGCCGGTGTGCAGACCCTGCATCGTGGCCGCCAGCCGCGCGTCGTCCAGGTGCGCCACCACGAGGCCGACGAACGCCCGCGCCGCGCCGGCCGGCGCGGTGACCACGGTGCCAGCGCCCCGCCGCCGGGCGAGCAGGCCCTCCGCCTGCAGGGTGCGCATGGCCTCCCGCACAGTCGAGCGCGAGACCCCGTAGGCGCCGCACAGGTCCGTCTCGTTGGGCAGCAGGGCGCTGACCGGCCACTCCCCCTGCCGGATACGGGCGCGCAGGCTGTCGGCCACCATTCGATACCGCGGCGGGGAATCCGCCACCCCGACCACCCTCCCCCAACCGCCACTCCATGTCCGACAAATGCGGGGCGGTGCTGTCGGCCATTCTGCCACAGCCGGGCCGGGCGCGCCATCCCGGGCACACCGTAGCGGCACCCGTCGCCCCCGCTGCAGCGGTCTGGGGGCTCAGGCGACGGGTGCAGGGCGCAGGGCGGGCAACAGCCGGTCGTGCAGCATGCGGCGGAAGGCCCCCAGCCCAGCCCGGCGGGGCGCACCACGAACTGCGGTACGCCCGGCGGCAAGACATCCCAAAACCGAAGGGGGCACTGGGCCGCACAGACGACGACCGCCGCGACTCCGGACGGTCCACCGCGATGCGCCAGCCGGTGCGCCGCCGCGACGGCGTCCAAGGCGCGGTCGGCGCCCTGGGCCCGCAGCAGGGCCCGACCCTCAGCCCCGTGCGGCGGATCGCTGAAGATCCGCACGCGCCGCCCCCGCAACGACGGATCCTGGACCGCACGGCCGCGGCCCGCCGGTCGGCCTCAAGCAGGGCGGCATCGAAAGCCGCCCCCAGGCTGGCATCCTCCGCTGCCAATCGCTGCCCGGCCATCGACCGCCTGCAGGGCCCGGTGGGCACACAGCCGTGGCAAGAGCGCGCGCCAGGCCCTCCAAGCCAGGACCGGCTCCCGGGCACAACCCCGCACACAGCGCCCGGCCGGCCGCCACCTCGGCCACCACCTGCTCCGGGTCCACCGCCCGCCGCCGCCAGTCCGCCGCCATGCGCCCGATCGGCCCGGTCCCGAGCAGCGCCGACTCGCGCTCGCGAACACCGGGACGGAAAAAGGGCAGCATCACCAGGGCTTCGACCTGCTCGCCCTCCCCTCCCCCGCGGCAACGCGGCGCGGGGCAGGCGGAACGGAGGGACCACCGGCATGGCCTGGAAGGCCTGGACGAGGGCCCCGAGCCAAGAGCGACTGTGGAAGACCACCAATAGCAGCGTGTCCTCCAAGCGCACCGCCGGCCGAGCTTGGTCCTCCAGGTCTCGGACCGCCCGGTCCGCGAGCGCAAACGCCCGCTCATAGTGGGCCAGGGCCTGCGGCCATGAGTCCGGCGGCCGCCAACCGCGCCTTCGTGCCACGGGGCCTCCCCCTGCCGCAGGCCTCTACCAGACCGGCGCGGCGGTCTCATGCGGTTATTGGTCTGACATGGATACGAACGCCTCCATTCCATGGCAGACATCCATGCGGTCAGGGTGGACACCGCGTTCCGGCACTTGGCCCTCCCCTTGGCTTCGAGGCCACCGCCGCTGGTGTGTGTGTTCCCTTTCGCGGACGCGAAAACGGATGGCGGACGCTGGCGCGGACGTGGCTTGGGGCATTAACTGTTGGCCAGTAATATCTACACGTATCATCTCCTGTGATATATTGCAGGCATGAAGCTGAGCACACGGGCGAAGGAGCAAGGCATCAGCTACCACGCCGCGTGGCGAATGTACCGCGATGGCAAATTGCCCGTGCCAGCAGAGCAGTTGCCCACAGGCGCCATCATCTTGAAGCCCCCGAAGAGGAGCCAACAGGGGTGGCGGTCTATGCACGTGTGTCCTCATCTGACCGCGTGACCAGCGTGCGGACCTGGATGGGCAGGTGGCGCGTGTGCGTGTGCGTCGAGTTCGTAAGAACGGCTCCTGCGATCGCATGCCGCGCGACCGCAGCAGGTTCAAGCAGACCCGTGCCACGATCGTCGTCAACCCCCCACCGAAGTTCTCCACACCGTCGGTCCCGGACCGGCCGACGCGCAACCAGGTATCCTGTACCGCATCCTCGGCCTCCGTAAGCGACCCGAGCCTGCGGTACGCCACGGCCGTCATTTGCGGGTTGGTCCATTGGACACCGCCCCCTGTCGTACGATTGTCACCTCGCAGCCCACGGATGTGACCGGCGGAACGTCGGCGCGCTCCCCGGTGGTCGCCAGAGCCAACGTCGGCGACGGCCGCCCGGCGGGACCGTCGTGTCGATCGCGTCTTGCCAAGCTCGCCATCCCGTGACGGGCGGCCGAAGGAGTTCAGGATCGGCGTCCGAACGCGGCGGCGTGGGGGGATGCGCTCTGACCGAAGCGCCATTATCGGCTTCCGTGCGGGTGCGCTCGTTCGCGCGGCAAGGTCCGGCCGTCAGCCGGCACCTGTTCGGCAAGTTCACCGAGCACCTCGGCCGCAACGTCTACGGTGGCGCCTGGGCACAGGCCGTGACGAATCCCGCCTTTGCGCCCGCCTCGACTTGGCCCGACCGCGCCGAGTTGCTCCGCCGCCTGCAGCAGGCCGGGCCCGCCTGCGGCCTACCGGCGTTGTCCAGCGCCATGAGCCGAGCACTGCCCCCGTGGTGGCTGGCCGAGGGCGATTTGGGGTGGGAAGGAGACGGTGGCCGCCACCCGGCACTGACCGTCTGGTCGCCCGCCGGGGACGGGCGGCTGATCACGCCGCTGGAGCTTCCCGTGCACCGCACCACCCGGTACCTGGCCCGGCTGAGGCTGCGCTGCGACATGCCGCTGGAGATCGCACTCCAACCCGCCGGCCAGGGCCCCTGGGCGGTGGGCCGGATTCCGGCCTGCGCGGAATGGACGACCCGTGAGGTGGCTCTGGAAGGCGGCGCCGCGGCGCCCGCCGTCGGCACTCCCCTGCACCTGACGGTGACGCCCGCTCACGGCGGGTGCCTGCAACTGCGCAGCCTGCTCGTCTTGCCGCAAGACCACCTGGACGGATGGGACCCCGACGTCGTCCGTCTGCTGCGCGAGGCGCGCCTGCCGCTTCTGCGTTGGCCGGGGGGGAACTTCGTCTCCGGTTACCACTGGCGCGACGGCGTCGGACCGTTGGAGGACCGCCCCGTGCTTGCCAACCCGGCCTGGCCGGAAGTGGAGTGGAACCACGTCGGCAGCGACGAGTGGCTGCGCCTCTGCGAACTCGTGGGCTGCGAACCGCTCGTCTGCGTGAACGCCGGCGACGGCAGCCCCCAGGAGGCGGCGGACTGGGTCGAGTATTGCAACGGGGAGGCGACCACCCGCCTCGGGGCTCTGCGGGCGCTGAACGGCCATCCCCGGCCATACGGGGTGCGCCTGTGGGAGGTCGGCAACGAACTCTACGGCCACTGGCAGATTGGCGCGGTGGACGCCGCCACCTACGCGGCGCGCTATGGCGCCTACCTGGAGGCCATGCGCGGCGCCGACCCGGCCCTGCGCGCCATCGCCAACGGCGCCGGCGCCGATTGGAACCGCACCGTCGCCTTTGCGGGAGGCGGCTCGGTCCGCTGCCTCTCGCACCACGGCCTGTATGGGGGCTTTGCGGACGGGGACGACCCGCGCGCGGTGTACCTTGAACACATGGCCTTCACTCCGGCCTACCGCCGGCTGTGGGACGAACTGGCGGCACCGATGCGCGAAACGGGCCAGGTCCCGCGCCTGGCCATCACCGAACTGCAGGTATTCACGCGCAAACCCGGGCTACCCAACAACGCCACCCTGACCGAAGCCGTCTGGACCGCCTCCATCCTCAACGAGGCGATCCGCGCCGACGGATTGGTGGAGCTCGTGACCCACAGCGCCCTGGTCAACCACGGCGGCGGCCTGCGCAAGGAACGCGGCGTCGTCTATCCCCAGCCCGTCTGGTGGACGACCCACCTCTACGGCACGGCAGCGGCGCCGCTGTTCCGGCTCGAACTCGAGGTGGAAACACCGACCTTCGACGTACCCGCCCCGCGCCGCATGCCCACGGCCGCCGACGCGCCCTTCCTCGACGCGGTCGCGGCCGTGGACGGGTCCGGGCAGACCCTGGTGTTTTTCCTGATCAATCGCCACCCGGAGCGGTCGTTGCGGGTGCGGGTGGCGCTGCCGCCCGAAGCCGACTTCGACACCATCGACGTCCAGACCCTGACCGGCGACTCGTTCATGGCCGTCAACCGATGGGACCGTCCCGACGCCGTCGCCCCCGTGCACCATGTCCGTCCCTGGACCGCGGATCCGTGGATCCTGCCACCCTGCAGCCTGGTCCGCCTTTGCCTGTTGCGCGGCAGGGCCGTCGAACCGGAGGCGGACGCTGTGGCGCCGCCCGCGCCGCAGCCTTCGTCATGACCCCACGGCTAAAGCCGGGGGCTTGCCAATCACCCCGCTTGCGCGAGCGTGGCGTGCGGACGCATGACGGCGCCCCGGCGACCGATGTTGATCGCCGCGATGTGGTCTGCTGGCCCACCGAAGCCGCAGTCCACACACCGGAACACTGCTTGGGATGGGCGGTTGCGCCGATC
>JAJZXK010000044.1 GCA_021806565.1 Bacillota bacterium | reverse complement strand
TCTATGGGCGGGTCATCGGGTCCATCCTACCGTCCGTCCCAGCACCCCAGCCCCAGATGGACCTACCCCCACCGACTCGCGATGGCCTTGGGCGAACCCGCCACCTTGGAGCAGTTTCCAGGTACTGCCTCGCGTCGAAAAGATGTGGGGAACGATGAGGCTTTAGCCGTGGGGTCATGACATCGATCCGCCGGCGGACCGCACGAGTTGTTTGGTCAGCGATGGCGGCATGGAGGTCTCCGGGTTTACGTCGGGAGAGGGCGAAAGACGCCTCATTCTGTGGTGCCGCTTCCATAATTCTTTCTGTAGGGTCGTTGGATGGCACACGCGGCGCGCGCTCCGTTTTCGTTGGACGGTTGCCTCTGACCGCCTCGACTTGCAACGCCTCTGCGGGTGAAGTTATACTTTCCCCAAGAATCCGGATTACAGGAAGGAGAAGCACCAGGGGATGGATCGTGAAACGCTCTATGAGGAGTTGCAGCGTCGCATCCGCACATCCGGGGGGGCTTTGATTCAGACCGGCAAGTCTTTGGCGGACGAACTTGGCATCAAGGTCGAGCGCTTCTACTACCTCGTGCATGACCTGGAGCGGAAGGGCCAGCTGGTGACCGTCAACCACGGCCCGCGCGGCATCGAGTTCCGCCCGGGATCCGGCCAGGAGGACGGGGCGGTTGCGGCGGCGGCGGGCGGCCGCGGGCGCCGTGGCACGGCGCCCGCTGGCGATGGGGGCCGCGCCGGGCGCGGGGGGTCCCGCTTCTGCCCGTGGTGTGGCCGTCCCGCCCAGGGCGCCTGGACCTATTGCGCGGGTTGTGGCGAGAAGCTTCCGGTGGTGAAGTAGGGCGCGCGGTGGGCCTCCGGCCCGCCGTGGTGGACGGGTGCGGGGTGCCGCAAAGCTCTGCGGCAGACCTCCGTCAGACCGGCGATCCGCACCCGTTTCCCGAACGTCTCCGCGCCTCGCGCTGTGCCGGTCGCGGTGCTGGACCCAGAGCATTCCAGGCCCATCCCCGTCCGTCTGTTCAGTCTCACGGCGCGCCGCCGCGGCAGGATGCGCGTGCGGGCCCGGTGAACCCATACGGCTGGACTTGGCCGCCCTGGGTGACCGCTGTCAGCGGGTTGCGCACGGGCGGGGGGCCTGATGGCGTGGACGGCGGTGGCCGCCCCCGCCTGCGTTCGCCTGTTGCCCATGGTCCCGTCAGGGGCAAATTTGGGCCGAGAGGGGCGCAGTCCTGGTCGGGCGGACGGCGTGCGGACCGGACCGGGTTCACGGTGCGCACGCATTTTCTGACCAGGAATGGACGGTTGTCTTCGGCACAAGGATCCGGGGCGGAACGGCCCGCCCGCAAGCTGCGTCGCGATATCAATCTCCTTGCCGGGCTGCTGGGTGAGGTGCTGCGCGATCAGGCCGGCCCGGAAGTGTTCGACGAGGTCGAGCGCATCCGCGTGGCCTGCAAGGGCCTGCGCCGCCATTTCACCGCCTCGGCCGCAGCCGCCCTGCGCCAGCGCATCGGTGCGCTGGATCTGGAGCGCGCCGTAGCCGTGGTCCGTGCTTTTGCCATCTATTTTCAGTTGGCCAACATCGCCGAACAGCATCATCGGGTGCGCCGCCGGCGTGAGCATGCGCTGCGGCCCCACGCGGAGGGCCATCAGGACGAGTCGTTCGGGGAACTCGCCACGGCGCTGCGTGAGCGCGGCCTGTCCAGCGATGCCGCTGCGCGCCTGCTGGACGGGTTGCACGTAGGGTTGGTCAGCACGGCCCACCCGACGGAGGCGGTGCGGCGCACGGTGCTGGAGAAGCACGAGGCGGTACACCGGCTCTTGGAGCGGTTGGACCGGGAGGTGCTCACCCAGCGCGAGCGCCATCTGTTGGAGCGGGAATTGCATGCCGAGATCACTGCGCTCTGGCAGACCGATGAGTTGCGCGGTTCGCCGCCCACGGTGATCGACGAGGTCAAGAACAACCTCTTTTATTTCGATGAGATCCTGTTTGACGCCCTGCCGCGGGTGACGGCCGATTTCGCCGAGGAACTGGCCGCAGTGTATCCCGAGTCCCCTCCGCGGGTCGGTCCGGTGCTGCGCTTTGGCACCTGGGTGGGCGGGGATCGCGACGGGAATCCGGCGGTCACCCCGGCGGTGACCCGCCAGACCCTGCTCCTGCAGCGCCGCTTGGTGTTGACCAAGTACCTGCGGGCCGTCGCGGCCGCGGCGCGCAAGCTCAGTCAGACGACGTCGCTGCAGCCGGTGGACGAGGCGCTGGCGGCCGCCATCGCCGCGGATGAAGCGGCGCTACCGACGTTCGCCGGCTTCATGCGGGGGCGCAACCTGCAGGAGCCATACCGCCGCAAGCTGTTTTTCATCTATCGCAAGCTGGAGATCGCCCTGGTCGCCGCAGGCGGCGACGCGGCCGCCGAGCGCAGCGCCACGGCGGACCCTTCGCCACCGTTCGGTGAGGATCGCGGCTATGCCACGGCCGCGGAGTTGGTGGCGGACCTGCGGGTGATCGCAGGCAGCCTGCGGGCCTCGCGGGCGGCGGCGTTGGCCGACGCCTACATCGTCCCCTTGCTGCAGCGGGTGCGGCTGTTCGGCTTCCACCTCGCACCCCTGGACGTCCGCGACCATTCTGCGCGCCACGCGCTGGCCGTGGGGGAGATCCTGGCGCAGGCCGGGGTCTGCGCCGACTACGGCGAGCGGTCGCCAGGCGAGCAGGCCGAACTGCTCTCACGGCTGCTCGCTCCGGGGGGCTGGACCGCGGCGGTGCGCCCGGAGTCGCTCTCGCCCGCCGCGGCGGACGTCTGGGGGATCTTCGGCGTCTTGGCCTGGGCGCGGCGGGAGTCCGGGCCGGAGGCCCATGGTCCGTATGTGATCAGCATGTCCCACGGGGTGGAGGACGTGCTGGAGGTGCAGTTCCTGGCGCAGACCGCCGGGTTGTGCGGCTGGACGGAGAGCGCCGCGGGTACGCCCCCTACCTACCGCAGCGAATTGGACATCTCGCCCCTGGTCGAAACCATCAGCGACCTGCGCGGCGGGGCGGAGATGCTGCGGCAACTCCTGGCGCACCCGGCGTACGCACCCCAACTGAACGCGCGCGGCCGCCGCCAGGAGGTCATGCTCGGCTACTCCGACTCGACCAAGGACGGCGGCTACCTCTCCGCCAACTGGGCCCTGTTTCGGGCCCAGCGGGAACTGATGGCCGTCGCGGCGGCCGCCGGGATCGACTTGACCTTCTTCCACGGCCGCGGCGGCACCCTCGGCCGCGGCGGCGGGCCGCTGGGCAGCGCCATCCGGGCCCAACCGCAGGGCAGCCAGCACGGCCGGCTGCGCATCACTCAGCAGGGTGAGATGATGTCGCACCGCTTCCTACCCCTGCCAATCGCCGAGCGCACCTTGGAACAGGTCCTGGTGGCGGTCTGTGACGCGGCCCTGCGGTCGGACGATGTACCAGTGGCGCGGGCGGCCTGGGTGCAGGAGATGGATCGGATGAGCGACGCGTCCCTGGCCTGCTACCACACGTTGGTGGGGGAGCCGGCCTTCGTCCCGTACTTCTACGCCGCGACCCCCATCGAGGAGATCGCGATGCTCAACATCGGCTCGCGGCCCAGCCGGCGGCGCCCCGGCCAGACCATCGAAGACCTGCGGGCGATTCCCTGGGTCTTTGCCTGGACGCAGAGCCGGCACCTGCTACCAGGTTGGTACGGGATGGGGACGGCGCTTGAGTCCTGCGGCGACTGGGATCTGCTTGGCGAGATGTATCGGGAGTGGGCGTTCTTCCGCACCGTGGTCGACAACTGCGCCATGGCGCTTTGCAAGGCGGACATGTCCATCGCGCGGGCCTACGCCGAGTTGGCCGCCGCCGCCGTGCCGCAAGCGGGGCGCATCTTCGGCGCGGTGGCAGCGGAGTACGAGCGGACCTGCGCGGCGGTCCTGCGGGTGCAGGGCAACGCCAAGCTACTGGACGACCAGCCGGCGCTGCAGCAGAGCATCGCCCTGCGCAACCCGTACGTCGACCCCCTCTCCTACCTGCAGGTGGCCCTGCTGCGCCGCCTGCGCGACGGAGGCCTCGACGAACCGCAGCGCGGTCGCTATCTGAACGCCGTGCTGCGCACCCTCAACGGAATCGCCCACGGGCTGCGCAGCACCGGCTGAAGCATCGGATGGGCGCGGGGGGGTCAGCCGCGCGCGGCGGGTGGCTCGGCATCCCGCGCCAGGCCGCGCCAGAGCAACGCCGTCTCGAGGGCGGCTAGGGCGGCGTCCCCGCCCTTGTTGCCCTCCTCGCCTCCGGCCCGCGCCGCGGCTTGGGCCTGGGTGCGGGTCGTCAACACCCCGAAGGCGACCGCCACGCCGTGCCGGCCCCAGGCCGACGCTTCGAGGGCCACCTGGGTCAGTCCCTGCGTGGCGGCCTCGCAGACATAGCGGTAGTGGTCCGTACCGCCCTCGATGACGGCGCCGAGGCAGACGACCGCCGCGTGGCGGCCGGCCTGGGCCAGGCGGCGGGCCGTCGGTGCGAGCTCGAACGCGCCCGGGACGTGGTAGACGAGGATGTCGGGCTCTGCCACGCCGGCACCCCGCAGGGCCTGGACGGCGCCCTCTTCCAAGGCCCGCGTGATCTCCCGGTTGAACCGGCTGACGACCAGCGCCACCTCCAGGCCCCTGCCGTCCAGATCGGGTCGCGGATCCGGTGTGCCCAGATTCACGTCGTTTCCTCCCCGTGCTGGTGGTCGGTTTCGTTCAGACGCGCGGCCGCGGGTCCGGGCTCGGGCCAGGTCAGCCCGTGAGCGGCCGGTCGGGGCCTGCCGCCGCGCAGCCAGGCGGTCGCCGTCTGGAGCGCGGTGTCCACGCCGTAGCGCAGGTCGTCCCGCGTCGGCGGGGCCTGGTAGTGGGGAGGGATACCGTTTTGGGGCGACGCGGTCTGTCCGTGCAGGGGAAGGCTGCGGGAGCAGACCAGCGTGGCCCCGGATTGCAGCGGGATGCGCTGCATCCAGCCGCAGGCGCCGCTGGTCGGCATGCCCACCAGGCAGGCGCCCGCCGCCTCCATGCCGGAGACGAAGTGCTCGCAGGCGGAGGCGCAGCCCTCGTCGATCAGGACGGCGAAGCGGCCGGTGTAGCGCCAGGGGCCGCGAGGCTCGCAAACCTCGACCGTGCGCTCGAAGAGGTTGGTCTTGGCGCGCCGCCAGAATGAGATGCTGGCGACCACCGCCCGCCGCGCGAAGCGGCCGGTGCAGGCGTCGGCGAGGGCGTCGCTGCCGCCGCCGTTGCCGCGCACGTCCACGATCAGGTGGGGGCAGTCGCGCGCCGCTTCCAGGACGGCGTCCAGGTGCGCGACAAAGGCCCCGGCCTCCATGCCGCCCCATGCGGGCACCCGCAGTAGCGCGATATCCTCCGCCGCCCAGGTGAGCGATGGAGGACCGGGGGACGGGTCCGGCGACTGCGCGGGCCGCACGAGTCGGTGGCGACCGCTGTCCGTCTCCAACTCCAGGACCGAGCCGGCGTCGCCCTCCTCCAGACGGCGGCAGGCGTCTCGCAGGCGGGTCCAGGGGGTGGCCCCGTGCGCCGCTGCGAGTGCCGCCGCAAACGCGTCGGCGGCCGGCACCCCGTCCAGGCGCAGCACCGCCTCACCAGGGGCAGGACCGCCGTCGGGCGTGGTGGCGGACCGCACCGCCAGCCCGCCGTCGATCCAGCCCAGGCGTACGGGCGCGCGGGGGCGGGGCCCCGGCCGGCCCGGATACTCCAGACGCGTGTGGTAGTCGTTCAGCCGCGCTACCAGACGCGCCAGGTGCGGGTAGGCGGCGTCGAGGTCGACTGCCGCGCGCAGTGCCGGCCGCAGCGCCTCGGCCCACTCGTCGTCGAGCGCTCCCGCATACTCGAGCATCGGGTAGTGGTCGCGTAGCGCCTGCCAGAGCTCGTCCAGCGCTTCCAGCGGCGTCAAGCGGCGGCGCCCCCTTCCTGTTGCCTGTCCCGCGCGGGGATCGTTTGCGGTCGCGCTTTCTGCGCGGCCGGTCCGGATCCCTTGGCTCAGCCGGCCACCGCGGGTCGGTCCAGCCGCAGGGCCGCCAGGCCGGTGGCGACGGCGATCAGGGCCATCACCCACATGGATGGGGCGAGGTGGGCGGCGATGAAACCGAAGCCGGTGAAGGCGACGACGCCGGATAGGTCACATAGGCCGCGCAGCAGCCCGGTCACGGAGCCGATGGCCTCGGACGGGGCGTCCCGCTGGGTCCACGAGAGCCATCCCAGCGCGGTCAGTGAGACGGCGCCGGCCAGGAGGACGCAGATGATCGAAATGGCCAGCGGCCGGTGGGCCAGCGGCAGCAGGCAGAGGAAGACGGCGGTCGCCACGGCGGTTCCCGCCAGGAGCGGCCCCGGGGCGATCCGGTCGGCCAGACGGCCGGCGGCGAACTGGGCCCCGATGTTGGCCAGGATCATCGTCGCCGTCAGCACCCCGACCAGCGGATAGCCGGCACCGGCGCGCAGCAGCAGGACGGGCGCGCCCACGGCGGTGACCACGATCGGCAGGTTGGCGACCGCGGCGAGCCCGGACTGGAGCGTGGCGAGACTCGGCCGCCTGGCGGGGTCCGGGTCGCGTGCCGCGGCCGCCTCCGCCGGGGACCTGGCAGGTCCGGGCTTTGCCGGCCGCGCGGTGGACCGGTGCGGCAGGGCCAGGGCCAGGGGCAGGCCGATCCCGAGCAGCAGGGCGCATTCCGCCCAGAAAAAAACCGCTGGTCCGAACGCCGCCGCGACGGCCCCTCCCAGGGCGTTGCTGATCAGGCCGGCGGTGGCCGCCGCGACGTTGACCCGGGCCAGGGCCGCTAGGCGCAAGCGCGGCTCGACCCCGGCGGCGGCGGCGGCCAAAAGCGCGGTCCAGTACAGGCCCGCCGCGGCTCCCTGCAGCAGCCGCAGGGCGACGAGGGTCTCGGGGCTGTGGCTCAGAGCGTAGCCACCCGTGGACAGGGCGAACAGGACATAGGCGCACACCAGGAGGGTGCGCGCGCCGAAGCGGGCATAGGCGCGTCCGGCGACGAGCCCGAACGCGGCGCGGGTCACCGCCCAGGAGGTGAAGGCCCATCCGACCAGATAGTCGCTGGCGCCGCTGTGGGCCAGATAGGCTGGAATGAGCCCCGCCAGGCCGGCGATGGCCAGCGCCTGAATCGAGGCCAGGGCGACCAGGTGCGCGGGACCTCCCGCAGTCGGATCCAGAGACTTCCTCAACATCCGCCGCCCCGTCGCCGTCCCGCCCCCAACCGCCCGTCTGCGCAACGCGGCGATCCGCCGCCGACCCGCCCAGTATCGCCGATTGCGCCCGGCTTGTCCGCATCGGTTCGGCCGCCGGCGCGGCTGGGCCCGCGCGGCGCTCAGGGCGCCACGATGCTGAAGATGGCATAAACGGCCGCGAGGGCGACGACGACCACCAGCGCCATGGCCAGGAAGGGAGAGGAGGTGATGGGCTCATCCCGCCGCCAGCGGAGCCAGTCGCGCAGGTGGCGGATGCCGGCGGCGCAGACCATCGCACCGCCGGCCGCGACCAACCCGATGCCGAGCCGGCGCGTTCCCACCCCGCCGTGCCCGCTGCCGGCCAGTCCGAGCTTGTGCAGGAAGAGGACGAACTTGGCGAGCACCACACCCAGCGCGACGAGCGATACGCCCGTGCGCACCCATGCCAGCAACGTGCGTTCCAGGGCAAGCCCGACGCGCGCGTCCGGCCGGCCCTGCGCCCGTGTCCCCGAGTGCCTGCGGTTGGCGGTGCCCACGTCCGTCAGCCGGCCGCTTCGCGCAAGGCCTCGACCAGAACCCCTTCCACTTCCTGGGCCAGCGCCGCCAGCTTTGGATCGTCGCCCAGCATGCCCATCAAGGCGGTCGGGCGCGGCAGCCCGATGCGCGTGCCGCCGTCGCCGCGGTAGACCATCACCTTGCAGGGCAGGAAGTAGCCGACCTCCGGATCGGATTCGAGTGCCTGCTTGGCGCGCGGGGCGCTGCACACCTCGAGGATGCGGAACTCGCGCGCGAGATCCAGGCCCTTTTCCTGCAGCTTCTCGTTGACATCCAGCGCCCAGAGGACGCTGAACTTGCGCTTGGCCAGCGCGGCGTCAACCGCTTTGACCGCGTCCTGGACGCTCTTTTCCGTGGGAACGCTCACACGCAGGGCATCTGTGGCGGTAGCCATGGTCGATCCCCTTCCGTTCAAGGCTTCGAGCCGCGGCGCACCGGGCCGCGCCAACCCAACATGCCGCCGCTCAGGTTGCGCACATTGCGCTGCTTGGCGCGCAGCAGGTGGGCGGCGACGCCGCTGCGGCCACCGCTACGGCAGACGCACACCACCAGCCGGTCCTCGGGCAGCTCGGCGAACCGATGGTTCAACTGCGGCAGGGGCAGCAGCACCGCGCCCGGGATGTGGCCTGCCGCATACTCCTCCGGCTGACGCACGTCAAGGACCAGCGGCGCGTCCGGCCCCTCCAGCATGCCCTGTAAGCTGGCGGCGTCCACGTTGGTCGGTGTCGGTGCTCCCGCGGTGGCGGTGGCGCCTCGGTTCTTTCCCCATCCAAACATCTGCAGTCTCCCTCCGCATCGTCCCCGTCGATAACGGCCTCCGCCGTGGACGGGAGCCGCTGCGCCGGTCCTCAGACAAAGTCGAGGAAGGCCTGTTTGGCGCGGCGCAGTTCCGGCTCTTCTTCCGGGGTCAGCCCGCGGCGCAAGCATTCCTCCAGGTTCTCGCTGACGATACCCATGGCAACCTTGGCCAGGGCTGCTCGCATGGCAGACACCTGGCGCACGATCTCGGTGCAGTCGCGGCCGTCTTCGATCATCCGCTGCACCCCGCGCGCCTGGCCTTCGATGCGGCGCAGCCGGGCCAGCAGGTCGTGCACCACCGGATCGGCGAGCTTCATGCCCATCCCTCCACGGCGGCCGCGTACCGGTCGCCGCCTTACTACCGTACGGGGTATAGCCTATGCGCGCAGGTCCCACCGTGTCAACCGGCTATGGGTGGGGGGGCGGATGGTGAGGCGGGCCGCGCCACGCCTCCCGGCCGTACGGCTTGACCGCGGCCTACCGCTCTGCCACGGTGCATCCGGCGGCGAATAGAATGCCGCTTCGGGCACGACGGCGGGGAGCCGGGCGCCCGCGGGGAGGGCTCCACCTGGGCGCGCGCCTGGCCCGCCGGCTACTCTTGGTCGACGCCCTGTGGGCCGCCGCCGCAGCGCTCGGCGCCACCTTCACCGACGCCTACCTCTGGCGTCTGGGAAGCGGTTGGGCGGCGATCAGCCTCTTCAACCTGTGGCAGTTTGCGGCCATGGCCCTGGCATTCCCGCTGGCCGGGTACCTCGCCAAGCGGTACGACCGGGTCCTGCCGCTACGGCTGGCGGCGGCGGTGGTGGCGGGGGCCTTTGCGTTGCTGCTGCTGCTCGGCCGGGATGCGGCCCACTGGATCGCGCCTCTGGGTTTGTTGCTGGGGGCGGGCTGGGGATGCTATTGGCTGGCGTTCTTCGTCCTGGGTTTCGACCTGACCGACCGCAGCAACCGCGACTGGTTCACGGGCAGTGCTGGGGTGCTCGAGGCGGCCGCCGCCCTGGCCGTACCGCCGCTGGCCGGAGCCCTCGCCGACCGGCCCGGAGGGTTCCGCCTGCTGTTTGCCGGTGCGCTGGCGGCGTTTGCGGCTGTGCTCGCGGTGTCGGCCCGCCTGTCGGCGCCGCCGCCCCGGGGCGCGACCGCCGGGCACCGACCGCCGTGGCATGCCGCGGGGCCGGGCTGGTGGGGGGTGGTGGCGGCCGACGCGGCCCTCGGGCTGCGGGACGGCGTCTACCTCTTCGCCCCGGCCCTGCTGGTGTTTGCGGCGAGCCGCGACCCGCTGGAACTGGGGGCGTTCGTGACTGCCGCCCAGGCGGCGGGCCTGCTGGCGAACGCGGCGGCGGCGCGATTCGGGCGCCCACGCTTCCGGCGGAGGCTGGTCCTGGGCGGCGCGTTGCTCGGGCTGGGCGCGGCCGCGCTGTTGGCCGGGGCGGGCGGTCTCGACCGGCTGTGGGCGTTCGGCCTGCTGGCGGCGGCGGCGCAGCCGCTGGTAAAGGTGCCGCTGGAGGCCTGCACACTGGACGTGATCGCCCGCGGTGCCGATCCGGCACTGTGGCGGGTGGAGCGCACCACGCTCAAGGAGGTGGCCGTCAACCTGGCGCGGGCCGCCAGCGTCGGGGCGCTGGCGCTGGTGGTCGGTCAGGCGGGTGTGGCCGCGGTACGGATCGGTCTGATGGCGGCCGCGTTCGCGCCGCTGGCCGCCTGGTATGTCCTGTGGCGCTGGGTACCGACGGAGCGGGTCGATGGGGACGGACGGCGGGCCGCAGGGAACGGACCGCCGTCCACCTGATCGGACCGACCGGCCCGATCGCTTCAGAGCCCTCAGCCACCGCCGGAGCCGCCGCTGGACGGGGCGCAGCCGCCGCCGCCACCACCGCCACCGGTCGTGATGGCGTTGACGCTGCGCACGAGGCGCTTGACCTTGCGGCTGCGGCAGCGCGGGCAATCCGCCTCGTCGCGGCGGCTGATGGGCCGCTCGAGTTCGAAGTCGTTACCGCAGTCCTCGCACTGGAAATCGTAGAAGGGCACGCGGGCATTCCTCCTTTCGCGCGGCGGATGCGGACCACAACGCCGCGATCATACTATACCCTGGTGGGTACTTACAAGCCGGATGTCCGAGCGGGGACGTCTGGGCGGCAAACCGGCGGCGCGGCAGGGGAAGCGGGACGGTGCTGCGAAGGGGAGGCGCAGTCCGACCGGGGGAGGATGCGCGCTTGGGCGCGGTACGCCTGTCGATGGAGCTTGCTCGCGCCGACGACCTGGACAGCCTGGAGCGGCTGGGGGTCCGCGCGACCGCGGTGCGCTTCGAACCGGACACGTCCGAATCGGAGGCGGCCGCCCTTGGCCGGCGCTACCGCGACGCCGGCATCGCGATCGTCCAGGTCGGCTGCCCGCGGAATGTGAGCGCCCCCGACGCCGAGGTGCGGCGGGACGCGGCGGACGCCCTGGTGCGGGCGCTGACGCTCGCTGCGGCCGCCGGGGCCGAGGCCGTGGCGACCGGCCCGGGGCACCGCGACCCCCAGCGGGTGGCGCTGGCGTTTGCGGCCCACCCCGACAACTTCAGCGAGGCCGCCCTGGATGACCTGGCGGCGACCTGCCGCACGGTCCTCGCGGCCGTCGGTCGGGACGGCCCGCGGCTTCTGGTCGAGACCGGCGTGCTGTCACCGCTGAACACCCTGCTGCGCGCCTCGGAAGCGGTGCGGCGCGTGGGGCATCCGGCGTTCGGCATCCTCCTGGACCCCGTCAACCTGACCACCCTCGACAACTATTTCGATAACGGCTCCTTCCTGACGCGCTGCGTGCAGCAGCTCGGGCCGGGTCTCGGCCTCGTGCACGCCAAGGACGTGTTGATGCAGCCTCACCACTTCACCTTTGCCCTGGAGGAAGTGCCGCTCGGCCGGGGTGCCCTGGACTATGGCGCCCTGCTGGCCGCGCTGGCGGCAGCCGACCACTCGGCGCCCGTCCATATCGAAGGGCAGGGTGACCAGGCCGGTTTCGCCGCGGCGGTCGATTGGCTGCATACCATCGCGCAGCGGGCAGGGGTCACCTTGGTCTGAACACCGACCCGGCGCGGGGCGGTGGCACCCGCCGGTGCGGCACTTGCCCCCGTGGCGAACGGGGCCCCGCGCGGTCAGTTTCCTGCTTGGAGGTTCCTGCTTCGTTGCGGCTGGTTTCACCAGGCCGTTCTCCTGGCCAGAGCCATCCGCTCTACAGGCGTTTTGTGTCTCCGGGGAACTCCCGGCGACAAGTCCGGTCCCGGACCTGTTTGAGCGTCTGTGTTCTTACGTGCTGGGCAAGCAGGGTCGAGAAGCTGTGCACATCCTCGCCGTTGAGGGTGCGCTTGGTGTGGGCCTTGGCCAGCGCTGACGCGGACCGCAACGCAGGCCGCACAACGGAGTCGTCGGCATGCTGCCCCGGGTGTTGGTCCTCCAAGAGGTAGGGGGCCCAGGTCTGGCGTAGGTGCCATTGCACGTAGTAGGCCAGCATGCACAGGAAGATGTGCCCGTACCCGCCGCGCCGTCCAATGACGAAGCGGGCGAAGGCGCATATCAACCGACTTGAGATTGCGAACGGCCTGCTCGGCATGCTGCAACGATTTGTACGTGGATACGGTCGCCGTAGCGGGCAGATCCGTGGCGGGTACGCTGGTGCGCACGATGTAGATCCCATCCAGGGCGGTTTCGCACTGGATACGGTCATCACGGCGCCTGTAGGCGAAGTGCCCCTTCGACACTTCGCACTCGAAATGCTTGCCGACTTTGAAGCGGTGCAGAATGCGCCCCAGTGCGGCGCCGATCTTGGTGCTCCGCCTCAGGCGACCGGCCGCCACCCGCCGAGCCAAGCCGTCCAACAGGCGTTGCGTCTTCGCCAGGAGTTCCTTGCGGGTCCGGCGCGATCTTCGGCCAGAAACGGATTGCGGCAGACAATCAGCCGTTCTCCGGGGTAGTCGGGCGAGGCGATGTCGACCAGCCACGCTCGCTCAGGTCAGCGATGCGTGCGCTGGTGAGCATGCCGCGGTCACCGACCAGGACGACATGAGCCAGATGGTATTGCGCCTTGAGCTTGTGCGCCCGATCGGCCACCGTCTTGGGATCGGCGGTGTTGCCGGGGCAGACCTGCACCGAGAGCGGTCGACCCTCGCCGTCCAGGACCAGGCCGTAGTTGACCTGCTTCTTGCCCTTCTTGCCGTGACGGTTTCCGCGTGGTCGCCCCCGCGTCCAAGTTGGCCACCGCCCGCTGGTGGCAGAACACCACCTTGTCCCTGGTGCCCGCCGTGGGTGAGGCCAGCACCGACGATCTCTACGAGGCCATGGTCCCCATCCCACAGCGAAGACGGGCTTGCGGACCCTGCGTCCGGGAATCCGCCGCCGTTTGGCGGCGGGCGCGTGGTCTTTTGTGCGCCGGGTGCCGACGGTCGGCCCTGTTGCGCGCGGCTGGACGGCTGGAAGGAAGACGCGCCGCAGTGGGGAATCGCCACCGCCGAGCGACCGGGGAACATCCTAAAGCAGTGGGCGGGTGCCGTGGCCGCGCCGGTCTTGCGGCCGCCGGAACGCCGCGCGGTTCGCCGTTGGGGCGGTGGATGCTCCCTGGCCCCCTTGCGTCCATCCCAGGAGGGCGGTAGGCGGCATGCGGCGTTGGTTCGCGGTCCGTCGTGCGCAGTTGGTGGTCCCCGGGCGGCGTGGTTCGGTCCGGCCGCCCGCCGCAGGGCGGTGGCTGGCGTCGATGGCGGTGGCGGCCATGCTGGCCGGTTGTGGCGGTGCCGCGCAACTCGGTCCGGCCGGTGTGGGCGCCGGCGTGGCGGCGGGCCGGCCGGCGCCACCCGTCCGCGGGGCGGTCGCCCTGGCAGCGGGCATTCGCCACCGGGCCGCGGGTGGGCCGCCCGTGTCCCGTACGGCCGCCGGCGTTCAGCCGACGGCAGGCCCAAGATTGCGCATCCCGGTCGTCATGTACCACGTCATCGCGCCGCCGCCGCGGTCGCCCTACGCGTACCTGTATGTGTCGGTCCAGCGCTTTGCGCGGCAGATGGCCGCGCTGCGGGCCGCCGGCTATTGCGCGGTCAGCCTCCATACCGCCGCGGCGCTCTGGAGGGGCTCTGGCGTGCGGCCGCCGCGCTGCCGGCCGCTTGTGGTGCGCTTCGACGACGGCTACGCGAGCGTCTTCCAGCGGGCCTTTCCGGTTCTGCGGCGGATGGGATGGCCGGCCAACCTCTGTCAGCAGGTGCAGCGCATCGACTTCCCTGGCGGTCTGACTGCGGGCCAGATCCGCGGCCTGCTGGCCCACGGCTGGGGCCTGGCCGACCACGGCTACTACCAGCCGGAACTCAGCCTGATCGGGGCCAGCCCCGCCCAGATGCGGCGGCAGTTGGCCGACTCCCGCCGGATGCTGGCCGCCCGCTTCGCGGTCCCGGTGCACTTCTACTGCTGGCCCCTCGGGTACTACGACCGCCGCGCCGTGCGGGCGGCGCGCGCCGCAGGTTTCCAGGGTGGTCTCGGTGTGGGACTCGGGGCGGCCGAACCCGCCGTGCAGGGCCGCTGGCGCCTGGACGCCATCCCTGTGTGGGGATCGCTCTCCACCCGGGGGCTCGTGGCCGAGGTGCGCCGCCTGCAGGCCCACCCGTCCCCGGTACCGCCGGCCGCGTACCGCCCGTAGGTCCGCCCGGGCCGCCGCCGGCCGGCCTCAGTGCACGGTGAGCCGCCCGACCATGCCTCCATGGGCGTGGCCGGGCCGGGAACTGTAGAAGTACAAGACGCCGGCGCGGTCGACCGTGAAGGTGACGGAGGTCGTCTTGTCGGGTGGCAGCGTTGCGTGGACGTGGAAGGACGGCAGTTGGAAGTCGTGGCGCCCGCTGGTGGTGTTGTGGATCTGCAGGTGCACCTGGGTGCCGCGCGTCGCACTCAGGGTGTTGGGGTCCAAGGATACCCTGCCTGCGGTGACGGCCACGGGCCGACCCGAACGGACGGTGATGGGCGTCCCCTTCGGCCGATGGTAGGGGGCGAACTGCTTGCCCTCGGCCGCCCCGCTCGTGCCGCCAGCCGTGCCACAGCCGGACGCAGCCAGGAGCGCGACCAGCCCGGTCGCCGCAAGTGTTCGGATGCCCCTGCCCGTCATGGGTCACCCCCAACCGCCGGGTGCGGCGGTGATGCCTAGTATCCGCCGGGCGGGGTGGGCTGCACCTGCGCCGGCCGCGGCCGGGATGCGGGCAGCGTCTGCAGGCAGAGATAGCTGATTACGCTGAAAAGCAGCGAAACGAGGCTACCGTGCAGCACGACGGTTCCGGTGGACAGGTGGCTCCAGACGAGTAGCGCGCCGCTGAGAATCTGTGCGCCGACGGCGGCCGAGAGCCACAGCGCGCCCAGGTAGAGGTCGAGTCGCTCTGGGCGTCCGCGCCGTGCCAGCACGATCAGCCAGACGCACAGCGCCGCGGCCCCGAGTGCCCCTAGGCGGTGGGCGAAATCCAGACCGGTTGCCCCGCGCAGCGGCGGGATCCACATCCCGTTGCACAGGGGCCACGTCCCACAGGCCAGACCGGCGTGGGTATGCGCGACATAGGCGCCGAGGTAGACGAGGCCGTAGATGTATGCCAGGGTAAACCACGCCCATGCGGCGAGGCCGGGCGGAGCCGGGCGGCCTCGCCAGCCACCGCCTTTGGTACCGGCCGGCGGGCGCGCCAACTGGAAGAGCACGACGGCCAGCAGGAACACCCCGGCCAGATCCGTCAGCGATACGCCGAAGTGGACCGCCAGCACGGCCGGCGATTCCGGCCACAGGACGGCCGCCGCACCCAGCAGCGACTGGATCACCACAAAGCCTATACCGATGACTGCGAGCCAGCGCACCTCGGGCAGGCGGCCGGCCACACGCCAGGCCCAGACGGCCATGGCGACGATCATCAGTCCCACGATACCGGCGACGAAGCGGTGGCTGAACTCCACCAGGGTGTGCAGTGCGGGCCCGGGGAGGAAGCGTCCGTGGCACAGGGGCCAATGGCGCCCGCAGCCAAGCTTGGAGCCGGTGTCCGTCACGAGCGTGCCCATGACGATCACCACAAACAGACCGACCGTGGTGGCTGCCGCCATGGCCCGCAGGGCCCGACCGGGGGTGCGTACCGTCCGCTGGACGCCGTCAGACACTTGCGGGCTCGGTCCGTTCCCCCGGTGTTCCATAAATCACGCGGCGCGGGGACTGTCGGGTTCAGGCGACAGCGGAAGCGCCGCTCCCTCCCTTGCGTTGTGCATACGAAGCACGCATGGCATCATGCGAACGTCGCCGAACTGCCCGACCCGCCCGCCCCCACTGAGAACGGTCCCGCTGTAGGCGTGGACCTCGGCCTGTGCCGACCCGCTGTAACCTCGGGGAACCGCTTTTGCGGGCGCCGCCAATGGCGCGGTATCCAAGCCCGTTACTTCCGGCTGCGTCGCAGTCTGCAGCGCAAAGGCACCCGCTGGGCGAAGCGGCGCTTGCACACCTGGTCGTACGCGCAACTGCGCGGCTTGCTGGAGTACAAGGCACAGGAAGTGGGCTGCGTTGTCGTGGGCGTCGACCCCCGGCACACATCGCAGCGCCGCTCCCGCTGTGGGTACACCGCCCGGAACCACCATCGTTCTCAAAGCGACTTCACCTGCCGATGCTGCGGATTCCACCTCAATGCGGGCGGACCTCAACGGCGCTCGGAACATCGCCTGGAAGCACCTTGCCGCAGTGGCCACACGCGACCCCGGCGGGCCGCCGTCCACCGGCCTAACGTCCACCGATTGGGGTGGACAAGCCGGCGGCTTTAGCCGACGGTAGTTGACCCCGTCCACCCATCCGGGATTCGCCCTTTCCAGCCTGGATCCGCGCCCGCCGGAGTCCCGGTGCGCGGTGCCAGACATCGCGTCCACGATCGGCCGGCGGCCGGGGCTGGGCCGCCGCTACGGCCCCCCGACGGCCCGCAGCACATTCACGGTGGCACCAGGCTGAAAGACCACATACAGCAGCAGAAAGACGACCAGGCCGGATCCCGCCGCGATCAGCCAGAGCACGGCGGTCCACGGCGCGATCCGCTTGTGTTGCGTGAAGCGCCCCCGCAGGGCACGGCGCAGGGTGACCACACCCAGGATGCCGGCCACCGTCGCCAGGACGACGTGCACCTGCAGAAAGGTAAGGTACGGCGTCAGCCAGCGGTGGGGCCCGCCGAACGCCGTATCGCCGACCAGGACGGTGCGTAGCGCGTAGCTGACGAAGAAGGCGGCACCGAGGGCCACTGCGGTCAGCATCCAGGCGCGGTGCGTCTGCACGCGCCGGCGGCGGATGGCCCGCCAGCCGGCGATCAGCGCCGCGGCGCTCGCGAGCATGAAGGCTTCGCTCAATCCCGCCAGGGCCGTTGCGACCGACACGGGCAGCCTCCCTTCGGAATCAGGGCCGCAGGTCGAAGACCATGGCGGCAAACAGGGCGGTCAGGTAGAGCAGGGAGAAGTGGAAGGTGCGCTTGGCCCACTGGACGTGCGGGGCTTGCTCCCGCAGCAGTCGCAGCGTGTAGGCGACGAAGACGATGCCCAAAACCGCCGCCGAGGCCAGGTACCAGATGCCGACGCGCCCGGTCAGGTACAGCAGCAGGCTCGCGCCCAATAGCAGCACGGCGTATAGCGCGCTCTGCATCTTGGTGCTGCGCCAGCCGTGGATGACGGGCATCATCGGGATGCCGGCCCGCCGGTAGTCCTCGTCCTTGTAGAGGGCCAGAGACCAAAAGTGGGGCGGCGTCCACAGGAAGATGATCAGGAACATCAGGATGGCGGCCATACCGATGTGGCCGGTGACCGCCGCCCAGCCGACCAGCGGCGGAAAGGCGCCGGCACCCCCGCCGATGACGATGTTCTGCGGGGTGCGCCGCTTGAGCCACATGGTGTAGATGAAGACGTAGTAGACGAACCCGGCGGCGGCCATCGCGGCCGCCAGCCAGCCGGCCGCGGCGACCAGCAGGACCACGCCGGTGAGTCCGGCCAGGATGCCGAAGCGCAACGCGGCCTCTGGCGCGAGCCGCCCAGAGGGTATCGGCCGGCCGCGGGTCCGGGTCATGATGCGGTCGATGTCCCGATCGTACCACATGTTCACCGCGTTGGCCCCACCGGAAGACAGCGCTAGGCCCAGCAGGGTGGCAAGGGTGGTCCAGACCGGCGGCAGCCCGTCGCGGGCGACGACCATGGCGCAAAAGCCGGTGATGAGCAGTAGCGCGACGATGCGCGGCTTGGTGAGGGCCAGATAGTCGCCGGCGGCGGACCGCAGGCGCGTGATCACACCGGCCGCCGCGTGGCCGGCCGGGCTTGTCCCCGACGAACGGATACGCGATGGAACCTGCTCCGATATCCTGGTCGCAGCGATGGCTTAAGCCCCCTTGAGGTCGGTTGCGCCCGGGTCCGATGCCAGGTGGCGTGGGGCATCGGTCGGCACATACCGGTCGGGCCGGGCCGCCCATTGTTCACGCCGGGCCCAGCGGAAGAACGTGACCCAAAAGGCGGGACCCAGGGCCAGGATGGCACCCATCTTCATCAGCATGCCGCCGAGTTGCTGGTCTTGCAACGCGGTGATGCCGAAGATGCGCGGCGCGTGCACGTAGACGCTGTACATCGGGTGGGGCGCGAAGGTGATCAGGGCGAAGGCGACGGTCTGGAACACCTCGTTGGCGAACAGATACAGCAGTTGCTGCGGGTCGGGCAGTCGTGGCATCTCCGGTAACGGACTGAGGATGGGCCACCACATGAACAGCGCCGTGACGACGAACAGCGCGTGTTCGCCGAAATGCGCCAGCGGGTGGGTGAGGGTGTAGTCGTAGATCTTTGGCATGTGGAACAGTGAGAAGATGACGTTGAACAGCACCAGCGCCGTCAGCGGGCGGGTCATGCGGGCCAGCACGACCCGCACCGGGCGCGGCCGCACCAGCCACCGGGCGAGGTAGGTGGGCAGGCCGAGCAGCAGCAGCGGCGCCAGGGCGAAGGTCAAGAGCACATGCTCCAGCATGTGGGCGCTCATCAGGTAGTGGTCGGAGACGATGTCCAGCGGGCTGCCCACCGCGACGTAGAACGAGAGGATCGCCAGGACGAACGAGAGGACCTGGCGGCGCGGCACGGGGGCGGCGTCGGGGAAGCGGTGGCGCCAGGGCCCGACCGCCATGCCGTAGGCCCAGATCAGGGCCAGCGAGACGGCGATCAGGCCCGGGTGCCAGAGGGCCACGAAACCGGCTTGCGTCAGGGCCTGGGGCATGGTGCCACCGCTTTCCTCCACCCGACGCCGGGCCGCCGGCCGCGGTTCAGCGCACGAGCATCGACTTGGTCGCCAGATCGATCAAAACAGCCAAAACGACCCCGCCCAAAAAGAGCATCGTGAACAGGCGCCGGTCCCAGCGCAGACGCATGTAGAACAGCAACTGCAGGGTGATCTGCGCCACCGCCAGGAAGGCCAGGACCGGGAACAGGGCCGCGCCCGACAGCAATCCGCCCCATACGGCCCCGAAGGCGCCGATGGTCAGCACCGCCAGCAAGCCGGCCACGACCAAGTGCAGGTGCTGGCCACCGCTGTGACCGGATACGGGGGCGGGCGCATGGCCAGCCGTCTTGAGGGCTCCGCTCACGTTAACCCACCTTCCCCATCAGATATACGACCGTGAAGATCACGACCCAGACGACGTCGACGAAGTACCAATAGAGGCTCGCCGCTTCGAAACGCCAGGCGTCGGCTGCGGTGATCGGCCTGCGGTACGAGAAGATCAGCAGCGAGAGGATCCACGCGACCCCGAAGCTGACGTGCAGGCCGTGGAAGCCGACCAGGGTGTAGAAGCTGGCACCGAAGTCGCTGGCGCTGAGGGTCAGGCCGTGGTGCCAGTAGGTGGTGAACTCGAAGGCCTGCATGCCGACGAAGACCGCGCCCAGCGCCACGGTGAGCCACAGCCAGCGCCGCATGCCCGGTACGTCGTTGCGCTGCAGGGCCTCGACCCCGATGCCCATGCTCATGCTGCTCAGAAGCAGGACGAACGTGGCCGTGGCCGTCAGGCGCAGGTCGAACAACTGCGCCGCCGTCGGGGCGTGCTGCACGCTGTTGTGCAGCGTCAGGTACGTGGCGATCAGGGCCGCGAACAGGGCACAGTCCGAGGCCAGCCAGACCCAGATGCCGAGCTTGTTGTTTTCCGCGGCCGTCGCCTCATGGAAAGGGCCGGAGGGCGCGGACGCCAGTTCCGCGGTGTCGGCTCCGTGGCTCATCGCGCACCCTCCTTCGGCACGACGTGGAAACCGGGGTCCCCATCGTACATCCAGCGGAACACCCCGTAGAAGGCCACAAGGATGCCAAGGATGGCTGTGAGATCCGACTTGTACAGCGCCGAGTAGGCGGCGAGCAGCAGCCCGCCCGTGATCACCAGGGGCAGGGCGCTGGGCGACGGCATGTGGATGGCCCCCTGCGGGTGGTGACCGTCGCCGTGATGCGCCTCCTCCATCTCCGCCGCCGGCACGGTACCGTCGCCGATGCGCTTTTCCACCCACAGCGGGTCTCGGCCGCGCACCAGGGGCACCTTGGTGAAGTTGTAGTCCGGCGGCGGCGACGGGATCGACCACTCCAGTGTGCGCGCGTCCCACGGGTCCGACCCCGCGGGGGCGCCGTGGCGCCGACTGTACTGCAGGTTGTACAGGAACAGCAGCACACCGATCGTCAGCACGAACACCCCGACGGTCGACAGCAGGTTGAGCGACGCCAGACCGAGGCCCGGCGGGTAGGTGGCGACGCGGCGCGGCATGCCGTAGAGCCCGAGGAAGTGCATCGGGAAGAAGGCGGCGTTGAAACCGATCATCACCAGCCAGAAGTTCCACTTGCCGATCTTCTCGCTCAGCAGGCGGCCGGTGATCTTGGGGACCCAGTAGTAGGCGGCGGCGAAGAGGGCGAACAGCGCGCCGCCTACCAGGACGTAGTGGATGTGGGCCACCAGGAAGTAGCTGTCGTTGTATTGGTAGTCCGCTGGCGGTACCGCGAGCATCACCCCGCTGATGCCGCCGATGACGAAGGTGAACAAAAAGCCCACCGCATAGAGCATCGCGGTCGTGAAGCGCAGGCGGCCGCCCCACATGGTCGCGATCCAGTTGAAGATCTTGACCCCGGTCGGTACGGCGATGGCCATCGAGGTGGCGGCGAAGACCGAGTTGACCACGGCGCCGAAGCCGACGGTGAACATGTGGTGGCTCCACACCATGAAGGCCAGGAAGGCGATCACGACTGTGGCGAAGACCATGGAGCTGTATCCGAAGAGCACCTTGCGCGAGAAGGTCGGGATGACCTCCGAGATGATGCCGAAGGCTGGCAGGATGAGGATGTACACCTCCGGATGTCCGAAGATCCAGAAGAGTTGCTGCCAGAGCAGGACGTTGCCGCCCCTGGTAGCGCTGAAAAAGCCCGTGTGGTACAAGCGGTCCATCATCAACAGCACCAGGTTGATGGTGAAGGGCGGGAAGGCGAAGACGATGAGGATCGAGGTGATCAGCGCGGTCCAGACGAACATCGGCGCGCGCATCAGGGACATCCCCGGCGCACGCATGTTGAGGATGGTCACCAGGAAGTTGACTCCACCCAACAGCGTGCCGATTCCGGCGATCTGCAGGCCGAGGACGTAGAAGTCGATGCCGATGCCGGGGTTGAACACGCCGCCGGTGTTGATCGGCGCGTAGTTGTACCAGCCGGCGTTGGGTGCCTGGCCCAGGAGCCAACTGGAGTTCAGCATCAAGCCGCGTGCCAGAAAGAGCCAGAAGCTCAGGGCGTTGAGCCGCGGGAAGGCCACGTCCCGCGCCCCGATCATTAACGGCACCATGTAGTTGATGAAGCCGATGGACAGCGGCATGACCGCCAGAAAGATCATTGTCACGCCGTGCATCGTGAACAGTTGGTTGAAGAGCGTCTGGCTGATCAGGGTGTTGTCCGGCCGCATCAACTGCAGCCGCATCAGGAACGCTTCGGTGCCGCCCAACAGGAAGAAGAGCATGGCACTGAACAGGTACAGGATGCCGATCCGTTTGTGGTCCACGGTCGTCATCCAGCTCCAGATGTTGGCAAGCGCGGGGTTTCCCGCCTCACTCCGCACCCTGGGCATCCGTTCGGAAATCGCCGCCATCGTCGCGCCCCTTCTTTCCCCACCGGGATCCGGGCCGGTGGGCCCGGATCCTAACCGCGCTTGAGTCCTTCCAGGTATGCGGCCACCGCCTGCAGTTGCGAAGGTGTCAGGAGGGTGCTGAAGTTCGGCATGATCGTGTCGGGCATAATGTGCTGGGCGTCATGGACCCAGTAGATGATGTCCTGCGTGTTATTCTGCAGGGCCCCGCCAACGATCACGCGCCGATTCCCCAGCCCGGTGAGGTTCGGTCCCAGTGTGCCCTTGGTGAACGGCGTGCCGCCGATCGAGTGGCACAGCGCGCAGTTGGTCGCGAAGATCTGCATGCCCTGCTTGGCGAGCTTGGTCTTGGGTGCGCTGTTGGGATGCTGCATCCCGTGGACCCAGGTGCTGAAGGCGGTCGGGCTCTGGGAGACCGCGTACATGCGCATCAGACTGTGCGACGTACCGCAGAACTCCGCGCACTGGCCGGGGAAGGTCCCGGTGCGGGTCGCCTCGAGCCACAGGAGGTTGGTCTGGCCCGGAACGGTGTCCTCCTTGCCGCCCAGGGCCGGGATCCAGAAGCTGTGCAGCACGTCCGCCGATTGGAGGGACAGCTCGATCTTGCGGTTGACCGGGATGTGCATCGTGTCGGCGGTCACGATGCCGTATTGCGGGTACTTGAATTCCCACCACCATTGGTGGCCGACCACCGTGATCTGCAGCGGGTGTTGGGATGAGGCCGGCGGCTTGGCCAGCGCAAAGGTGGTGCGGACCGTGAGCACGGTCAGAAGTGCCACCAGAATGATCGGGATGCCTGTCCACAGGACTTCCAGGATGTGGCTACCCTCGACCTGCGGCGGAATGCCCTCCTGGCCCTTCCGTTCGCGGAAGCGGGCGATCACGTACAGCAGTGCCCCCGCCACGACCACGAAGACGCCGATCATGATCCAGAGGCTCGTGGCCATCAACCCGAGTTCCATCCGCGCCACCGGACCGGCCGGTCTGAAGACGGACTGTGGATGCCGCGCGCAGGCCCCCAGGGCCACCGCCGCCAACATCCCGACGCAAGCAAGGGCTTTGGACCGTATCCTGCGGGTCAACCGAAACCGCCCCCCCAATCCGGGCCGTCCGTCGTTCAACGGCCGGGCCTGCGGCCCGGCCCCGCGTGGTGTCCGCGGCCCGCGCGCAACTGTGCGCGGAGCGGCGGCAACCGCATCCAGGGCGGGTGGCCCCAACCTCCTTTGCTTATCCTATCCGCCTCGCGCGCGCAAGCGGCCGCGACCGTTCGAATGCCGTGCCGGCGCGCGCTGTGACCCGCCGCGCCTGCCGTTCTGTTAGGATGGCCAGTGGTCTGGGCCGGCCCGTCCACGGACGGGTGGAGGTACCGGCGGGACGGAGGTCGGCGTGCCCTGCGGCCGAACTGGCGGGTCCTGAGCGTCTATCTGGCTGGGGTCTTCATCGGCGCACTCGATACGAGCGTCATCGGTCCCGCCTTTTCCCTCATCGCGGGTGGGTTCCGCGTGTCGCTGGCGACGACGGCTTGGGCGGTCACCATCTACACCGTGGCCTACGTCGCGTCCACGGTGTTGGCCGGCGCCGGTGGGGATCGGTACGGACGGCGGCGGGTCTTCACGGGCGGCATCGTCGCCTTCGGCGTCGCCTCGGCGATCGCGGCGCTCTCCGGGCGGTTCTGGCTGTTCCTCGCCGCGCGTGCCCTGCAGGGTGCGGGCGCCGGTGCCGTTTATCCCAACGCCCAGGCGGAGGGTATCGCCCAGTTCCCCGCGGAGCGGAGGGGTATGGCGCTGGGCATCTTCGGCGCCGTGTTCGGGCTCGCCGCGATCGTCGGCCCGAACGTCGGCGGCGCGCTCGCGCAGTGGGTCGGTTGGCCGGCGATCTTCCTGGTCAACATCCCGTTCGCCGTGGTCGTGTTGCTGTTGGTGCGGCGGGCGCCGGACACCCGCCCGTCCCGAGAGGCGATCATGCCGGACTGGCTCGGCGGGCTCAGCTTCGGGGGGCTGCTGGCCAGCGCCCTGCTGGCCCTGTCGGCCGGGGGAGACGGGAGGCTTTTCAGCCTGGCGGCGGCCGTCGCGTGCGGGGCGCTGTTTCTCTCCCGCCAACGCCGGGCGGCCCATCCCTTTTTGGATGCCGCCCCGCTGAGCAACCGAGCCGGGATCGCTATGATCGTGGGGGCGGCGCTGATCGGCCTCGACATGTCCGCGGCGGTGTTCATCCCCACCCTCGTACAGCAGCGGCTGCACCTGTCCATTTTTGCCTCGGGAGTGGCGTTGATGCCGGCCGCGCTGTCTGGCGCCGTGCTCGCCGGCGTCGG
Source organism: Bacillota bacterium (assembly GCA_021806565.1). Classification (GTDB taxonomy): domain Bacteria; phylum Bacillota; class Sulfobacillia; order RBS10-35; family JAJYVN01; genus JAJZXK01. The sequence goes on along the minus strand of JAJZXK010000044.1, from coordinate 4,647 downwards.
TGGCGTGCTGACCGATCGCATGGGGCCGCGCGGCATCCTGCAGGCGGGCCTGGTCGCGGGTGCGATCGGCGGGGTGCTCCTGGCGCTGCCCGGGCTCAGCCTGGGGATCTTCATCCTGGCCATGCTGGCCCTCGGGGTGGCGACCGCCTTCACCATGGGGGCTCCGCTGAACCGTATGGCTCTGGGTCTATACCGGGATGACCAGGCCGGGGAGGCCCTATCGCTGGTGGCGGTGTTCCGTGCCGTGGGCCTGGCGGCCGGCCCAGTGGTGTTGACGCTGTTGCTCGCCATCCACGGCTGGGCGGGTATGTATGGCGGGGTGGCCGTCGCCTCCATCCTGGGGGTCGTGATCTTTTTCGCGGTGCCCGACGTCCGGCCGCCGGCTCAGGCGACCGGACGTGGCGGCCGGCGGTGATGGCCCCGGCGGCGCGCCGGAGGCTTGCGCGCCGCGGCAGGGTTCGAGTCGCCCCGGTGGCGAATGCTCTGGGCGGGTGGTTGTGGTGGGGGACGAAGTGGCCGGCCGGGACGACGGGATCAGCGGGGATGGCGCCCGCCTGGGCGCCGCGTTGCGCCTGTTGGCCGGTTCGGACCTGGTGCGCGGCATCGCACTCACGTTGTACTACCTGGCCCTGATCGCCACGCTCATCCTGATGTATGGCGGCGGGCGCTTTACGCCGCCGCCCTTTATCTACCAGGGATTCTGAGCCACCGGCCTGAGGCCGTGTGTTCCTCGCGGCCTCAGGGCAGCAGGTGCCCCAGCTTGGTCTTTTTGGTCGCCAGATAGCAGGCGTTTTCCGGGTGGGGCGGCACATGCAGGGGGATCCGCTCGACGATCTCCAACCCGAAACCCGCCAGTGCATACTCCTTGTCCGGATTGTTCGTCAGCAGCCGGAGTTGGCGCACCCCGAGTTCCGCGAGCATCTGGGCGCCCGTGCCGTAGTCGCGGGCGTCCGGCGGAAACCCGAGCGCCAGGTTGGCCTCCACCGTGTCCATGCCCCCGTCCTGTAGGGCGTAGGCCCGCACCTTGTTGGTCAGGCCGATGCCCCGACCCTCCTGGCGCAGGTAGCAGACGACGCCCCGGCCCTCGCGCGCCACGGCCGCCATGGCCGCGTCGAGTTGCTCACCGCAGTCGCAGCGCAGCGATCCGAAGACATCCCCCGTGAGGCATTCACTGTGCATGCGCACCAGCACCGGCCGCCCGTCGTCGATCGCGCCCATGGCCAGGGCCACCTGGGGGGCATCCGCGGCCGGTGTCTCATAGACCACCATCCGCCACGTGCCGTACTTGGTGGGCAGGCTGGATTCGGCCACCCGGCGCACCAGTTGTTCGCGCTTGCGGCGGTAGGCGATCAGGTCGGCGATGGTCAGGAGTTTCAGGTTGTGCTGTTTCGCGAAGGCCTGCAGTTGCGGCAGCCGGGCCATGGTGCCGTCCGGGTTCATGATCTCGCAGAGCACGGCCGCCGGACGCAGGCCGGCGAGGGTGGCCAGGTCGACGGCCGCTTCGGTGTGGCCGGTGCGGCGCAGCACCCCGCCTTCGGCCGCCCGCAGCGGGAAGATGTGCCCGGGCCGCACGACGTCTTCCGGTTTGGACGCGGGGTCGGCTGCCACCTGCACCGTTCGCGCCCGGGCGGCCGTGGAGATGCCGGTGCCCACGTCGCGCGCGTCGATGGAGACGGAGAACGCCGTGCGCATGCTCTCCTCGTTGCGCTGTACCATGGGCGGCAGTTGCAGCCGGTCCAGGTCGGCCCCGGTCATCGGCAGGCAGATCAGGCCACGGCCTTCGCGTGCCATGAAGTTGATCTGCTCTGACGTCACGTGTTGGGCGGCCATGATCAGGTCGCCTTCGTTTTCGCGGGACTCGTCGTCCACGACCACCACGAATCGTCCCTCGCGGATGTCGGCGATGGCGGCTTCGACGCGTCGGGTCACCTCGTCCATGGCGTCAGCGTCGGACATCGCCATACATCCCCCCGGTGGAGCCCTGCAGGAGCCCTTCCACATATTTGGCCACAATGTCCGCCTCCAGGTTGACCCACGCGCCTTCGGCGATCGAGCCGAGCGTCGTGTGTGCCTCGGTGTGCGGTACCAGGGCGACGGTGAATGCATCGTCGCGGCGCTCAGCGACCGTGAGGCTGACCCCGTCGACCGCGACCGAGCCGCGGGGGATGATGTAGCGCAACAACTCGGCCGGGGGGGCGATGCGCAGGATGGTCCACGGCCCGTCCGCAGTGCGGGCGGTGATCCTGCCCGTGCCGTCGACATGGCCCTGGACGATGTGCCCACCGAAGCGGCCGCCGGCCGGCAGGGCCCGTTCCAGGTTGGCCGCACCGCCGACTTGGAGGGATCCGAGGTTGGTGCGCCGCAGGGTGGTTGCGACTGCGGTCACCGTGAATCCGTGGGCGTCCCTGCGCTCGACGGTAAGGCAGACGCCGTTGACGGCAACGCTTTCTCCGATCCCAAGCTCACCCGCGAACGGACAGGTGAAGTGCAGCCGGTTACCGTCCCGTGACTGCAGGTGTCCGAGTGCTTCGACAAGGCCTGTAAACATCCTCACATCATCCCCGTGATCCAGAGGTCGGTCCCGAGGCGTTTAACCCGCAGGTCGCGTAGCGGCAGGGCTTGCGCCATGCGCGCGACCCCTGGACCGGCGAAGGGGGGTATGCCGCCGCCCACCAGGGAAGGCGCCAGTGCCACCGCGACCTCGTCGATGCAGCCGGCGGCGAGGAAGGCGGCGGCGAGGCGATGACCGCCCTCCAGCAGCACGCCCAGGCAACCGCGTTGATGGAGCGCGGCGAGGATCTCCTGTGGGGTGGCGGCGACGGCGACGGTCGCCCCGCATGACTCCAGAGCCCGGACGCGCTCGGGTGGCGCGCCGGGTCCCACGCACACGAGGGCTGGCAGTATCTGCGCGCGCAGAGGGGTGCGGGCGTCGCGGTCGGCGACGACGCGCAGGGGATCCCGCCCGCGGGTGTGGCGTACGGTCAGCCGCGGGTCATCCGACAGTACCGTACCGATGCCGACGAGCACCGCATCGAGCTGGGCGCGCAGGCGGTGCACTTGGCGCCGGGCCTGCGGTCCAGACACCCAGCGGGCGTCGCCGTCCGCCGTCGCGACGGCACCGTCCAACGTTTGGGCCCACTTGTAAAGGACGCGCGGGCGGTTGCGGGTGCGGGAGGTGACATACCAGCGGTTGAGCTGCAGCGCTTGCTGTGCGTGGTCCCCGACGCTGACGTCGATGCCTGCCGCGCGCAGCCGCTCGAAGCCCTTGCCGCGCACGCGGGGATCGGGGTCTTCCATCGCCGCGACGACCCGCGTGACTCCCGCCGCGATGAGCGCATCTGTACAGGGTGGTGTCCGGCCGTGGTGGTTGCACGGCTCAAGATTGACGTACAGCGTGGCGCCGCGCGCACCCGGACCGGCCTGTGCCAGGGCCGCGGCTTCCGCGTGTGGCTGGCCCGCACCGCGGTGCCATCCCTCACCGACCACCTGCCCGTTTTGGACCAGCACCGCTCCGACCAGCGGGTTGGGTGCGGTATGTCCCGCGGCCCGTGCCGCGAGTCGCAGGACTCGGCCCATCACGCGCGATCACCCGCCCTTGGCGGCGACCCCTCGGGGATGGACCGTCCCGACGGCGCGAGCAGGCATGCATGCGCCGTGCGCAAGACATCCTTCTCACATCCGGACTATACCGTCGGCCCCGGATTCACACCGGTGTCCTGCCTTTGGCCCCTTGGCCTTGGCTCGCGGCGCTCGTCCACGCGGTTGCATAGAAGGTATCGCGTGGCATCACCGCCGGTCGGGATTCCGGTGGTAAGCCACCGTCACCCTGCCCCGAAGGATTCTGTCGGCGCGCAGACTACCACCGGGTTCGCAAAGGGTCAAGCGATGGCGGCATCCCCTCGACGGAGCACAGCGAAGCGGTGGGTGGGGGGGCCGACTGCCCCTGCCCGAAGTATCAGCGCGGGCGTGGATGTTCGCCTGAAGAGGAAATCCTTCGCGAGGCCGCGGGCGAGCGGCAGGCCGATGTGACCGAGTTGGAGACCATGCCCGACCAGGTGCAGCTACTGGTCGGGGTGGACCCGCAGTTGGGCAGCCATCGACGGGTGCGGCTGCTCAAGGGCCGGTCCTCACGACTGCTGCGACAGGAGTTGCCCAGCCTGCAAAGCCGGCTGCCGACCCTTTGGACGAATAGCTACTTCGTTGCGACGGTGGGGGGTGCGCCGCTTGCGGTCGTCAAGCAACACATCGAAAACCAGAAGAACGTCTGCACGCAGCCCCTCCTTCGTCTGCGCGTTGCCCTTGGGCGTGGGTTGGGTGCTGGGCAAGCGGCTGGCGGCGAGACTGGAGGCGGCACGGCAGGTGTATAACGCCTGCCTGGGGGAGGCGCTGCGTCGCCTGGGCTTGGTCCGACCGTCGGTGTGGTTGCCAAGGGGCGGGCGACAACGCCGCGGCAGCGGCAGGCGCTGCAACGGTACGGCATCCGGTTGCGGAGCAAGGACGGGACGGGCGCGAAGGCGGAAAAGACCTGGATTGGGGAGCATCTGGGCGCGCATGAGGTGCAGGCGTTGACGTCGCGCGCCTATCGTGCGGCGAACGAGTACCTGCTGCGCAAGCGGGGCCGGCCGCGGTTCAAGGGGAAGGGCCGGC
>JAJZXK010000043.1 GCA_021806565.1 Bacillota bacterium | reverse complement strand
GCAGCATCGAAGACAAGGAGAGCGGCCGGTGGTTGGACGCGCTCACGCGCAGCACCGCTGCCGTGCCGGAGGGCATCCAGACCCTCACCATCGCGGACCGCGAGGCCGATATGGGTTCGACGGGCAGGATGGGAAATCATGGGGAAACTCCTGGAAAGTGACGCAACGTGTTCGACGCAATGCGACACCGTGCGACATCCCGGGACTTATGGGGAACGATGAGCCTTTAGGCATGGGGATAAGCTGATTCGTTAACCTTGGCGTCGGTGCTCAGGACCGCGTCGGCGAACTGGCACAGTTGGTAGCGGCTGGCACGGGGGCCGGCGGCCACCCGGGCAGACGCATCCCAACGGTCTTCCGCCTAAGCGAGGTCGCGAATCCGATCGGCCGAGCCGTAGGTGTCGGGCAGCCGGCTGAGCGAGGTCAGTTCCTGCTCTTCTCCTCCATGGTCAGCAGGTTGTCCGGGCTGACCAGCCTGCGATCGGCGGTGTAGACGATCCGCCGCAGTTGCTCATCCGGCAGGAACTGGGCCAGGCGGTCGATGACCTGGCGTTGTCGGAGAGATTGCCGTCGTGTACGTCGGCCAGCAAGTTCCAGGCGCCCTAGACTGCCCCGAACCGCACTCACCGGCGGGCTTCACGCTCCAGCAACGCCCTCTTGCGCTCGACGCCCCAACGGTAGCCGGACGGCGAGCCGTCGGTGCGCACGACGCGATGGCAGGGGATGGCGACCGCGATCCGGTTCGCGGCGCAGGCTCGGGCGACGGCCCGCACCGCCTTCGGCGCGCCGATGCGCTCGGCGATCTCCTTGTAGGTCGCCGTGGCGCCGGCCGGGATCTCGCGCAGGGCCTGCCACACCCGTTCCTGGAAGACAGTGCCCCGCAAGTCCAGCGGCAGGTGGAAGCCGATCCCCGGCGCCTCGACGAAGCCGACCACCAGGCCCACGAGCCGCTCGAAGTCTCCGTCGCCGCCGACCAGGTCGGCCTTCGGAAAACGGTCCTGCAGATCGCGGACCAGCGCCTCGGGGTCGTCCCCGAGCAATACGGCGCAGATGCCCCTCTCCGTGGCCGCGACCAGTATCGAGCCCAGCGAGCATTCGCCGACAGCGAAACGGATCGACACGCCGTCGCCCCCGGCGCGGAAGCGGCTCGGCGTCATGCCCAGTATCTGTGAGGACGCAGCGTAGAAGCGCCCGCTCGAGTTGAATCCGGCGCCGTAGACGGCCTCCGTCACGGTCGGGCTGCGCCGCAGTTCCGCCCGCAGCCGTTGGGCTCGCCCGGCCCGCGCGTAGACCGCCGGCGTGACGCCGGTGACCGCCTTGAAGACCCGGAGGAAGTGGAAACGGCTCATACCGGCGGACCTGGCGAGCGCGTCGAGGCCGGGCGTCTGCTCCTCCGCCTCCTCGATGAGACGGCAGGCTCTCGCCACCTGCGCGGCGTGCCGCTCGGCGAGCGAGGCCTCGTTCGGCCGGCATCTCTTGCAGGGGCGGAATCCGGCCTGCGCCGCCTCCTCGCAGGTGGAGTGGAAGCGGACGTTCTCGCGCCGGGCCGGTCGCGACGCGCACGACGGCCGGCAGTAAACGCCGGTCGTGCGCACGGAGTAATAGAAGGCGCCGTCCGCGCTCCGATCCCGGCGCGCGACGGCCGCCCAGCGCGCCTCGTCGTCCGCGAACAAGTCCCTCTCCCGTCCAGTTCCCGCGCAGGCCATGACCGCGACTCCCTTCCGGCTTCGGTACGCCGATTGCCCATCCCGCCTCAGCTTGCCACAGCCCGGCCCCGCGGACACCCCGATGGTTGCTTTCGATTCTGCGTCCTGGGCAACCGGCGACGTCGGGCCGGAACCGGAATTCGGCGGCAAGGAGCGGAGTTCTTCCAGAAAGCGGAGCCTGTACGCTGCCTTCCGACGGCTCCGGTCGGGCTTCCGGTTCTGGAGTGCGGCCGTTCCCGACAAGGGCGGACGCGACTCGATCGAGCCACGTCCGCATTCGGCAGGGAATATGGTGCGCGCCCCGTCCCTTCCGGCGTGGGTGCCGCCGGTGCTGTCGTCCGCCGTGCTGTCGCCACGGTCGGCGCCCGCGGCCCCAGCCGACCAGGACGGCGTCTGAGGGCATCTTCGACTGCGAGAGGAGGATCCGGACCGGATGGCACCTGTGCCGCGACCCCGCCCGGGATGGTTCCTGGTAGCCCTGCTGGGCGGCATGGTCCTGGGGAACATGGACGCGGCGATCGTCAACATCGCCGTTCCTTCGATCCAGGCCAACCTCCACGCTGCGGGCGGCGAGTTGGATCTCGTCGTCTCCGGATATGCGTTGGCCTACGCGGCGTTAGTCGTCACGTGCGCCAGGCTCGGCGAAGCGCGCGGCTACCGGCGGATGTTCCTACTCGGCCTCGGCGCGTTCACGCTCACTTCGCTGGTCTGCGGGCTCGCTCCGGACGCGCTTACCCTGATCGTCGCCCGCGTCGTCCAGGGAGCCGGCGCGGCCCTCATGACGTCCCAGGTCCTGACCGGGATCCAACTCAACTTCCAGGGTACCGCACGCGGGCGGGCCCTCGGGCTGTACACGGCCGTGCTGTCCAGCAGTGCCGTGATCGGTCAGATCGTGGGCGGGCTCCTGATCTCGGCGAACCTCTTCGCCTTCGGATGGAGGCCGGCCTTCCTGATCAACGTGCCCACCGGCACCCTCCTGATGTTCGTGGCCGCACGCTTTCTGCCCGCCGACCCGGAACGGCGGCCCGGGCGACTCGATGGGATCGGTGCGATCGCACTGTCAATCGCCCTGCTGCTCCTCGTGGTGCCGCTCGTCCTCGGGGCAGACGAGGGCTGGTCGGCATGGGTTTGGGTTTGCCTCTCGGCCAGCATCCCGGCATTCGCCGTCTTCGTCGCGGCCGAACGCCGGCTGACGGCCCGCGGTGGCCGCCCGGTGATCGACGTACGTCTGCTCTCGCGACCCGCCGTTCTCTGGGGGACCGTGTCCCTGGGCGCAGCCACGAGCACCTACTTCGCAACCCTCTTCGTGCTCGCGCTCTACCTCCAGCAGGGGCTTGGCAGGAGCCCGCTGGACTCTGGACTCGCGTTGGTGTCCTGGGTCGCGGCCTTCGGCATCGCCGGCCCGGTGCTCGCGCGACTGCCCGAACACAGCCGCCGCCGGGCGGCCCCCGTCGGCTACCTCCTGCTCGCTGCGGGCTTCGCCGGTATCTGCCTTACCCAGTGGGCTGGGGACACCGGCGGCACCGTTCTCATGATTCTGCTCGGGGTCTGCGGGCTCGGCCTCGGCCTGGGGTTCAGCGGCTTGCTCGCCCACCTGACCGGCGTGGTGACCCGCGACCACGCGGCGGACATGAGCGGTTTGATCAACACCGCCACACGAGTCGGCGGGGTCGTCGGCATCGCCATCTTCGGCACGGCCTACCTCGGCCTCACGCCCGACCCGGGCCCGCACGCCGCGATTCGCGGCTTCGCGGTCGTCACAGCCGCCCTCGCCGCCACCGCCCTGGGCGCCGCGGGGAGCTCCCATCTGTCGATCCGCCGGAGCGTGGAGGCCGTCTTGAGCGAGCGCCAAGCTCAGATATGACTCCCTTGCCCTTCCGGATGTCTGAAATCGCTGCGCTGCGCGCCTGACCTGGCCACATCGAAACCTCTTCCGGCATCCCGACCAGGGGTGCGGAATGTGGGTCACTGGATCGCGGCCCACCAAGACTGCATCGTCACGGGCCCGACGGGCAGTGGCAAGACGTTCATTGCCTGCGCTATGGCGGAGCGCGCCTTCCGGCAGGGCCGCACGGTGGTCTACTACCGCGTCTCGCGCCTGCTGGAGGAACTGGCGCTGGGCCGGGCTAACGGCAGCCTGGGCACTCTGACCCGCAAGCTGGCCAAAGCAGATCTTTTGGCGCTGGACGACTGGGCCCTGACGACGCTGAGCATCGGCCCCGCCCAGGATATCCTGGACATCCTCGAGGATCGTGCCGGCGTTGGTGCCACCCTGATTGCCACCCAAGTGCCGATCACCCAGAGGCATGCCCGCATCGGCGACCCCACCATCGCGGACGCGATCCTGGACCGACTGGTGCATAGCGCCCACCGCATCGAGCTCCGTGGGGAATCGATGCGCAAGCTGCACGCCCGCCGAGGGAAAGAGGGCTCCGATTCGGTCTCTCCAACAAACGCAGACTGACATCTGATGATGCCCGAGCAAGGCCTGACATCTTGATGACAATGGAGGCGATTCCATGGCGTTCATACGCCGGCGCGGCAACAGCGCCGATCTGCTGACCACCGTTTACGAGGCAGGGCGCAGCCGTCGGTGCGACTCGCCGGGCTGGGCGGCCGTTACTCCGTCGAACCGGAGATTCGGGCGGAGGTGGGGCGGCGCTTCCCCCACATCCGTGTGGACTGGGAGGCCGTCGACCGGGCGCTGACCGTGGGGCCACCGCACGAGCAGGCCGCGACGGCCGTCGGCGTACCCAACGACCGCCTCGATTGGCTTGAGCTGGAGCGTCGGTTGAGCTACTGGGCGGCACTCGCCGAACCTCTCCGACCCCAGAAGGCCCGCCGCCTCACCGAAGCCGCCGAGATCCTGCTCCAGTGGCGCTACTCCCGGCCGGACTTCCCCCTTGAGCCCGCCCCCGGCTGGGACCAAGGGCTCCCACCCCAATCCACCTCGAAGGGCTGCCCCCCGCCGGTGGACTCACGCCCCGAAACTCAGTCCCTTGGGGACCACCCTCGCAGTGCCAAAGACTGACACAATTGGAGGCCCAGAGACCCGTTTTCGATTGCCATGCCGGCCACCGTGAGGTATGTTCTGCTCGTTTCTGCTCCCCGGCCCGGCCACCCCGGCCGGCGTGGCCGGATTCAGTGGCCGACATGAGCGGAATACGCCGTCACCGGGGTGGTGTTCTACGGAGCGCTCAGCGAGGGGTATCCCATTGCGTTCGGCCGGAGCCTCATCGAGCTCATGGTGCTCCTGGTCGGGGTGGCGCTCTTGACCCGTCTCCTGCCCGGTCGGGGGGGGGCCCCGCGGTGAGAGGAACCTGAGGTGGAGCGGATGGTTCGCCGGGCAGCACCATGGGAGAGAGACTGGTCCGATGACCACCCGGCTGTCCATCGGCGACTTCTCGCGCATGACCTATCTGAGCGTGAAGGCGCTATTCCGCTATCACGGCATGGGCCTGCTGGAGCCGGCAGATGTCGACCCGGCGACCGGGTACCGCTACTACGACGCCACGCAGGTGCCGATCGGTCAGGTCATCCGCCGGTTCCGTGATCTCGAGATGCCTCTCGAACACGTGAAAGACGTGCTTCACGCACCCGACGCCGCGTCTCGCAACGAGCTGATCGTCGGCCATCCCCGCTCGATGGAAGCAGAGCTGGCCCGCACCCAGCAGGCGGTCGCGTCGCTGCGGGCGATCCTCGAAGGTCCATCGGCACCGATCACTGTCGAGTACCGGATGGTGGCTGCGACCTCGGCGCTGGCCATCTCCGAGCTGGTAGCGATGGCCGACATCGAGACGTGGTGGGCGGAGGCGTTCGACGAGCTTCACCAGGCGCTGCGCTCGGTGCAAGGCAGACGCAGGGGCCCCGACGGGGCGCTGTATCCGAGCGAGTTCTTCGAGGACGAGCTCGGTGCGGTGGTGGCGTTCGTCCCGGTCGCCGCCGAGCCCGGACTGGCAGGCCCCGAGTGGGCGGGGCGCATCCAGCGGGTCGAGATCCCCGGTGCCGAGCTGGCGGTCACGGTCCTGGACTAGGCCTACGGGGCATTGGGCACGTTCGTGGCGGAGCGGGAGATCGGTGTGGTGGGGCCGATCCGGGAGCACTACGTGGTGAGCAACGAGCAGACCGACGACGAGTCCCGGCATCGCACCGAGGTGTGCTGGCCGGTGTTCCTTCCACACCAAGAGAGGAGCGACGCGAGCGTGAAGCTGTACGCGGTGACCTTCGACTGCACGAACGCGACCAGGCTGGCCGCGTTCTGGTCGGCCGTCCTCGACAGGGTGGTCGACGATGGGGCGACCGAGGAGTTCACCGCCATCGGACTCGAGGACCCCGCAGACCGGAGCCCGCACTGGATGTTCGTGCGTGTCCCGGAGGCGAAGGCGGTGAAGAACCGGGTTCACCCGGACCTGATCGCCGCCGACTTGGAGGGCGAGGTCGGCCAGCTGGTCGCTCTCGGAGCGGTGAGGAAGGCCGACTTCGAAGAGGGCGGCGCCCGGTGGACCACACTTTGTGACCCGGAAGGAAACGAGTTCGATGTCGTCGCCGAAGGTGCCTGAGCGTGAACGCCGTGGACGGGTCGCCGGACCGGCAGGCGCCGGGTACGCGTTGTTCGAGACGGCAGTCGGGCGATGCGCCATCGTGTGGAACAGCGTCGGCGTGGTCGGCGTCCAGCTGCCCGAGGCATCGGACGCGGCGACTCGCCGGCGCGTCGCCGAGGGCCATCGCGGGGTGGTCGAATCCGAGCCGCCGGCGCCTGTGAGCCAGGCCGTCGACGCGATCACCCGGCACCTGGCAGGGGACCGCCCGGATCTCTCGTGGATCAGGCTCGACATGGGCGGGCTGTCTGGTTTCCGCCGGCGGGTGTACGAGGAAGCTCGCTCGATCCCGGCAGGGGTCACCATCTCCTACGGCGACCTGGCGGTGCGGCTGGGTCAGCCGGGAGCGGCGCGAGCCGTCGGCCAGGCCCTCGGCCACAACCCGTTCGCTGTCGTGGTCCCCTGCCACCGGGTGCTGGCCGCCGGCGGGAGGATCGGGGGGTTCTCGGCGGGCGGCGGCACCGACACCAAACGACGGATCCTGGGGATCGAGGGGGCGGTTCCCACGACGGCAAGAGAGCATCCTGAGACAGGCACGGACCCCACCTTCGACCCCCGTCGAGCTGTGCGCCATCTCCGGTCCGCCGATCCGGACCTCGGCGCCCTGATCGCGTCGATCGGACCGTTCGCCATGGAGTTCCAGTCCGCGCACGACACCTTCGCCGCCCTCGCCGAGGCGATCGTCCACCAGCAGTTGAGCCCCAAGGCGGCAGCCACCATCTACGGGCGCTTCATCGCCCTGGTCGACCGCTCCGGCAGCGGCTCTCAGCCCGAGCGGGTCCTCGCCCTGGCCGGCGAGGACCTTCGCGCGGCGGGCCTTTCCCACGCCAAGATCCGGGCGGTCCGCGATCTGGCGGCGCGCAGCCTGGCCGGCGAGGTCCCGACCCTCGACGAGACCCAAGCCATGTCCGACGAGGCCGTGATCGATCGCCTGACCGAAGTGCGCGGGGTTGGGCGCTGGACGGCCGAGATGTTCCTCATCTTCCGGCTCGGCCGCCCCGACGTGCTCCCGCTCGACGACTACGGGCTGCGCCGCGGCTTCGCTGTTGCGTTCACCAGCGGCCGCCTGCCGGACGCTGGGGAGGTCGAGCGGCGCGCCGAGCGCTGGCGGCCCTATCGGACGGTGGCGTCGTGGTACCTGTGGCGTGCCGCCGAGATGCCAGCGCCGTGAGCGCGCCGGTGGGTCGGGCCATGTGCGTCGAGCCGACGACCGGAAGCAGCCGATGCGGTGAGCCGCGGGCCCGGAGTCGTGCCAGCGATCGAAGCACCTATCAGAGAGGAGAGCGGCATGGCATCGATCGTGAAGGAAGTTGGAGTTGATGCAGGAGCGGCACCATGCTGGGACGCGGTACGCGACTTCGCCGCCCTGCACCAGCGCCTCGCCCCCGGGTTCATCACCGACGTCCAGATGGTGTCACCGCGCGAGCGGGAGATCACCTTCTTCAGCGGAGCAGTGGCCAGGGAGTACCTCGTCGGCATCGACGACGACCGCCGGCGAATGGCCTACACCGTCGTCGAGAGCCCGATGGGAAGCACGCACCACAACGCCTCTGTGGAGGTGCACCCCGACGGAGAGGCTCGGTGCCGCTTCGTGTGGATCACCGACGTCTTGCCCGACGAGCTGGCAGAACGCACCGGCGAGCTCATGGACCGTGGCATCGCCGTTATCAAGGAGACCCTTGAGGCCGCGACCACCCGGGCCTGACTCGCTCTAGTTTGATCCCTGCTTCGTCCGGCACAAGCCAAGCGGTCGATACCGGAGAGAACGCGGCGGTAACCGCCGAGCCAACGTGGAGCTCATGGTCCGCCCGATCACGGCCAGGCTCGGGCGACCGACATGTCGGTTGGAGGGGGCGGAGCCTCGTCGTGGGGCGGACCTCGCCCGTCGAGGTGTTCGCCACGGTCACGTCCTGCGGGGAGCCGTCCCGCCGATGTGACGAGCTTCGGGCGCTGGCGGGCGGTGGACCCAACGCTTTCGCCGTCTCCAGAGGTACAAGACGCGGGAGCCACCGGCTCTGACGCCTACCTGAGGTCCGGCCCCAGTTCCACTGATGAAAGCGTCCGCTGTGGACGACGGCTCCAGAAGGGTGGTTGCGACGCGGCCAGGCGTCGATGGTGGCAAAGTGAGCGGATGTGGGACACCATGACCAGGTGATCACCGTCTCCTCCCACCCACCGGATTTCGCCTTCTGGGACCGCACCAGCAGTACGTGCCGTACTACGTGGGGGTGTTCGGGGACAGAGCCGGTGCTGGACGTCACCCACGCCGAGGCGCTCCCCATCCGGAGAATTCGCGGCGCCGATGACCGCGGCGACGCTGGCCCACGAGTACTGGTGGACGACCGAGCTCTGGGCGTCGGTGACATCACGGCGCAACGGGGCACTACCCACGGGTCATCCGGGGCTCGTAGCATCGATAGATGCCCTTGACTGCGGAGCAGTGGCGCCGGCCGGCTCGGTCCTCGCCGTGGAGGTGGTCGACGCTGCGGTTCGTCAACCGCTGGAACGGACCGTCTCCCGCTGGCTTGGCGGCGGTGCGGGCGCGGTTGTGCCGCCCCGAACCTACTCCGGGTCGAGCGCCTCGACGGCACCTTGGAGCTGGTTGTGCGCGAGGAGCGTCCTCGTTCGGCGGGGATGGCGCTCACCGTAGAGGGGGGTCGACCGCTCCCGCCTCGCCCGATGCCTGGTGCCGTGCGACCCGTCTACGACGTCGACGGCCTGGTCGAGCAGCGCCCTCGAGACCTCGACTGCGACGACCCCATGTACCAGAGCTACGACTGGGTGGCGATGCTCGATCCCGTCGAGTTGTCCGCCGGTGTTGCCATAGAAGCGCTCCGGGAGGTCTCTCATCGTGGGCGTCCTGCCCGGGAAGCCGTTGCCCGGCCCCGGTGCGGGTTACGACCCCCGGTGCTCGTGTTGCCCGCTCCTGGCTTCTGCTGAGAGCGACCGGCTCGAAGCCGAAGGTAGCGGGGTGACCATGCGCGACCACGACCCCCGACTCGTTTACGCCGAGGCCCATCGGGTCCGCCTCGACGTGGAGACTGGAGTCTGCGTGCTCACCGAGGAGATCGGAGGCACCGGTGCCGGGTACGGCCACGACGTGGAGATCGACGCCGTCGACGAGCCCATGGCCGATCACCTGTTCATCTCCCCACGTCGAGGACCCCTCCAGCGACTCCGGCGGCCTTGACCGCCGCACTCATGGCCTTGAGCACGGCGACGGAACTGAGTAGGTGTCCGTAGCGAGATCCCTTGCGCCACGCACGTCCGTTCGCTGACTCGGCGGGCCAACCGGTGGCAACCGTAGGCCGCTCGTCTCGAGGCGACCGGCGATAGGCCTCTCTGTTCCTGCTGTCGCGCGCCCTTATCGCTGGCGGGGGTGGTGGGTCCTGCGCCGGGTCGAGGTGTCGGCCAGCGCTGCGGCGGTGAGCGCTTCGATCTGTGGGGCGACGTCGAGGATGGTGGCGTCGTCGCCGGCGAGGGTGTCGAAGGTCTCGAAGCTGGTGAGGGTGTAGAGCAGCGCGACGAGGCGTGCTCCTTCTGTTTCATCGCTGGGTGTGCTGGGGTCGGCTCCGAGGCGCTCGACGAGGACGGTGATCGTCTGGCGGCGCCGCTGGTCGCGCGCGGCGATGACCGTGGCGACGCCGGGGTCGAGGCGGGCGAGGGCGCGGAGGCGTCTCATGCGGGCCGATCGGCGTCCCAAGAGCGGGCGAAGACCCGAACGAGCATCCGCAGCCCTTCTGTCGGGTCGGGGGTGGTGAACACCTCGGCGAGGCGCTCCATCTGACCGAGCGCGGCGAGGTGGTCGCAGAGCGTTTCGAGCAGCCCTGTCTTGGAGGTGAACTGGTAGTAGATGGTGGCCCGGGCGACGTCGGCGCGTTTGGCGACGGCGTCGACGGTGAAGGCGGTGAAGCTCTTCGACTCGGTGAGCAGCGCCCTGGCGGCGTCCGAGGTCGTAGGGGCGTGGGCTCATCGGTTGTTGACGGCTCCTTGCTGCCAGCCATCAGTCACACATAGCGTCTGACTGAATAATGTTAGCACGGCGGCCGGTCCCGACCTGGCCAACGAGGCCGAGCCAGGGGAAGGAGCATCCCGATGGACACCCCGGCGATCGCCGCCGAAGACCTCCACAAGCCCTACGGGAAGGTGGTCGCTCTCGACCGGGATCGGCTTCTCGGTGTCCTGGGGCTCGGTGACCGGCCTGCTCGGGCGCAACGGCTCGGGTAAGACCACCACGGTCGCCATCTTGGCCACCGCAGTGCGCGCCGATGCCGGGGTGGCCCAGGTGGCCGGCTTCGACGTGGCCCGACAACCCGCTGCGGTGCGCCGCTTGGTCGGCTTCGGCGGTCAGTTCGCGGCGGTCGACGCCAACCTGACCGGGGCCGAGAACCTGGTGCTCATCGGCCGGCTGTCTCGTCTCGGGCGCCGCCGGGCACGCCTGCGTGCCGGCGGTCCCGGGTGAGACTGGAAGCCAAAGGAATCCGTGCGACTCGGCCGGGCCCCGCGATAAATCGGCACGTGGCATTGCATTGTCTTATGGCCCCGAGCCAACATTATGTCGATGACATCCGGTACGCCGTGCGTGAGTCCCGAGGAAACCTGCGGTTGAGAAAGCCCCGATGTCGCAATACGTGGCCCTCCACATCCAACAAGGACAATCAAGCACGCGGCGAGAACGTACAGTGGCCTTGGGATACGCACCCTTTTCTCGCCACCTTTACAACGCAGAAATCAACGCTATCCGTGTGGCATTGATCTTTACCCTCGCGCGATATATTGCATATACATTAGGAGTCACGCCCGGCAAGGCGTGGCAATCCGGTCGACTTGTCTGCACAGTCCGGCCGGTACCGGCTCATGGGGATCCTGGAAGCCCTTCCGTCCGCCGCCCCCACTGCGGCATTCGCTTTTCCGTATCCGGCTTGCCCGGATACCACGGGTTGCGACCGTAAGGACGCGGGCTTGGGCCGGGAGCCCCCCGGCTCCAGGGTAACGATAAGCCCTCCGCCACATGTACGCGAAACCGGTCCTGCGCGAGTGCAACTCCGAGGGTGGGTGGCCGCACGGCAAGCCCCGCTGCCTTGGTGGCCGAGCCATACGGCTGGCGGGGCGGGTGTCAGCGATTCGCCTCGGTTCGAGATGGTTCGCGATTTAACGACACGCCAAGGATCAGGGGGGGGCCCCGATGGATGAGCCTCACCTCGCCCCCCATTTATGGACGGGGGGGGGTCCCCTTGCACTTGCGCGCTTTCTTCGGGACGGTCCTGGCCGCTTTACTGGCCATGCCCATTTGGTTCGTCCAGCCGGTGGCGGCGGCGACAGCGACGCAGGTGTTGGGACTGACCGTGTCGAGTTCGAACTTGGTCGCAGGCGGCACGGCGGCGCAACTGGCCTTCCTGGTGCAGCCAGGCGGTGGTACGCCCGGCTCCCCGTGGTCGGCGCAGCCCGCAGTGGTGGTCGAGGACTTCTACGGCAACCCCGTGACCTCTGGGCCGGGCTCCGGCGCCAGCGTCACCCTGGCCAGCAGCGCCAACCCCGGGGGAGGCACCCTGAGCTGCGCGGGCGGCGATGTCGCGCAGGCCGTCGCCGGTGTCGCAGCCTTCAGCGGCTGCTCCCTCGACCAGGCGGGGTCTGGGTACACGCTTACGGCGTCGGCGAGCGGGTTGACGGGCGCCACCAGCCGTCCGTTCGCCGTCACCCCGGTCCTTCCGGCCCTGGTGGTGACCACGGCCAGCGGGCCAGCCTCTGCTGCGGCGGGGCAGGCGGTGTCGGTGTCCTGGACGGTGTACAACGCGGGCCTGGCGCAGGCGAGCGGCGCATGGTCGGATGCGGTCTACCTGTCCACAAGCCCCATCCTGGGTCCGGGGGCCACGGACCTGCTCACCGTCGCTGAGAGCGTCTACCACGCTCCGCTGGCCTCGGGCGGCACGTACCGCGACGCGCGGACGGTCGTCCTGATCGGCGCCCAGCCGGGGTCCGACTACCTCATCGTCCAGACCAACGCCACCGGTTCGCTGGCCGTGTCCGACGCCGCCAACGCGACGTACGACGTGCCCGTGACCATCACCGCGCCGGCGGCCGCCGGCGGCGCGATCTATGCCGCCGGCGGTACGTCCGCCAGCGGCGTCACTGCCGCCATGAGCCAGTTCACCGTGGCGGAGAACTGTTGGACCACCGAGGGCATCTGCGGACCCCCGGAGCCGCCGATGGGGGCCGCGCGCACCGGACTCGCCGCGGCGTTCGACCCCGGCAAGGCGGCTTTGTACGCTGTGGGTGGCGAGGACGGCGGTGGGACGGCGCTCGACACGCTGGACGCCTTCCTGCTGCGGAACAACTGCTGGACGGACAACTGCGGTGGCAGCAGCCTCTCCCTGCCGCCGCTGCCGACCCCGCGGTACGGGCTGGCCGCAGTCCCGGACAGTGCCACCGGGCTCATCTACGCGATCGGAGGTGCCGCGACCGGCGGTAGACCCCTCGGCGCAATGGAGGCGTACAATCCGGCGACGGCCGCATGGGATACCCTGGCGGCGATGCCGACCCCGCGCAGCGGGCTGGCCGCGGCGCTGGGGCCCGACGGGCGTATCTACGCCATCGGCGGCACCGGCGCGAGCGGCGTCGTCGGCACCGCAGAGGCCTACAACCCGGGGCTGGCCGCCTGGGAATCTCTGGCGCAGATGCCGACCCCGCGGACCGGACTGGCCGCCGTGCTGGGTCCGGACGGGCGCATCTACGCCATCGGCGGCACCGGCGCGAGCGGCGTCGTCAGCACAGTGGAGGCCTACGACCCCGGGACCGGGGCCTGGTCCAGCAGGGCCGGAATGCCGACCGCCCGTACGGACCTGGCGGCCGTCCTGGGCGGCGACGGCCGCATCTATGCCATCGGCGGCAGGGATGCCGGCGGCAGCGCCCTGGCGACCGTCGAGGCGTACACGCCGGCCACCAACCGTTGGACAGCGGTCGCTTCCCTGCCCTGGGCGACGTATGGTCTGGCCGCCGCGGCCGTTTCGGGCGTCTCTGGTGTGGACGTCTCGCCCAGCCCCGCGACAGCCGGGGCGAGTGCGCAGTATACGGTCAGTTTTTCGGCTACCTCCGGCCTCAGCGTCAGCCAGGCGGTGTACCTGCGCGCGCCGGCGGGCACGGTCTTCCCCAGCGGCCCCTCCCAGTACAGCGTCAACGGAGTTCAGGCGACCTCGGTCTGGTCCAGCGGCGCATTCGCGCAGATCACCGTACCTGCAGGCGTCGCGGTCGCCGCGGGCGGCGGCGTGTCGGTCGGCATCGCGGGTGTGACCAACCCCAGCACGTCGGGTGTGCTGTTTGTTTCCACCACGGCGGACCCGGCGCCGGCTCCGTCGGCTTGGTACGCCATCACGACAGGGGCGGCGGCGAAGCTCGCCTTCGTGGCCGGGCCCGGCGACGGCACGACAGGCCAGCCCCTGGGTAACCAGCCGCGGGTCCAGGTCGAGGACGCGGCCGGCAATCCGGTCACCTCCGCCGCCACGGTGGGCTTGGCCCTGCTGAGCAACCCGGCGGGCGCCGTGCTGACCTGTGCCGCCGATCCGGTCCCCGCGGTCAACGGCGTCGCCACCTTCGGCGGCTGCGCGGTGAACCTGGCGGGTAACGGCTACACCATGACGGCGAGCGCGACTGGGCTCGGCAGCGCCACCAGCGCCGGCTTCGACGTGATCGCCCCCGTGGGATCCGCCGCCCACCTGGTGGTGACGGCGCCCACGCTGGCGACGGCCGGCTCGCCCTTCAGCGTGACGGTTACTGCCGTGGACCAGAACGGCGCCACCGCGACCGGGTACACCGGGACCGTCCACTTCACCAGCAGCGACGGTGCGGCCGTCCTGCCGGCGGACTACGCCTTCACGGGCGCGGATCAGGGCACCCACGTCTTCACGACGACGCTGAAGACGGCCGGGCCGCAGAGCGTGACGGCCGCCGACTCGGTGACAGGAGCGATCGGGGGGGCAGCCTCGGTCACCGTCGATGCCGCGGGGGCGAGCCGTCTGGCCGTAACCCTGTTTGCCGCCCAACATACCGCCGGCCAACCCTTCGGTCTGATCGTCACCGCCGATGACCCCTTCGGAAACACCGCGACCGGCTACGCGGGGACGGTGCACTTGACGACCAGTAGCGGCAGCAGTCCCAACGGCACCGCGCCGGTGCTGCCGGCGGACTTCACCTTCACGGGCGCGGACGCCGGCACACACATCTTCGGCGGCGTCACGCTCTACGACGCGGGCACGGCGACGGTCACCGCCAGCGACACGGCGACCGCGTCCATCACCGGGGCCAGCGGCGCCATCACCGTGAACCCGGCCTCCGCTGCGACGCTGTCGGTGGCGGCGGCCTCGCCCCAGACCGCGGGTACCCCCTTCACCGTCACGGTGACGGCGGCTGACCCCTACGGCAACACCGCCACGGGCTACGCGGGGACGGTGCGCTTAACCAGCAGCGACGGCGCAGCCACCCTGCCCTCCGCCCATACGTTCACCGTCGGGGCCTCGGGCGACAACGGCGTCCACGCCTTCATTGGCGGGGTCACGCTGGCAACGGCGGGGTCCCAGACGGTCACCGCCACCGACACGACCACGGCCCGCATCACCGGGACCTCGGCCAGCGTGACAGTCAACCGGCCCGCCGCTGTGCTCGGCGTCACCACCCCGGCGACGCTGCCGGCGGCGATCGTCGGGCTGCCGTACAGCGAGCCGCTGGCGGCCTCGGGTGGCACGCAGCCCTACACCTGGTCGGTCGCCCAAGGCTCAGGGCTGCCCCCTGGACTCAGTCTGAGCCCGTCCGGGACGCTGTCGGGAAGCATCTCCGCGCCAGCGGGGGTGACTTATGGTTTTACGCTGACGGTCGCCGACCGCTCGGCGCCCGCGCAGACCGTCACCCAGACCTTCAGCCTGCGGGCGGCCGCCGCCTCGGTCCAGGGGGTCGGGGTCCAGGTCAGTCCTACCACCGCCTTCGCGGCCGGGGTCACGTACACCGTGGGCTTCACCACCAGCGCGGCGGGAGCGCTGGCCGCCGGAGCCAGTATCACGCTGCAGGTCCCTTTCGGGACCGCGTTCTCGGATCAGGCGTCCGACTACACGGTGCAGGCCGGTGGCCCGTCCGCCGTGGTCGCCGTCACCGCCGTCCAGGTCAGCTCCTTTATGCCCAACACCGTCACCCTCACCCTGGGCGGCAGCGTCGGCGCCTCCACCGGCGTCACCGTGCTGGCGCGCAACGCCGGCAACCCGCCGACGCCCGGCACGGGGAACACGCTGAGCGTGTGGACGTCGCGGGACGCTCAGGCCGCCCGGTCGAGCGTGTACGACATCACCGCCATCCCGGCCCTGCCGGCCGGCATGGCGGACGCCAGCATTGCGGCCAGCCCGCCGGCCGTCTACTTCTCGCTGAGCGGCACCGCGCCCACCCTGACCGTGGCGGTCGCGGTGTACCTGCGCAACGGGTCGGGGCAACCCGTGTCGGGCCGGAGCGTCACCCTGCGCTTTGGTAGCGGCGGTTCCCAGCAGTGGACCCTGAGCGGGCCGACCAGTGCGACGACCGGCGCCGCAGGCGAGGCCGACTTCCAGCTGCGGTGCGATTCCGGGGGCGGCCCCTACTGTGCCCCCGGGCCCCTCACCTTGGTGGCAACCGACACCACCGACGGCGTGGTCATCCAGGGTCCCAGCGTGCCGGTCAACGCTTACACGCTCTCCTTCGGCGGGGGGCAGTACCCTGGCGGTTCCATGGAGGTCTCGGGCGACGGCCTGCCCCCGAACCAGATGGTGACGGCCGCCAGCTTCGCCGGCACGCCCGTCAGCGTGCGCGGAGACTGTACCACCGACCGGCTCGGCGGCCTGGGGAGCTTCGCTGAGAGCCCGACCCCCTGCAGCTTCACCGTGCCGCCGGTGGCCTCCGACGCCATGTACGACGTGGCGCTGACGCTGGGCGGCCAGACCTTCCAGGGCAGCGCCTATGTGGTCAGTAACCCCGCCGGCGTCGCGGCGGTCATCGCCGCCACGGCCGGCACCCCCCAGAGCGCGGCGGTGGGGAGCGCGTTCGGCACAGGCCTTCAGGCGAAGGTGACCGACGCCAACGGCCATCCGGTCTCGGGGGTGACGGTCACCTTCACGGCGCCCGGCGGCGGTGTCCGCGGCACCTTCGCGGGCGGCGCGACCACGGCCGCCGCCCAGACCGACGCCAGCGGGGTGGCGACGGCGCCGAGCCTGACTGCGGGCACCGCCGCCGGCACCTTCACGGTGACCGCCAGCGCCGCAGGCACGGGCAGCACCGGCTTCGCGCTCGCGGTCACCGCCGGGGCCCCGGCCTCCATCCGGGTGATCCAGGGAAACCAGCAGGTGGCCGTGACGGGGGCGGCGTTCGCGGTCCCCCTGGAGACCGAGGTGCTCGACGCCTATGGCAACCCCGTCCAGGGTGTCGCTGTGACCTTCTCCGGGCCGTCCAGCGGTCCCAGCACCGCGCCCGCCGTCACCGTGGCGCGGTCCGGGGCCGGCGGGGTGGCCGACAAGACTCTGGTGGCGGGAGCCGCGGCCGGCGCCTTCCAGGTGCAGGCCACGGCCCCGGGGGTGGCCGCGCCGGCCGCCTTCCACCTGACCGACGCCTCGGTCCTATTGGCCTCGTGCGACCCGGCCACCTTCGCTGCGGACCTGGGCAGCGGCTCGGCCCCCGTCTGGCTGGCCTTCGCCACCGACTGCACCCTCACCCCGGCCCAGACCGTCGTGATCCCCGCTGGCCGCAACGTCACCATCGACGGCACCGGGCACAGCGTCGACCTCGCCGGGGGCGCCGGGCCCGCGGGCCGTCCCAGCCGGGCCTTCGACGTGGAGGGCGGCCGCCTGACGCTGATCGATCTGGGCGTCACCGGGGCCGCCTTCAGCGGCAGCGCCGGCACGTGCGGTAGCCGGGGCACGCCCGGCCAGGACGGGGCGAACGGCCAGGGCAGCAGTGCCACCGGCGGCACGGCGGGCGGCAACGGCACGGCGGGCGGGGTCATCCAGGGCGGCGCATTGTACATAGCCGCGGGCAGCACCGTGGGCCTGGTGGATGTGACCTTCAGCGGCCTATCGGCTACCGGAGGCTCCGGTGGCTGCGGGGGAGACGGCGGCCCCGGGGGCATCGGCGGGGGCGGCGGCCAACTGGGCAGTGGCAACACGCTGGTTGCCGCGGGCGCCGGAGGCAACGGCGGAGGGGCGGGGGAGGGCGCGCCCGGCGGGGACGCGCGCGGCGGCGCCATCTATAACGCCGGTACGCTGACCATCACCGGCGGGTCCTTCCTGGGCGATGCGGTGCAGGGCGGTGCGGGTGGAGCGGGTGGCGCGGGCGGCGCGGGCGGCGCGGGCGGCACGGGCATCAACGGCCCGACGGGCCAGGCGGGTGCCAACGTGTCGTGCGGGCAGGCAACAGGCGGCGGGGTGGGTCAGGAGGGTGGACCGGGGGGGGCGGCGGGGAGCGCGGGCCCATCGGGCGGCGGCGGCTCCGGCGCCAACGGCCAGGGCGGCGCCATCTACAATGCCGGGACGCTGACGGTCAGCGGCACCACCTTCAGCGACGACACGGCGCGCGGCGGTCAGGGCGGCGGGGGCGGCTTCACCGGCGGCATCTCCCTTTATGCGAGCCCCGCCTGGGGCGGCCTCGGCGGCCTCGGGGGCGCGGGCGGCGCGGGCGGCGTCGGGGGGGACTTCATCATCCCGTCGTCGTATCCCGGCTGCCCCCCGCGGTCGAAGCCGGCGCCCGGCAACGGCGGCGACGGGGCGTACGGCGGTCCCAGCGGGGCCAGCGGCAACGGCGCACCCGCGGGGGCCGGGGGACCGGGCGGGGCCGGCCAAGGCGGCGCCATCTACAACGCCGGCACGCTGCGCATTGACGGCGCCACCTTCGGCGCGGAGCCGGGCGGCGGCGACGGGGCGCTGGGCGGGCCCGGCGGGCTGGGCGGCAAGGGCGGCAACGCCCCGCAGGGACTGAAGGCCCTGCCCGGCGGTGGCGGCAATGGGGGCTGCGAGCGCGTTATGGATGCGCGGTCACGCCTGGGCTACTACCGCTACTGCCCCCCCTCGGGCAAGCCCGGCAAGCCGGGTAAGAGCGGCTACGGCGGCCCGGCGGGTCAGGGCCAGGAGGGTGGCGATGGCGGTCCCGGCGGGGCTGGCCAGGGCGGAGCCGTCTTCGCCTCGGCGGGCTCGTCGCTGACGCTGAACGGGGTTGCGTACGGAACCACCAACGGCAACCTGCACGACGCCAACGCCGCCGCCGGCGGCCCGGGCGGATCCGGAGGACCCGGCGGCTATAGTCAGTGCGCGCTCCTGGCCAACGGCCAGATCGGCTGCATCGTCACCTACGGTGCGGGGCCCATCGTCGTCGGCAAGCTTCGTCCCGGCGGCGCGGCGGGGGCCAACGGCTCCGGGACCGGGGCCGACACCTTCACCGCCGGCGGCGCCAACGCCCAGTTGGCGGTCACGACCCAGTCCCTGCCCGGCGGCGCCGTCGGCGGCGCCTACTACGGCCAGCTCCAGGCGACCGACGGCACCGCGCCGTACACCTGGTCGGTGGTGTCCGGGTCCCTGCCGCCGGGGCTCCAACTCGACCCGCGGTACGGGGAGCTCAGCGGGGGGATGACGCAGGCCGGCACCTTCTTGTTCACCGCCGAGGTCCAGGACGGCTCGACCCCGACCCAGACCGCGTCGCAGGCGCTGTCCATCGTGGTGGCGGCGGCCGGCACGGCCTACGTGGCCGGCTCCACCACCGCGGGGTCCAGCAACGCCGCCAACACCACGCCGGGAGGCAACGCCACGGCAGGCGGATTCGGTAGCGCCACGCCAGACGTCACCGCCACCGCCCAGGGCGGCACCGGCCAGGTGGCCGTCACGGAGTACAACGCCAACCCCGGCAGCGGGGTGTCGTTCCAGAGCACGGGCCAGTACTTCGACGTCGCGGTCTCCTCCGGCAACAGCTTTCAGGGCGTCACCGTCACCCGCTGCGGCCTGGCTGCCGGCGACACGGTGCAGTGGTCCCCCGACGGCGTCCACTGGATGCCGGTGGTGCCCCAGAGCGCCGTGGACGCCAACGGCTGCGTCACCCTCGGCCCCCTGAACGGCAACTCCTCACCGACCCTGGCGCAACTGCAGGGGACCCTGTTCGGCGTCGCCGCCAGCCCGTCGCCGCTGGCGGCGGGGGACACCCTGGGCTTCCAGCCGTCGCCCCTGGCAGCCGCCGGCTCCCTGTCCATCGGCGACACGGTGAGCGCCGTGGTCTACGCTGACTCGCCAGGGGGCGCGCCGGTGGCGGGCGCCACCGTCTACCTGTCCCTGGCGGCCGGCAGCGCTGGATCCGCCACGGCGGAAGGCGTGGCCCTGACCGGGACCCCTCAGCCCTTCACCGCCGGTCGGGACGGCGGGGTGCCCGTCGTGTACACCGCGGGCGCTGCGGTCGCCGGGACCGACTCGATCCTGGCGGGCGGCGACGGCAGCGCCAACCCCGCCATCGCGGCGACGGACACGTACGACTATGCGGCTCCGGCTCACCCGCCCGCCTCGCTGATGCTGCAGGCCACCCCGGCCCAGGCGGGGCCCGGCGCCCCTGTGACGGTCTCGGGCGCCGTCTACGACAGCGGCGGCAGCCCGGTGCCCGGTGCGGTGGTCGACCTGGCGGCCTCGGCGGGCAGCCTGGACGCGGCGTCGGTGTCGAGCGACGCTGCCGGCTCCTTCAGCGTCTCGCTGACCATGCCCGCGGCAGGGGTGGCCACGGTGTCGGCCTCGGTGGAGGGCGCCTCGTCCCCCCTGACGGCCATCGCCTTCGTCACGCCCGCCGGTGTGACCGTGTCCGGCAGCGCCACCGCCACCGCCTCGGACGCCAGCGGCGAGGCGACCGCAGGCGGTGCGGGAGCCCTGGCCGGCACCACCGCCACGGCCAGCGGCGGCGCGGGCGCCGTCGCCGTCGCCGAATACAGCGGCGACCCGGGCGGCACACCGAGTTTCACGGCCAGCGGGACGTACTTCGACGTCAGCCTGTCGCCGGACAACACCTTCACCTCGGTGATGATTGTGCGGTGCGGGGTCGCCAGCGGCGGCCAGGTCTACTGGTGGAACGGCGCGGTGTGGGCGGCGGCCTCGGACCAGTCCTTGGAGGGCGGCTGCGTCACGGTCACGGTGGATGCCTCAACCTCGCCGAGCCTGGCGGACCTCACCGGCACGCCGTTCGGCATCGGCGCGGCGGCGGGGGGCGCGGGTGGCGGCGGGGGTGCGGGCGGCTCCTTGGACTTCACGCCGGTGGTGTCCGGGGTGGCGCCGTCCGGCGGGCCCGCGGGGGGCGCCACTCTCGTCGCCATCACCGGGGCGTACCTCTCCGGCGTCACCGAGGTGAGTTTCGGGGCGACGCCCGCGGCATCGTTCAGCGTGAACTCCGACACGCAACTCACGGCCATGTCGCCCCCGGGCACGGGCAGCGTGGACGTGACGGTGACGACCCCCTACGGCACCAGCGCCACCAGCGGCGTGGATCGTTTCAGCTACAGCGTGCCGGCTTCTCCGGAGGCGCCTGCGGTACCGGGTGCGCCGAGCTTCTCCGACGTGCCCGCCTCGTACTGGGCCTACGCGGACATCGAATCCCTGGCGAACCGGGGCATCGTGGCGGGCTTCCCCGACGGGACGTTCCGGCCCGATGCGGCCCTGACCCGGGCGCAGTTCGTCAAGATGCTGGACCTCACCTTGGGTCTGGCGCCGGGCACCGGAGGCAGCCCGTTCACCGACGTGCCCACATCCGCCTGGTACGCGCCCTATGTCCTGGCCGCCCTGCATGCCGGAATCGTCGCAGGTACCTCTCCGACCACCTTCTCGCCCGCCGCCCCGCTGACGCGTGAGCAGATGGCGGTGCTGCTGGCCCGGGCCCTGAGTCTGACCGGCGGCGTGGTCCCGCCCTTCACCGACGCGAGCGGCATCGACGCGTGGGCTCGGGCGGGCGTCGCAGCGGCGGCTTCCGCCGGCTACATCCACGGCTTTCCCGACGGCAGCTTCGAACCGCTGGGGACCACGACCCGTGCTCAGGCGGCCGCCCTCCTGGCCCGCGCGCCAGCCAACGGTGCCCCGTAGTGGGATGCGGTCCGATGTCAGGCTTGGAGGCCGGGCTTCCGCCGCGCGGCGGTCCGAAGGCGCCCGCCACCCGTCGCGGGAGCCATCCTCTTCCCGCCCGCCAACTTCCCCGGGCCCTGCTCAAGCCCCGCGGATCGCGAGGTCGCCTTCGCGCCACCGGCGCCCCCACGGACCGAGCACTGCGTCCGGCCCGGGATGCATGCGACGGTGCGGGCCGCGCATCCCCGCTTCAGGCAGCGGAACGGCTGGCCGGACCGTCCCTCCCTGACCCGCCTGTTGGGCTGGTCCCGGCCCGGCGCCCCTATGGCCGGCGGGCTGGGCCCTGGGGTGCCTCCACTGGTCCCGCCAGCAGGGGATCGCCGGTCTCCTCCATCCACCGTTCCACCCGGGCCCGCAGCCCAGCGAGGACCTGCGTGTACTGAGCATCCTGCACCAAGTTGTGGTGCTCCAGCGGATCGCGCTCGAGGTCGTAGAGCTCTTCGGCTGGCCGGGTCTCCGCGTAGTAGCGCTCGCGGACGAGCGCGCCGGAGGGGCTGTTGTAAATGTCCCCGGGCAAAAAGACCAAAGGCAGGGAGCCGAAGTTGCGGATGTATTTGTGCCGGCGCGTGCGGATGCCCCGATGCGGGTTGTAGCGGTCATGCCAGGTCATCTCAAAGAAGAAGTCGTCGCGCGGCTTGTGAGCCCCGCCCGTCAACAGGCCGAGGAAGCTCTGCCCCTGCACCGCGGGGGGTGGGGCCACGCCGGCCGCCCCGAGCAGGGTGGGGAAGAGATCGGTATTGCACACAAGTTCGTCGCTCACACTGCCCGGCGCGACGCGCCCGGGCCACCGCACCAGCAGCGCCGTCGCCAGCCCCGGATCGTAGGACATGCCCTTGGCGCGGGGAAAGGCGAGTCCGTGGTCCACCGTGAAGACGACGAGCGTATCTTGTGTATCACCCGTTGCGTCCACTGCCCGGAGAATGTCTCCGACCGCCTGGTCCGCCACGCGTACGGAGCCGGCGAATGCGGCCAGTTCGGCGCGCACCTGCGGCTCATCCGGGAGGTAGGGTGGCACGCGAACCGCATCCGTCGGTTCCCCGGCGTACTCGGGACGGTCCCAGGGACGGTGCGTCTCGGCGAGCCCGACCACCAACAGGTACGGCCTGGATCCCGCCGCAGGCCGTCGGCGGAGCCATTCTGCGGCCTGTCCCGCGAGCACCGTGGCCGGGGACTGCGCCCCTGGGACGTACCGAAAGCCACTTCCCGCCAGGGAGGTCTCCGCGAATCCGTACCCCAGCCTCGCCGGGTCGGACCCCTCGTGCTGCAAGCCGATTAGCGCCGTCTCGTAGCCCGCCGCGCCAAGGCATTGGGCGAGCGTCTGTTCCCCATCCCGGTATGTCCAGCGGGGGGCCAGGCCCATCACCCCGTTGCAGTGCGGCCAGCGGCCGGTCATCAGGGCGCTGCGGCTGGGACTGCACTGGGCCGCGACGCAGAAGTGGCGATCAAAGCGCATCCCCTCTGCCGCCAGGTGATCGAGGTGCGGGGTGGCCACGGGCCAGCCATAGCACCCGAGGTGCCGGCCGGTGTCGTGGGTGATGATCAGCACCACGTTGGGCCTCTGCCGCTGAGGCATCTGCTTCTTCCCCTCCCCGGGCCTGATGGCGTGGGGCGCGGTTGCGGCGGCCCACGCCACCAGGCCTCGCGTCGATCCACGGATCATCGGGTGTACCGCGAGACACCCGGGCCCGACGATACCCTCGTGGTTCGGCGGCCGCCGGATCTCGGCCGCCAGGTCCTCCTCCAAGCGACGTGGCCGCGCGTCGCTCCGTGGATACACGCCTGCACCATCGTCCTCCTGTCCGTCGTCGGCCGGTGTTTCGCGAAGGCATGCCCGCCGCGGTCCGGGCCGGGGCGCCCTCCGGAGCGTCCGGGTGGGCCGCATCGACGAGGCGGGCGGTGGCGGTTATCGACATGGTCGGGTGTTCCTGTCCCAAAAGGATCGCATAGGTAGAGGGCGTCCGAGCCCCGCACCGGTACGTGTCGATCTTCGGCGCCACGGGTGCCCGAGCGGCCGGCTGCCGTGATCGGAGCCGCCGGGGATGGTGGCATGCCGGACCTTCCAGGGTGGGTGTATCTGGACGCCGTGCCACCTGCACCCTGGACCACTCGAGGCATATCCCCGGCCACCCCATCGGTGGGCCCGGACCGGGCGACCATCGGGCGGCGTAGAGCGGAGCCGACCTTGAGGATGGCGGTTGACGGCCTCATGGCCTGGATTGGCTGCGGTCTTGCGCTGTGCGGTAAGGCGGTTCAGGATCGTGGTCAGATCCTCCGGCTCGCCGCTGCTGCTCACGCGGACACCACCATCAGCAAGCGCAGCGTACCGCGGCGGCCCAGACGCGGGTGGGATCGCCGAACACTTGCGGGCCGTGGCCGGGCCGTGTTGCAGGTTGACCTTGAGCCCCACGGCCTGTGCGGCGGGGCAGGGCGCCGGCGGCGGCCTTACAGCATGCGCCGTTTCCTCGACGCGGCTCACGGCGGATATTGCCGGCGGTACGGCCCTGCATGGTCAGCGGCCCTGTGCCCTCGCGCCACCGCCGCCGTCCGGCAGCGGGTCGAACAGCAGACGCTGCACGACCGGCCCGTACCACGCGGCGAGCGTGTCCGCATCCGCGCTGGCGACCGGCTCCATCTGGAGCACGAACCGGGCCATGGCCAGCCCCATCACCGCGGACAGCACCAACGCCAGCCGGCGCTCCGGCTCCGGCACACCCAGCCCCCGCACGAGCCGGGCCAGCCCGCCGCGCGCCAGCAGCTTGCGCAGTTGCCGCGCCGCTGCCTCGTTGGTGGCGGCCAGCCGCACCAGACCGGTGAGGAAGCTCCGGCCCATCCAGCCCAACAGATCCGGCGACGCGTCATAGACCTCCACCATGCGCCGGACGACGCGCTCGCCGACATGCTCGGGCCCCCCTAGCAGCAAGCTCGCGGCCGCACTCTCCGCGAGTTCCAGGAGGTCCCCCTGCTCGAGCGACTCCAGCAGTAGCCGGTCCTTGCTGCCGAAGTAGTGGTGGACCAGTGCCGGATCGACGCCCGCGTCCGCGGCGATGCCCCGGATGGTGGCGCCGCCATAGCCCCGCGCGAAGAACTCGCGGCGCGCCGCGGCGAGGATGGCCTCCCGGTTGCCCGACTCCCCCGCAGGCCGCCCCGTTCGCCGCGATCCGCCCGAACGCTTCGCCGTGTCCATGTGTCCAGCGTAGCACATCGACGCCCCATGATCTCAACGACCGTTGACAACCGCGCCGGCCGGACGTAACCTCAACGCGCGGTGATATCAACAATCGTTGATATCTGCCGCGAAGGAGGCGCGACCCATGGACGTTCGCACCCGGAGGCACGCCGACGGCTCCGTCCCCGAGGGCCCCACATCCCCCACCCGAGGCCCCGGCCAGGTCCCCGGGCAAGCCGCTGAGCAGGTCCATGCTCCGGCTGCGACCGACGAGCGCGCTCAGGCCCGGCCCCACACCACCAAGCCCCCCAGCCACACCTCGCCCTCCGCGCGGCGGTGGTGGGCCCTCATGGCCATCATCCTGGCCATCCTCGCCGTCACCCTGGACGTGACGGTGCTCACCCTCGCCCTCCCCACGCTGTCCGGCGCGTTCCACGCCTCGGAAGCCCAACTCCAGTGGTTCGTCACCGCCTACACCCTGGCCCTGGTGGCGGGGATGCTCCCCATGGGCCTCGTAGGCGACCGCTACGGCCGCCGCGCCGTGATGGCCGCCGCCCTTGCGCTCTTCGCCGCGGGCTCCCTCGGCTGCGCCTACGCCCCCAATCCTGCGGCCTTCATCGCCGCCCGGGTCGTCCTCGGCTTCGCCGGTGCCGCCCTGACCGTCATCGCGCTGGCCCTCATCACCGTGCTCTTCAGCGAGGCGGAGCGTCCCCGCGCGGTCGGCGTCTGGAGCGCAGCGAACTTCCTGGGCCTGCCCCTCGGACCCGTCCTCGGCGGCTGGCTCCTCGCCCACGCCTGGTGGGGTTGGATCTTCCTGATGAACATACCCGTCGCGCTCCTTGCGCTCGCCGCGGTGCTGGCACTCGTCCCTGAGTCGCGCGCGCCCAGCGCCCCCGCCATCGACGGAGCGGGCCTGCTGCTCTCCGGCGCAGGCCTCGTCGCGCTCATGTACGGTGTCATCGAGGCCGGCAAGCAGGGTTGGAGCAGCGCCGACGCGCTCGTTCCTGTCGTCGGGGGTATGGTGCTCCTTGTCGCCTTCGCCGCCCTTGAGCGCCGCATCGCGCGCCGGCCCGCCGGCCAGCCCCTGATCGACCTGCGCCTCTTCGCGTCGCGGTCCTTCACCTGGGGCGTGATCTTGACGGCCCTGGGCCTGATCGGCCTCTTCGGCGCGTTCTTCGTGTTGCCCCAGTACCTTCAGGCCGTCCGGGGCATGGGCCCCCAGGGCGCCGGCTACCGCCTGCTGCCCTCGATCGCCGGCATGATGGCCGGCGCCATCCCGGCAGACCGCCTCGCCGCCCGCTTTGGCGCGAAGCTCAGTATCGCCGCCGGCTATGCGGTGCTGATCGTCGGCTCGGCCCTCGGCGCGACGATGACCGCCACCAGCGGCGACGCCTTCGTCGCGGCGTGGACCTTCGTCGCCGGCGCCGGCTGCGGGTTGGCCTTCGCCACCGCCGCCTCAGCCGCCCTGGTCGAAATGCCCGCCGAGCGCAGCGGCGTCGCTTCTGGGCTCCTCCAGGCGGTGGTCAAGCTCGGTCCCGCCTTTGGGGCGTCTGCGCTCGGCAGCGTCCTGGGCGCCGGCTACCAGAGCCATGTGGCGCTGTTCGGCCTGCCCCCGGCCGCCGCCGCGGCGGCCAGGGCCAGCGTCTTCGGCGGCCTCGCCGTGGCGCGCCACACCGGCTCGGCGGCGCTGCTCGCCTCGGTCCGGACCGCCTTTGTGGCCGGAGTGGACGGCGCGCTACGCGCCTCCGCCGCCATCGCGGCTGTGGCGCTGGTGCTGGCCCTGGTCTTCATGCCCTCGCAGCGGCGGGCGTAGCCTCGCCGCTGCGGCAAAGGGCGGCGGCGCTCGCGCGCCGCGCCTGACGGACTGGGCGCTGGCGGCTTCCGCTGGAAAGACGGAACTCCCACGCTGGCCAAGATGGACGCGCCGCTGGACATCCGCTGGACGCGGCCGGTCGGTGCGGAGCCCACCAGCGTCAGCATCAGCAAGGACCCCGCCGGCCGCTGCTTCATCTCGTTGTCGACGCAGGGGGAGGTTGCCCCGCTGCCTGTGGTCAAGGCGACGGTGGGCATCGACCTGGGATTGCTGGATGCCGCGTGCATGAGCACCGGAGAGAAGGCGGGAAATGAGCGGTGCTTGCGCCAGGACGAGTAGCGGCTGGCCAAGGCTCAACGGCGTTTGGCCCGCAAGCGCAAGGGCTCACGCCATCGAGCCAAAGCTCGACGGAAGGTGGCCCGCATCCATGCCCGCATGGCCGACCGGCGCGGAGACCGCACGCACAAGCCCACCACGCGCATCCTCCGCGAAGACCTAGTGGTGTGTGCCGAGGGCTTGAACGTGAAGGGCATGCTGGCGCATCCGACGCCGGCCAAGAGCATCCTGGACGTGGGCTGGGGCGAACCGCTGCGGCGACTCGAGTACAAGGCACCGTGGTACGGCCGCACCTTCGTCCAAATCGACCGCCTCTACCCGAGCAGCAAGCGGTGCCATGCGTGTGGGCACACCGTGGCGGCGTTGCCGCTTGCAGCGCGGCGTGGGCAGTGCCCCGAGTGCGGTGCTGCCCTGGACCGGGGCGTGACCGCCGCGCAGAACATCCGGGACGCGGGACTCGCGGGGCTGGCCGCCGGGCTGGCGGTGTCTGCCTGTGGAGGGGACCTAAGACCCACTCGGAAACGGGTGGGCGGACCCCGGCGAAGCAGAAAGCCCCCATGAGCGATCATCGGGAATGCCCCGGCTGTAGCCGTGGGAGGGAGGCGCCTTGCGGTTTGGAAATCCGCACAGACAAGTTGCACGTACCAGTTCGTGCGCAGCCGTACTCGCCGTCGCTGGCGGGGTCTGGACCCGGACACGGTGCGGGCATCATCGGTGCCGGCGCCCCTGTGCTGGGAGCGCGGCGGAAGTCGGGGAATACCGGTATTCCCCTGCGGGGACGGCAGCGGGCGTGTCAAAATAGGGTAGGCCCTGCGCGATGCGGGGCCCAGTGCCGCACGTCGGCGGCGAGATGGGGGCGAGGTTGAACCACTTTTTGGACGCCTGCCCGCCGGGTGAGCGCGCGCGCATTCTGGAGCGGACGCGCGAGGTTCATGCCCGGCTGGCCGACTGGGCCAAGCCGTACGGCATCTTCCCGCCCGTGCGCTTCCCGGCGATCGCCATCAGCATGGCGGCGGCCGCGCCCTGGTTGGGGGCAGGGCCACTGGTGGAGATGGCGATGATCCCGACGTGGATCTATGCCATCGACGACGCCTTTGACCAGAGGGTGTTCACTGCGGTTGAGCGCGCCCCCCGCGTGGCCCGCTACGCGGCGATCGCCGCGGGCCGCCTGCGGCCACCGGCCGGCGATGCTTACGCTTCCGCCCTGGAGGAACTGACGGCGCGGCTTGCGGCGTACCCACAATGGAGGGCATGCTCCGGCGATTGGGCGGCCAACTGCCGGCGTATGCTCGCCGGCATGGCCTTTGAATGCGATGTCGCGGACCGGATCCGCGCCGGCGGCGCCGCGCCTTCGCTGCGCACGTACCTGCAGCACGGACTGCATAGCATCGGTGTGCCCCTGTACCTGACGGGAGCGTGGGTGATCGACAGTTGCCCAGAGGCGGACGCGCACCTGGAGGCCCTGCGCCGGCTGGCCCGAGCCGCCGGGCGCGCCGTGCGTCTGGCCAACGACCTGCGGACGCACGAAAAGGAAGCCGGCGAAGGCAACCTCAACGCCATCATGCTCCTTCGGCGCACGGAGCCTGAGGCGGCCGCGCGGTCCGTCCAGCGCCGCCTCCGGGCGGCCATGCGTCGACTGCTGGCATCCGAGGGGGCCAATCTGCCCATCCGCTCGGCCGAGATGGTCTTACGCGTGACCCGGTTTGCGGTGGACCTTTACGCCGACCACGACTACCACACGATACCTCCTGAGCGGATCCTCGCCCCGTGAGGCGGGGCGGCATATCCGCGGAGGCTAGGCCTGCCCTTTGCCCACAAGTGAACGCTTGACAAGCAGGGCGGTGGCGTCTACGGTGCGAGCATGGCACCGAAGCAGGTCATTCTCCAACGGC
>JAJZXK010000179.1 GCA_021806565.1 Bacillota bacterium | reverse complement strand
TCCATGCTCCTCGCACAGGACGTGTGCACCAAGATGCAGTGGCATCATTACGGCGGACGGGGATACGACCACGTCATCCTGACCATCGTTCCGAGCCTGAGGCAGGCGGGAGTGTCGGAACGGGACGTGGAGACCATGCTGGTGGACAATCCGGCGCGACTGCTGGGCGGAACGTAACCGCGTCGCCGGAGCATCCGAGCCTTCCGAAATGAGGCGTTCATGACACCGGAAAGTCAAGACCGACCATCATGGGTGCTGCACCGGGATCTCCATCGCCGCTATCCCGTCATCACCCATGGTTCCGGCATCAATCTCTATGACGACGCCGGAAAATGTTACCTCGACGGGTCTTCGGGAGCGCTGGTTGCCAATCTCGGGCACGGCCGCCACGATATGGCCGCAGCTATGGCCGAGCAGGCTGGACAGGTAGCGTATGCCCACACCCTCACGTTTACGACCCCAGCGTTAGAGGAGTTGGCGAGGGAGGTCAGCACTCTCGTCGGGGACTCGGTCCCCTGGTACACCTACCCCACGTCAGGAGGATCCGAGGCGGTGGAGACGGCGGTCAAGCTTGTCCGGCACATCGCCTTGCTCCGAGGCGCGACCGGCCGCCATCGTATCCTGAGCTTCCGCCCGAGCTACCATGGGAACTCGCTCGGAGCGCTTGCGGTATCGGGCGACCCTGTGCGCCAGGCGCCATATCGGCCGCTTCTCGGGCCGGCGTTCGTCCACGCCCCACCCATCTCGGAGAACTGCTCCGGCATTGGAGCGGACGGATCGTGTCCCTGCCTTATCGCCGTGGAGGATACGCTCCGGGAGTACGGGGCGGATACGTTCGCCGCCGTGATTCTGGAACCCGTGTCGGGTTCCGCCCGAAGCGGCTTTACGCCCCATGAAGGATTTGTGGCATCACTCACCCGCCTGGCGCACCGGAACGGCCTCCTGGTCGTGGCGGACGAGGTGATGACCGGGTTTGGCCGGACCGGAAAACTTCTGGCCATGGACCACCACGGCGTCCGGCCAGACCTCTTCACCGCCGCGAAGGGTCTCTCGGGCGGTTACGCGCCAATGGGCGCGGTGATAGTCTCGGGTGCCCTCTACCAGGAGCTCCTGGGTGGGCCGGGAAGCTTCCTGAATGGTTTTACGTACAGCGGCAATCCGGTCAGTGCCCGGGTCGCCGCCAAGGCACTTCAGATTGTGCGGGATGAGAATCTGGTGGCGCGATCGGCGGACATGGGGTCACGGCTTCATCAAGGTCTCCTTGAGCTGGCCGCCCGTCATCCCGTCATCCGGCGTGTGCGGGGCCGCGGACTCATGCAGGGAATCGTCCTGGAGCAGATTTCGGGCATCGCGGCCCGCGTTGTTGAAAGCGCCTTTGAGCATGGCCTCATTCTGTACCACGGGCACGGTGCCGCCGAGGGAGGAGACGGCGAGCACGTCCTCATAGGACCGCCCCTCATTATTGACGTCGACGGAATCCACCGGCTCCTCGATCTCCTCGATCAGGCGCTGGGATCCATCCGCTAGCGAGTGACGCGTGTCAAAGCGGACGCGTCTCCTTGGGGTCGAATACCGCGCTTGGCTCCGCCACAGCGTGCGCGTGGCGGCACGAGTTCAAACACCATGTCACTTGCCGGCGGCGAGAGCGCTGCCGTTGGGCCCCAAGCCGCCTCGTTCCCCAAGCTGCCTCCCGGAACGGCCGCCAACTGTTCATGCTCTCGGTGCTGGCGGGAAAGTGCCTGCTCTCTCTTGCAGTCCGCCGGCCCCGCTGTGACCAGAGCCCTGGTCACGGTTCCTCGCCCTCGGGTCCGGGCAACTCACCCAATAGCAGAGGCGACCGGGCCGGCCGCCGTATCTGACGGAATGACCCGTCCCGCCTATCTATTCTTCCCGCTCTTCCCGCGGCGGTCCGGGACGGCGCCGCATGCGACCACGCAAGGGAGGGACCACTAGCGCCCCGACCAGGATGACGGCCAGCACCAGCATTATCCGGTGGCCCGTCGGCGACCTCACCCACACGGCCGCATAGCCCAGCAACGGCAGCGTAAACTGTGCCACGTAAACGTCCCGCCCGCGAAGACGCAGGGTCCAGGGGTCGGGATACAGATTGGCATCGCCTTGGGTGCGAATGTCCGCCGTGGAACCCACGCGCCGCAAAGCGATGACACGGTGTACGTAATACTGCGAGGGATCAAACGGCGGGTGAAAGATGATGACGTCGCGCACCTGTAGTTCCGAAAGCGGGAGCCGCTCAGCAATTACCACGCCCCCGACGGGGAATCCAGGCCGCATACTGCCCGACAGGATGGGTTGCACTTCCCAACCACCCCCCGCGACCGCGATCACCGCCACCACGATTCCGACAGCGATCACCAGGAGGATCACGAGTTCAATCCCGCGCGCCACCCACGACCACGGCCGCGCCGTCAGTCCGGACCCCACCACGCGCGGCGTGGGGTCGCGGCGCCCCGCCGCTACCCCCTGCCGCGTACCAGGCGGCAGGTCGGGTGAGCGACGGGACGGCCTCGACCCGCGGATCACGGCGTAACCGCGCCGTTAACCGAGAGGGTTGGGTAAGCGCTGGCATTCTCGGCCGAATTGGGGGCCGACGCGTTGAAGGCAAACACCACACGGAAGGTCGCCGAATTCTCATCGCCCGTGTAAGTGGACTGCCCGTCCACCAGCTGAGTGGGCTGGAGGAAGGCAGGACCAAACGCATAGTCGAGGTAGAAAGTGTAGTACCCCGCTGCGTTCTCCGGAACGCCGGCAGCTCCCGAGGCCGTGGTGGTGTGGATGGGGGTCCAGACCCCGTTCACCTGCTCTTCCACCTCAACGGTCATGTTCTGTTCAAGGGTGCCGGTAGACTGGCCGGGACTGTAGGATATGGTGTCCAGTTCCCCCTGCAGCGTCCCTACGTCGTACACCGTGAACTGGTACGTGTAGGTGTCGCCGGGACTGGCGTTCACCAATGAATAGGACAGAGTGTTGCCCTGACCGACTACCGTTGGTTCCGCGGAGGCGGAGAGAGACTGCACAGGCTGCCCTGTGGGATTCGCATCACCAATCAGCGGTCCGCTTACGGTTGGAGTCCCTGTGGGAAGTGCCTCCAACTGAAAGGTTCCCGAGTGGATCGAGTTGTTCACCGTGACACTGCTTGTGAAGTTGCCAAACGCGCCGGCCCCACTGAGGGCAAGAGCCACAGCGGCAGCCGCTACGAGTCCGAGCGCGACACGACCGAACATGAGTGATCCTCCACTCTTGTTTGGCAACAGCGCGCCGGTTTCGCCATTGGCTCCCCGCAGGCACGGGCGACCACACTTTTTGCCCGCGGATCTATGCTTCGCTCTATTGCTGCGTCAATACACTGCAATTACTAGCCGTATCCAATAAGTAGCGATCGCAGAATCACTTTCACCCCGGATCGGCCCCCTGACCCGTAAATGGTGCGCCGCTCGACCCCTAACGCGCGTCAGAACTCTTGGAGTGCTCCGTACCACGTTTGGCGCCGGCTGGATCCCTACCCCAGGGAACAGGCCCGAGAGTTAAGGAACGGCAGCACAAGAAGGGACGGGAATGAGGGTCGGATGGTGTACTTCCACTCGCCATGAGCGATCGCCGCTTCCCGATGGGGGCGCACATTCGTCGTCGAGGACCTTCGCGCCGAGCGGGCGGGGGTAGGATCCTTCTCCGCATAGAGGTT
The DNA here is from genome assembly GCA_021806565.1 of Bacillota bacterium. Taxonomy (GTDB): domain Bacteria; phylum Bacillota; class Sulfobacillia; order RBS10-35; family JAJYVN01; genus JAJZXK01. The sequence continues at coordinate 2,244 of JAJZXK010000179.1, read as the reverse complement.
CAGGCCCGTGGCGATGGCGGATCGCTGCGGTGCGCCCTCCGGAGCCGGACTCGGTATTGGTGGCTCCCGTCGTCGGCCGCGTGGACCAGGTCCCGGGCGTCCCGATATTGACGCGTGCCTCGCTCGTGCCGTCAGCGGCGCATGGTCGCCACGGCGTGCGGTGGCGAGTCGTGGTCCGATCCCCCGGTCACCCGGCCGGCGTTCTAGGTTCCGTCATAAAGCGCATATGGATTGCGTTTACCGGCCGCGAGGTGGCGGAAGTCATAGACCGACACCCGTTCCGGTTGGCCCCCGGGTTATTATTCCTGGCCTCCGGCCTTGAAGCTTGGCTTCCGCACGTCGTACGCGCGCATCCGAGATATTTACAACGGGGCGGCTCGGGCCGGGACCGTGGTGTAAATCGTCTCCGTGAGGGTGAGCGCTTCGAGAATCATCCGGACTGCCGGGCGGTGCGCCGTCGGCACGGCGAGATAGCGGTGCGTGGCGTTGCGCCACATCACTGGGATCCCCCGGCCATGGTGCAAAATGATCTGCCCCGTAGGCGCTGGGCCACCCGGCCGCGATACGCGGTCGGAAAGGGCACCGGTGCCTGGCGGACCCGCCTTTCCAGACAGCGAAACAGCAAGAGCGCCAGGAGCATGACGTAGCCCAACGCCTGGATCCGCTCCGGCTTCTGGAGGAAGACCGCGTCCACAAACGCGGGGTCTTCGAGGAAGTGAAAGCGTTGCTCGACGCTGGTCTGCGCCTTGTATTCCCGCAAGAGGGCCGCCGCCTCAGAGCGCGTCGCCGGCCGCGTCGTGATGAGCACCAACGTGCTGCGGCGCGCCAACTCCGTCTGCACCGCGGCCTCATCGCGGGGCCCCCAGGTCACCTGCACCCGGTAGACCGTGTGCGTGGGGGCCAGCTCGTTGCGGCGGGGCCGGCCCCGGTGCGGCCGTTTGTCCGTCACGGTGACGGGCGCCACCGCCGTGGTGCCGGGCCACCAGTGCGGGGCGGTGGCCCGGAAAGCCACCGCCGCTGCCTCGGCGTCCGCCGCGCACGCAAAGTCTTGGGCGGTGAGCGCGTCCGCCCCCCGTTCGGCGATGCTCCGCGCCTGGGCCAGCCCGCGCTCGAGGGTCTTCGCCTTGCGGCGATCCAAGCGGGAGGACCGGTACACCACGACGCGATAAGGGCGGTCCCCAATGGTCCCAGTCTGCTCCGACGCGGCATAGGTGGCCGCGTGCGGCGACGCCGCCACACGCCCCACCGGGATCCACGCGTCCGCCGCCCAGGCGGCGGCTTGGGCCGTGGCCGCGACCCCATAGGTGTCCGGGAGGCGCGACAGCCAGGCAATCTCCGCGGCGGCCAGCGCGTCGAGATTCGGCCCCGTCACCAGGGCCGAGTCCGCGATATAGACCAGGTCCCGCAGGGCCTCCGGGCTGAAGGCCTGGACAATGCGGGCAATCTGGTGCCGGTTGAGTCGCTTGTCCGACCGGTTCCCGTCCTCCACAGTGCCCCTCAGGGGGACGCCCTCCCGGTTCACGAAACAGGTGAACAGAATCTGTTTGAGGTCGTCCCGGTGGTCTTTCGAATGGCCGTGGCGCGGCGTGACGCCGTGCGCTCCGTCCGCCGTGGGATAGTCCCCATACAGGGATCGCGAGGTGGTATCAAAGTGCATCCCGCCGCGGTCGATGGCCTCCACGGCATACGCCCGGGCGGCCACCGCGCTGAAGACGGCCGCCGCCCCCGCGGCGGCGAGCTTGTCCAACGCGCGCCCCAAGGCGTCGTCTGTCAGATCCGCGGCCGTCACCCCCGGCCCCAAGAGCAACGGCACATCCGTCAGGCGAAAGGCGTCCGTCACCGGATACAGGGGCTGCCGGTCCGTCAGTAGATTGAGGATGAGCGCGAGAATCCGCTCGCCGGGTGAGAGCCGACAGCGTTCCGCATCCCACGCGACCGCCTGGTCAATCACCGAGACGAGGCCGATCCGGTCGGCAACGGCCCGCAGAATGGGCCCCGCGCCGACCACCACCCCGGGCCGTGGCACCTGTTCCATAGAGACGGCCTTCGCCACTCACGACCCGGAATCCTTTGCGCGACAATTCCAACAACGCCGGGCCGAAAACCTGTCCGCTACCAAATTTTATGTGCGAAGAACGAGGTGTGGCTACGTTGAACAGATGCGGTGCGACCAACGTGCGGAGGAGCGGAGCGATGGATGGGATCGGGCGCGCTACGGGTGTGCGTCGGAGGATCGCGCTGGAA